>PEVN01000315.1:39888-48875 GCA_002779825.1 Armatimonadetes bacterium CG06_land_8_20_14_3_00_66_21 | reverse complement strand
GCAGAGGCGTCGAACTTGTGCACTAGCTTCGGTGTATTCCTAACCTTCGCGAGTATAGCTGACTTCCTTTCCCAAGGAGCCTCCCTCATGCCAGACAGACCCCTCAACATCCTCTGCTTCGGCGCCCATCCAGACGACTGCGACCTCCGCTTCGGCGGCACCGCGATGAAGTACCGGGCGCTGGGCCATCGCGTCAAGTTCGTGTCGATGACCAACGGCGACACGGGACACTTCTCCCAGGGAGGCGGCCCTTTGGCGCGCCGTCGCTGCGAAGAGGCGCAAGCCGCGGCGCAGATCGCCGACATCGAGTACGAAGTGCTGGACATACACAACGGCGAGTTGGAGCCGGATGTGCGCAACCGGAAGCTCGTGATCCAGCGAATGCGCGAGTTCGAGGCCGACTTGGTCCTGTGCCACCGCGCCAACGACTACCACCCCGACCACCGCGCAGTCGGCGTGGTGGTCCAGGACGCCTCGTACACGGTGACCGTGCCAAACGTTGCGCCGCTCACGCCGCACCTGCAGCGGGCGCCCGTGCTCGGGTACTTCTACGACGCCTTCAGACTGCCCAACCCGTACGTCCCCACCGTCGCCCTGGACACCGACGACGTGTTCGAGCGGAAAGTGGACATGATCCACTGCCACGCCTCACAGATGTACGAGTGGCTGCCGTACAACGGCGGCACGCTGGACGAGGTCCCCGAAGCCGAGGTAGAACGAAGAGCCTGGCTCCGGGAGCGCCTGCTGGGCCGGTTCGGCGGAACGGCAGACAGCGCCCGCGACTGCCTGCACAAGTGGTACGGCGAAGCGCGCGGCGCTGCAGTGAAGACAGCGGAGACGGTCAGCGTCTCCGAGTACGGCCGCAGGTTGCCGGAGGACGAGGTGCGCACCCTCTTCCCGTTCCTGCCAGCCGAGTAGTCTGGCGTCACGGAGCGCAGCGGAGTGCGCGGAGCGAGCGTGCCCTACGCGCGCGGCGGCCGCCACTGCTCACAGGCATCGGCGATGGCTCGACAGAGCCGCACGTTGCCATCGGGCGGGATCTGGTCGGCGCTGCCGACGACCAGTCGGCCCTCCGCCGCCAGGGCGTCAAGCAGCCGCCGAGCGTGGGCCGCCACCTCGTCTTCGCCCCATGGCGCGCAGAACATCGCCCCAGGGATCCCGCCCCACAGGATCGTTTGCTCATTGGCCGCCACGGTGCGGAGTTCTTCGATCGCAACATCGCCGACGGGTGCCGGCGTGATCGACTCGACGCCATCAAACCCGACCGCCGCGAGCTTCGGGAGCAGCCCGCGGACTGAGCCATCCAAGTGCACCACCGCGAACTTGCCTGCGGCGTGGAGTTGCTGCAGCCGTCGCGAGTAGTACTCGCCCATGTACGGCTCGAACAACGACGCAGAGGCGGCGCTGTCCAGGTTGTCGCAGAAGTGGAACAGCTCCACCGGGCTTGCCGCCGCGCAGTCGAAGGCCGGACCGTTGGCGCGGTCGATGGCTTCCAGCGTGTCGCCGACGGCGTTCGGCTCATCAGCAATCAGGTAGATCGCCTTCATGACCCCGCACCAGTCGGCGAGTAGCGCCGGCAACGGACTGCGCGGGACGGCTGAAATGGGCACCCCGGAGTCGCCCAGGAACTCGACCGCTTGGGGGAATGCCGTCTCGTTGGGCTCAACGCGCATTCGCCCGAACAGGTCCGCCACCACCCGCAGGTCGTCAACGGTCTTCACCGCGTACTCAACGTGCGCCCAACAATGCGCCTGCGGGATGTACCGCCAGCGATCCGAGAGTTCACCTGCCGGCGTTCGCCACCATGTCACCCGCTCGCCGTGCTCTTCCCGGCTGTCAGTCTGGACACCCTCGTACCGGACGCTGTAGGTAGCGCCGCCCTGGCTGTAGTAGCAGCACACGCCCAAGTCCTCGTGAAGTTGCTTGTAGCCCTCCGCACTGTCGTATTGGGCGTCGAGCTTGCCGGCGGCCTTGGTGGCGCCATACCAGTAGCTGAGGTCGGCAAGCCAAGCGGGACGGTCCGGCTTGAGGCCGCGGAAGGGGGCGAGGAGGCGTTCGCGAGGAGTCATCAGTACCTGCTGCCTACTCGAAGATCCGCCCGACCGGCAGCTCGAACCCGGGTACTACGCCTTCACCAGAGAGCGTGTCGTCGTCGCGAAGGATGGTCGCGTCTTTGCGTGAGTTGTAAACGACGACGGTCCGTGTCCGAGGATAGATGACCCACACCAGTCGCGCGCCGGCATCCAGCCACTGGGTGACCTTCTCGTGCACGTCGGAGGCGGTGTCGCCAGGAGAGACCACCTCCACGGCCAAGTCGGGCGGTCCCTCGAAGTACTTCTCAGGTCGCGGTACCGGCACCCTCTCGGCTGAGACGAAGGCGCAGTCAGGCGCCCGGACGGTGTCTGGGTCGCGGGAGACCACAAACCCCGATTCAAAGACGACGCGCCCTAACTGGTGGGCCTGGGCATGTGCCTTGAGTGCAGCGGCGACGTTCATGGTCAGGTCTCCGTGCTCGTAGCCGGCTGGGGGCAGCTCCAGGACCACTCCTTTCAGAAGCTCGCAGCGGGCGCCATTGTCCGGGAGCAACCAGAACTCATCCATAGTCGTCAGTTTGGGTAGTGCCAATGTCGCAACGCTCATGGTGAATCACCGACCCCGATTATACACGCGCAGACCCGGCCGGTCATCATGCGGCTGCGGGCCTCGGGAGCATTGCTGCCCGACCTCCCACAACGCATAATGGCCAGACCATGAGCGACAATACCCCAAACGCACATGCACTCCCCGCCGTCGTCTTGGGCGTCGTTGCCGCGGCCGTGGGGTGGGTATCCCTTGGCAGTGTCTCGGCCGGCGAGTTGCTATACGAGGACCACTTCAACGCCGCTGGTACCACCGCACCCGCGCCTCCCTGGAAGGTCCTCGAAGGCGCTGCCACCATCGAGAACGGGCGGCTGCATATCGTCTCCGACCACGCCAACCCGCGGGTGCTCTTGGACCGAGTGTTCGAGGGCGACATTTCTGTCGCCATGCGCCTCATGCAGGCGCCGAGATGCCACTGGTCCGGCATGGTCGTGAAGGACGCGTATTGGCTCTCGGTCAACCAGCAGTACTCGTCGCTGATGCTCGACCGTCGGATCCAGCACGTGCCCTCCGGCGTAGCGGCAGAGGACGTCGGCAAGCAACTGGGGCGCGCGCCGAGTTGGCAGAAGTACCTGTGGGACCCGGACAGCTTCGTGCTGCGGCTGGACTGCGTCGGGCAGACGGTTCGCGCGTATCTCGATGGCAAGCTGTTCCTGGACGTGCAGGATGAGCTAATGCCAGAGTCCGGCAAGCTCATGCTTGTCGGCGGCTGGGGAACGGACGTGTACGTGGACGGCGTGACCGTTCGGCGCTTCAGCGACGACCTACTGCCCCCGAAACCCGTGCCGGTGGTCAGCCCGACGCTGGCGAACCTGAAGACGACGCTCGACCGGCAGGACGCGATCTACTTCGACGGCGAGTCAGCGCAGCTCACCACGGAGTGGCTTGCCCAGGAGGCGACGCCCCTGCGACTACGCTTCAACCTGACCGATGTCTACGGGCAACCGGCCGGCAGCGCCGAGGCGCGAACGACACAGGAGAC
The DNA here is from genome assembly GCA_002779825.1 of Armatimonadetes bacterium CG06_land_8_20_14_3_00_66_21. Lineage (GTDB taxonomy): Bacteria > Armatimonadota > Abditibacteriia > CG2-30-66-41 > CG2-30-66-41 > CG2-30-66-41. The sequence continues at coordinate 45,253 of PEVN01000315.1, read as the reverse complement.
AGGCAGGACCGAGAACGTGACAGTCGCCCTGTCCGCGCCGCGCCGCGGCCTCTTCAAGGTTGCGCTGACCGCCATCCCGGCCGCAGGTCCTGAGACGCCGCAGGGCGACCTGATCTCCTTCAGCGTGCTCCCCAAGCGCCTGAGTGAGCAGACCGCCGACGAAGCCTCCTACTTCGGCGGCCACCCGCATTGGGAACTGCCGGAGTTCCATTACCCGCTGGCGCGAAAGCTCGGTATGCGGTGGGCCCGCGACCATGACGCCATCCAGTACACGTGGTGGACGAACGTGCAGCCGGAACGAGGCAAGTGGCGTTGGTATGACGACGACATTGCCCTGCTGCGGTCGAACGGACTCAACCTGCTCGGCGAGTTCATGTGGGCGCCGGAATGGGCGGCCACCACGGCGCCGGGCGTGGCCGCGCACGCGCGGTCAAGGCAACTGCCCCAGAACATGGATGACTTCCGCCGGTACGTCTTCGAGACAGTCAGCCACTACCGCGACTCCCTCAAGTACTGGGAGGTCTGGAACGAGCCTCACTACAGCGGCTTCTGGGTGGGAACGCCGGAGCAGTACGTCGAGCTGCTATCGGTGGCGTACGAAGCGGCCAAGCAGGCGAACCCCGACTGCGTGATTGTGGGCGGCGGCGGGTTTGCCCTCTCTTCGCTGGACTGGGTCGACAAGGCGCTTCGGGCCGGGATGCTGAAGTACTGCGACGTGGTGTCGTTCCACTACGGCTACGCGGGGCAGCCCTTTGAGAAGCAGGTGGAGTGGTTCACGCAGCACCTGTCGACCCTCCGGGCGATGATGCGCGACAGCGGCGGCGAGAAGCCGCTGTGGAACACGGAGGCGGCGGTATATTCGACTTCGTTCCTCGATCAGAACCGGGCGGGGTACGCCGAGAACGACGCCGTCTACAACTACCGCGAAGCGGCCGACGCGGTGGTCCGCATGTACGTGGTCAACCTGGCTGCGGGCGTCCGGAAGATGTTCTACTACGACGCGCTCTGGCCGCGGCGCAAGGGCTTCGTCGAGAGCTTCCTGAGCGACCCGGTCAACACGCGGATGCTCGAACTCCACGGCGGGCTCAAGCCTCTCGGTGTGGCGTATGCCACTGCAGCGGATCTACTGGACGGGGCGACGTTCGTGGAGGCCATCGCCCAGGCCGCTGGTATTCGGGTCTACGTCTTCCAGGGAGCGGGTCGGTGCGTCGCGGTCTGCTGGCGCAACTCCGACCGCGACGCCACCGAAGTCCCGTTGCGGCTCCCCGCGGTTGGGGACTGGGAGCGCAGCGATGTAATGAACGTGCGCACGCCCGTCGCGGCGTCCCCCACTCTACGCCGCATGATCGGTCGCGCGCCGACGTTCTACATTGCGCAGGGCGTCACGGTCGATCAGTTCTCCACGGCCTGGCACCGCGCGGACGTGCGCGAGTAAGTCGAGGTCCGCGCGGTTCGGATCAGTGCTGCGTCACGTCGTAGCAGAACAGCACGTCCTGGTGCCGCAGGTAGAGCTTGCCGTTGGCGATGACCGGGTGCGCCCAGGCGTTGCCGCCCATGCGGGGCTCCTTGGGTGGCGTGAACTGGCCGTGGAGTTGGTACCCGTCCGGGGTCGCCCCGATCAGGGCGACTACGCCATCCTGATAGCGGAAGATGAGGTTACCCTCGGCGTACAGAACCGCGCCGGATCCCTCGCCGGGCTGCTGCTCCTGCCAGACGATCTTGCCGGTCTTCAGCTCGAGGCAGGTCGGCGCGCCGGCGTTGTGATCGTGGCCGCCGTAGACGTAGTCGCCGATTCGCACGAAGCCGCCGTGATGGTTCTGGAAGGTATTCCCGTTCAGGAACCACACTTCCTCGGCGTTGACGCCGCCGTCACCTGTGGGTGTCAGCTGGAGCAATGCGGCGCCCGCTCCGTATCCCGTCGCGCAGAAGACGTAGTCGCCGTCGACCACCGAAGTCGGGATGTTGGCAGTGCCGTTGGCGATGCGCTGGTAGCCCCAGAGGGACGTGCCGTCGTCAGCTCTGGCGCTGAAGATCCCACCGCCGAGAAGCTGGACGTACTGCCTCCCCCCGGCCCCCTCGCTGATCACGATGGACGAGTACCCCGCCCCGTCGCGCATCTTCGCGTCGTCGGGCAGCGCGCACTTCCAGATCAGGGCGCCGGTCTTCTTGTTCAGGGCAACCATCACTGCCGCGCTGCCACCTGGCGTGCACACGAGCTTGTTGCCGTCGACCAGCGGGGACTCGCTGAACTTCCAGCCGGACATCATCTTGCCGCCGAAGTCCTGCACCAAGCTCTTCCGCCAAACCTCCTTGCCGGTCTCGGTCTGGACGCAGACGACGTCGCCTTCGGTACCAACCGCATACACGAGCCCGTCATCCACCGTCGGGGTGCAGCGAGAGCCATCTCCGTGAGGGGGCCCAACCTTCGCGGTCCAGAGCCTGCTGCCCTCGGCTTCGTTCAGGGCGATGACGAACTGCTGGTTGTCTCCCCCTTCGCGCAGGTCGCCCATGGTGAACAACTTGCCGCCCGCAATGGAAACGGTCGAGTAGCCAACGCCGACGCCATTGACCTTCCACGCCAGTGGCGGGCCGCCCTCCAGGGACAATCCGGCCGCGGCCGCCTTCGCTCGCGCGGGGTTCCCCTTGTCACCTACCGTTGACCCCTCCAGACGTGGCTGGTACGATGTCAACCGAGATGATCCCTGTATGAGCTCTGTTGGAGTGAAACCACGATGAGTATCCTGCGCGCGCTCGGGCTGCTTCTGACGCTCAACAGCCTCGAACCTGCACCCGCCGAAAATCTGCCGGTCACCCTCGACCGCGCGCCTCTGACGTTCCGCGACAGCGGGCTTTACGCCAATCTGAACTGCGTCCACGGCGTGGACCCAACTCAGGAGGGCGTGACTAACCTGCTTACGGCCGAGCGGGCCAGGGACCCACGCACGCCGTGGGATTTTTTCGTCATGCAGTACAACGCGGAGGGACCCAGTCCCGAGCTTGCCGGTACGCTCAGAGAGTTTGCCCGGAACGGCAAGAAGATCATCCTGCGCGTCTTGCTTGGCAAGAAGGCGCAGAAGATCGACCTGAACGTCGCCAAGCAGCGGTTGACGGAGCTGTTCCAGCACACCGACCCAAGGTGGTTGTACGCCATCACTCTGGATGAGGAGAACGTGTACTGGTTTGGTGGAACCGAGACGCTGACCGCACTCTACCATTGGTGCAAGGAGCGCTGGCCCGAGCTGCCGGTGTACCAGTGGTGGACGCCGATGGTCGCGCCTGAGGTTGGGACGACGTCGGGCTGGGTGGCGCTGCCCGCCGACGGGTGGGTGCTGGACTTGTACGGACAGCCGGCCGCGGCATTCGAGAAGAAGCTGCTCAAGTTCCTGGAGACCGGCAAGCCGGCGATCCACGTCGCTTGGGCCTCGCCGACGTGGGTGTTCTACGACCGGGAGGGCTGCACGAAGGAGGATTGGTGGGCCACGGCGGGACGCAAGGTGTTCGACGACCAGGTTCGCGTCTGCCGCGAGTACAACGTGCCCGTAGCGTACTTCTGCTGCCAGGAAGCGGAAGTCGTGGACGGCAAACAGGTGGCGCCGATCCGCTGGGGATGGCACGCCCTCGACCCCGCCACGCGGCGCTGGTTCCGCGAGTTGGAGGCGCTGGTCGCGAACTTCGACTTCCTCCCGGCGGAGGAAATCGGCTTCCGGCAGCCGACCCCGCGCCTGTTCGCCTGGGCGCACTCTGCGCCGACCGTGCAAGGCACGGTGTCTCTGGACGACAAGGAGCGCACTCGTTTCTCCTGGCGAACGAGTTTCCCCGAGGTCGACAAGGCACCCGGGGAACACGAAGTTCCTGACCCCTACGGCAACCCCTACGTGCGCCTCAGCTACATCCAAGACGAGAACGCGCAGTACCTGCAGGACGGCTTCGCGATTACCAGCATCGGCAAGCGCGCGCTGACAGTGCCAGTCGTCCTCAAAGTGACGCCGCTCCAGCCGGCAACCGACTGGCAGGTGACCGCAGACACCGCACCGATCCAGGAATTGGGCGGCTCCGCAAAGCTGGCGTTCTCTCCGGATGGGAAGACTTGGTCGGGCGAATCGGCGACGGACGCGGCAGGCGGCCATCGACAGACGCTGACGCTGGGCGCGGAAGCGCTTGGCGGTCTGGACGGGACGACGCCCTTCTGGCTTCGAGTCACACTAATAGCGAATGCCGGGCTGAAGACGAATGTGGCGGTGAGGCTGACGGCGCTGGAGGTCGGGGCAAGTCTCGTTCCCCGGCAGTAGCCGCCGACGCGCCACCTGAGCTGACTCAGGGCGCCCACACCGACAGCCTGCCCTCGGAGCGGCGCCGGTCACTGGACGCAGAAGGTCTGTTGTTGTACACTGAGAAGCCAGTCAGAAACGGCGCATTGCCGCCAAGCCAAGCCGCTCCCCCACTGCCAGCCTGCATCACGAATTGCCGAGGAAACCGGATGGAAGTTCTCAAGAAGACGCTGCTTGTAACCTGTGCGATCGCCGCCACCTTCATCGTGGCGAACCTCCGCTACAAGGACGACCACAGCAAGCCCGTTGCCCCGGAGGGGCCGCTCTCCGCCGAGGAGCAGCACAACCAGGAGAAGCACACAAAGGCGGCCCCCAAACCGAAGCCGATCCCGCCCATTGGGTCGAAGGACGCGAAGGTCGTAATCGAGACGTTCGTACAGGCGGGCAATTCCTGCCACGGCTCTTCCATCGAGCTGATGGAACGGATCGGCAAAGCCGCCCCCAACCGGATCCGCGTTGAATTCCTGGATACGAACACCCAAGACGGCAAGACCGCCATTGAAGACGCCGGCATCAGTTGCGACGCCGGCGTAACCATCAACGGCAAGAAGGAGTTCGACATCCGGTACAAGGGCAAGCCGGTGAATTTCAGCTTCCACGGTCCCATTGGGATGGACGTGTCTCTGGACTACTTCCGGGCGGCGTTGGAGCAGGAGTTGCGGGATAGGTACGGCGACACCCTCACCGAGAAAGAGCAGAAGAGCCTCGCGGCGGTGTGGAAGGACGCTCCGAGCATCATCGCCGAGGAAGGTGGTCACGATAGCTTGTCGCCCGAGGCACAAGGTGGCAAGGGCAAGGCCCCCGGCGACGCCATGGGCGACAAGGAGAGGAGCGAGTTCGACAAGTCGCTTGAGGGCATCCTGGGCGCCGAGAAGAAGAGCAAGCCGCCGTCGGCCGAGAAGCCCAAGTCGGCGAAGCCCGCGGGCGCGTAGCCGCCGGGGAAGGGTCTGGCTCGGGGCAGGTCTCCGACCGCCCCGGAACGCTCGACCGGAGGTCTCAACAAGGCCGTGGAGACCTAGCGGTCGGCGGGACGGCGG
>PEVN01000315.1:6982-39824 GCA_002779825.1 Armatimonadetes bacterium CG06_land_8_20_14_3_00_66_21 | reverse complement strand
GGCCGTGGAGACCTAGCGGTCGGCGGGACGGCGGGGTCAGGAGACCCTCGCCGAGCAGTGCTTCATTGCCGTGCCTCAGGCAGCCTTCTCTTCCAGCGCCGCCTGCGCCGCGGCCAGACGGGCGACGGGCACGCGCTTGGGCGAGCAGGAGACGTAGGTCAGACCGAGCGTGTGGCAGAACTTCACGGAGGCGGGGTCGCCGCCATGCTCACCGCAGATGCCCAGCTTGATCTTCGGATTCGCCTGCTTCGCCAAGTCGACACAGAGACGCATGAGCTTGCCGACTCCCTCGACGTCGATGGAGACCGTCGGGTCTTCCTTGAGAATCTTCTTCTCGAGGTACTGCGGCAGAAATCCGCCGGCGTCGTCGCGGGAGATGCCGAAGGCCATCTGGGTGAGGTCGTTGGTGCCGAAGGAGAAGAACTCAGCTTCCCTCGCGATCTCGTCGGCGGTCAGGCAGGCCCGCGGGATCTCGATCATGGTGCCGAACTTGTAGTCGACCTTCACGCCGGCCGCCTTCATGGTGTCCTTGGCGACCTGTTCGAGCTGCCCACGCAGGTGCTTCAGCTCGTTGACATGGCCCACCAGCGGGATCATGATCTCGGGGTGCACGTCCAGGTCTCTCGCCTTCAGGTCGCAGGCCGCGCCGATGATGGCCGACACCTGCATCTGGACGATCTGCGGGAAGACAATGGAAAGCCGGCAGCCGCGCAGACCCAGCATCGGGTTAGCTTCGTGCATCTCTTCTAGTTTGCTGAGGAGCGCTTCCAGCTTTGCCAGCTTCTTGCTGGTGGGGTTGAGGATGCGCTCGACGTAGACCTGTTGCTGAACCTCGCTGTGGTTCGGCAGGAACTCATGGAGCGGCGGGTCGATCAGGCGCACAACGACCGGCCGGCCTTCCATGGCTTCGAAAATGCCGAGGAAGTCCGCCTTCTGGAGCGGCAACAACTGGTCCAACGCCTTCTGGCGGACCTTGTCGTCCTCGGCCAGGATCATGCGCTGAACAATCGGCACGCGGTCGCCGAGAAACATGTGCTCGGTGCGGCAGAGCCCGATTCCCTCGGCGCCGTTTCGCACTGCCTCCGCGGCCTGTTCGGGGCTGTCGGCGTTGGTCCACACCATGAGCTTGCGGGCTTTGTCGGCCCACTCCATCAACTCGGCGAACTCACCGGTGATGGCGGAGGCTTCGATGGGAAGCTGGCCTTTATAGACCACGCCGGTGGTGCCATCGATAGTGATCCAGTCGCCTTCACTGATGGTGGTGTCGCCCACGGTGAACTGCCGCTTGGCGCCGTTGATGCTGAGCTCGCCGCAACCGCAGATGGTGGGGATGCCGAACTGGCGAGCAACCAGCGCCGCGTGGGAGGTGCGACCACCGCGGGAGGTGAGGACACCCTGAGCAGCCAACATGCCGTGGATGTCGTCAGGCGTGGTCTCGGCGCTGACCAGGATGATCTGCTCGTTGCGGCCGCCCTTGCCGAGGCGTGCTGCCGTGTCGGCATCGAAGGCTGCCATGCCGGTGGCGGCGCCGGGACCGGCGTTGAGGCCCTTGGCGATGGCCTTGTCCTTCTGCTTCGTAACGTCCTTGAGCTGCGGATGCATCGCGCCTTCGAGCTGCGAAGCCTCCACGCGCAGGACGGCCTCATCCTTGGTGATGAGCTTCTCTTTGGCCTGGTCGACCGCGATCCTGATGGCGGCAGCCGGAGTGCGCTTGCCGTTGCGGCACTGCAGGATGTAGAGCCGGCCCTTCTCAATGGTGAACTCGATGTCCTGCATGTTGCGGTAGTGTTTCTCGAGCTTCTGCGCGATGGTCTCGAACTGCTTGTAGAGCTTCGGGTTCTGGTCCTTCAGGTCGCTGATGGGCATCGGCGTGCGCACGCCGGCGACCACGTCTTCGCCCTGGGCATTCATGAGGTACTCGCCGTAGAGCATCTTCTCGCCCGTCGCCGCATCGCGGGTGAAGGCGACACCGGTGCCACTGTCATCGCCCATGTTGCCGAACACCATCGTCTGCACGTTGACAGCGGTTCCCAGGTCGTGGGGGATCTTCTCGGCGTTGCGGTAGGTGAATGCGCGCGGGTTGTTCCAGGACTTGAACACAGCCTCGATGGCCAGGCGGAGCTGCTCCTTGGGTTCGTCGGGGAACTCGTAGCCCGTCTGCTTCTGGAAGTACTCCTTGAACTGCCCGACCAGCACTGCCAAGTCCTCGGCGCCCACGTCGGTATCCTGCTTGGCGCCCACCTTCGCCTTGAGCGCGTTGAAGATCTCCTCGAAGTGCTCCTTCTTGAGCTTGGGGAAGTCGTTGCTCAGCACGATGTCGGAGAACATCATCACGAAGCGGCGATAGCCGTCGTAGGCGAACCGCGGGTTGCCGGTGCCAGCGATCAAACCCTCGATGGTGACCGGGTTCAATCCCAGGTTCAGCACCGTGTCCATCATGCCCGGCATGGAGAACTTGGCGCCGGAGCGGACGGACACGAGTAGCGGGTTCTGCGGATCACCGAATCCTTTGCCCGCGCGCTCCTCGACGACGCGAAGCGCCGCGTCGACGTCTTCCCAAAGCCCTTGCGGCATCTTGTCCCCGGCGGCGAGATACTCGTTGCAGGTGGCCGTGTCGATGGTGAAGCCGGGGGGAACGGGCATTCCCAGATTCGTCATCTCGGCGAGGTTTGCGCCCTTCCCTCCGAGTTCGGCGTTCATCGAGGCGGCGCCCTCCTCAAACAGGTATACGCGTTTCTTCTTGCTGGCCATGTAGTGCTCCTTTCAGTATCTTCTCGGACGCACGCCGTCCACGCGCGGAGAGTGGTGTCTGCCGGATCCAGGTGCGCCCTACAGGAAAGCCCCTCGAAACCATCAAGGCTGGGAGTGCCGGCCGCGGGGGTGGAAGCCCGTTCTTGTTTTGCAATCTTCTTTCCACCCCTTTGGCTGGACTCGCCGATCTTCCCGCGCAAGGAGGCGTCAGGCGAGCGTGCTCTCCGACTTCACCCGGTAGAGCTCGCGCCGCTCTCCCCGCCCACTCCGCTGCTCGCCGACGGACAAGACCTCAACCACCACCAGTTTGCTGCCGAACCGCAGCTCCAACTCGTCCCCCGCGGCTACCTCAGTTGCCGCCTTGGCGATTCGTCCACTGATCCGCACCCGGTCAGCGTCGCACAGCTTCTTCGCCACCGTCCGCCGCTTGGAGAGGCCGGACACCTTCAGGAACTTGTCAAGCCGCATCGCCAGCCTCGGCCGATTCCTTGTGCGCGTCCCACAGTGCATCCATCTCAGCAAGGGACAGCTCGTCGAGGGAAGTGCCGCGGTCATGAGCGGCGCGCTCAATCCCGGCGAATCGGTTCGAGAACTTCCGCGTCGCGGCCAACAGCGCCTGCTCGGCGTCAACCTTCGCCAGTCGTGCTACGTTGACCACGGCGAACAGCAAGTCGCCCAATTCCTCGGCCAGCGCACTACCATCTCCGGCCAAGGCCTCCCGCACTTCGGCGACTTCCTCGTCGACCTTCGCCAAAGCGTGCTCCGGTCGCTCCCAGTCGAAGCCCACGTGAGAGGCTTTGCTTTGGACGCGGTGCGCCTTCATCAAGGCCGGCAGGTATCTGGGAACCGATGCCAGCAGCGATTCGGTAGCCGCCTCGCCCGCTTTCTCCTCCCGCTTGAGCTGCTCCCACTTGTCCAGCACCTCGGCGGCCGAGCCAGCTTCGACCTCGCCGAACACCCACGGATGGCGGCGCACCAGCTTGTCGGCGATGCCCGTCACGACCGTCTCCGCGTCGAAGCGGTCGGACTCCTGGGCGAGCTGTGCCTGCAACGCGATCTGCAGAAGAAGATCGCCCAACTCCTCCGCCAGCAGTCGCGGGTCGCCCACGTCGATGGCCTCGCAGACCTCGTAGGCCTCCTCCAGAACGAACCGTTTGAGGGACTCTGGCGTTTGCTCTCGATCCCACGGACAGCCACCGTCACCGCGCAACTCGGCGACGATGTCGAGCAGTCTGCGGAACTCGGCGCAAGTCCGGTCGCCTTCTGCCGGGGACGTCATTGCCCCGACTTCCCAGCCTTCTCCGCGTCACTGCCGGCCTCGGCGCTCGGCGCCGGGCCCGGTGTCGGGATTGGGCCGCCCGGGGCCTCTGTCCCCGCTTTGCTGGCGCCCTCTCCGCCGCCCGGCAACGAGCCGGGCACGACAGCGGCAGTGCCGAACTGGTCCTGCAGCGCCAGGTACGCCGGCCGCTCGATCTTCACCTTTGCCTTCGCGGCCAACTCCTGCACCAGTTCCTGCTCCGACTTGCCTTTGCGCGAAGTGAGCTCCCGCCGAATCTGGTCCTTCAGTTTGTCCAGTACGGCCGGTTCCGCGGCCGTCCGCTCCAGCACCTTGATGACGTGGTAGTAGCCCAGCGACGACTTGATTGGCTGGCTCAGGTCGCCCACCGGCAGCTCGAAGGCCGGCTTCTGGAGGTCGGTTGGGTAGATGCCGTCTTTCGGTCGCGGCGGCCATACTCCGTTGCGCACGCCGTTGGTCTGCCACGCCTGGGCCAACTGGGGATCTGCCACGCCCAACTCCGCGCCGACCTTGCCTGGGTCTTCTTCCTCGGTGAGCTTCTTGCGCGCTTCCTCGGCCTTTTCCTTCGTCGCGCAGACCACCTCGGCCAACGTCACCAGGGCAGGGCGACCCAACGCGGCCTTGTTGGCGTCAAAGAACTGCTTGATCTCATCATCGCTGACGGTCACGCCTCTGGTGCGCAGCTTCTCTTTGAGTGTCTCCAGCTCCAAGTCGTCGCGGACATCCTGGTCGCTCATGTTGCGGACCTTGAGCCACTGGAAGTAGGCGGCCTCGCCCACGAACCCTTGCGTCTGCTTCCAGCCGGCAAGGGTCTTCTCGAGTTCTTCCTTGGGGACGCTGATGCCTTGCTTGGCGCACTCGCTCTTGAGCAGGTGACGCAAGATGAGCCAGTTCACCACCTCGACGCCGTGTGACCGCTCCAACTGCCGGTAGAACTCGTCCTGCTCGATCTTCTGCCCATTCACAACGGCGACGACTTTGTTGCCGCCGCAGCCGGTCAGCAAACCGGCAATGAATACGGCAGCCAGCAATGCCCATGAGAGGTGGCTGACGAGGTACCCCGGTCGGGTCTGGCGAGGGATCAGGTGCATGAATTCAGGTCCTTTCGGTTCGTTGGGGCGACGGCGGCACGGTGGCAAACCACTGCAGGCGCGGCCCCATACCAAGTGTAACCGAGGGCGACGGGACACGGGGACAGGAAGCGTCCTTCGACTCGTCGCGAGGCGCCCAGTGTGGTAGAGTCCGAGCGCGGCGACCCCAGGCCTACGCTGTGTACACCTCTGGGCGGTGTTCCGGTCCCAGGAACGCCACTCGGTTGCGCCCGGCCTCCTTGGCGTAGTAGAGCGCTTCGTCCGCGCGACCGATTAGGTCCTGACGGAGGTCGGCGTCTTCGGGGTAGCTGGCGACGCCGACGCTGATGGAGATGGGCAGCGTCTCGGCGCCGCGCTTGAACTCATGCTGCGCGATGGTTCGCCGGATTCGGTCGCCGACGCTCAAGGCAGCCTCTTTCGGCGTTTCCACCAATGCCAGGATGAACTCCTCGCCGCCGTACCGTCCAAGGATGTCCTCGTCGCGGCCGCCGCGGGCCTTCAGCAGGTCGGCGACTTCTCGGAGCACCATGTCGCCGGTCTGGTGTCCGTGGGTGTCGTTCACCAGCTTGAAGTGGTCGATGTCCATCATGCAGACCGAAAGGGGCCGGCGGAACCGCTTGGCGCGGTTCATCTCGTTCGTCATCTGCTCCTGGAAGTGCCGATGGACGAAGAGCCCGGTCAGCCCGTCTGTGGTGGCGAGCTGTTCCAGATGCTCGTAGAGGTTGGCGTTCTCGATGGTGATTGCGGCATGGCTGGCGAACAGCGTCAGCAGGTTCTGGTCATCGGCGGTGAAGACTTCGCTGCGCTGCTTGTTGTTGACGTTGAGGACGCCGATCACTTCGCCCTTGATCTTGAGCGGCACCGTGAGCAGGGAGCGACTGGAGTACTTCTTGTTGCTCTTCCGCTTGAACAGTGGGTGGTTCTCGATGTCCTCCACCAGCAGCGGTTCGCCGGTTGCCGCCACATGCCCCGAAATCCCCTCGCCGACCGGAGCCACGATTCGCTTCACTACTTCGTCGGGCAAGCCTTTGGCGACGCGGATGCGGAGGAAGCGCTTCTCCTGGTCCAGCAACATCAGCGAACAGATCTGCGCGCCCGTCACCCGCACGACGCTGTCGACAATCAGGCTGAGCAGCCGATCAACATTCAGGACGGACGCCAGCGCGCTGCCGACTTCGTAGAGGGTCGATAGCTGCGTAGCGCGATGCAGCAGCCCCTCGTGCAACCTGGCGTTCCGCAGTGCTACTGCGGCGTGCTCGGCCAGGATGTGGAGATAGGCCAGGTCATCCGCTCCCAGCGGTTTCGCCGGCGACTTGTCAGCGCTCAACACGCCCATCACGCCGTCGGGTCCCTTAAGTGGCACACACGCCAGTGACTCCCCGGCCACCGCTTCGCGGCCGGTTCGGAGGAAGCGCGGATCCTGAGCCACGTCGGGCACCAGCACGGCCTCGCCCGTCTCCGCCACCCAGCCCGCGATCCCTTGCCCCTTGTGGAACGCCAGGGTGCGCGCCTTCCCCTTCTCCAGCCCGCGCGAGCCGACGACCTTCAGATCCCCCGTCAGTGGGTCGTTGAGCAGGATGCAGCTTGTCCGGACCGCCAGCAACTTCTGGGTCTTGTCCAGAATGTGCGAGATTACGTCGCTGAAGCTGAGACTGGAGTTGATCTCCGTGGTTGCATAAAGCATCGCGGACGTCAGGTCGACGCGCTGCTCAAGCTGTTCGACGCGCTCGTGCAGGCACGCGTTCTCGGCAAGCGCGCCTTCGAGACGCGACGTCAGTTCGGCTGCCGAAGTCGGGTGTGATGGCTTGGTCAAGTCGCTCTCCCCGGGAGTGCTCGGGTGATACGGGTCTCACAGCCGGCAGGTCAACCTCCCTCGGTTTCCTCCAGGATGTCGTCGGGAACGTCGAAGTTCGCGCTAACGCTCTGGACATCGTCCAGGTCTTCCAGCGCATGCATCAGCCTCACCATGCGCCGCGCCTCGTCGCCTTCCAGGGGAACCGCGCTGTTGGGCACCATGCTGAGTTCAGCGCTGGTGACGTTCAGGTCGGCGGCCGTCAGCGCCTCGCTCACCGTCTCGAAGCTCTCCACCGAAGTCGTAACCTCGATGGCGCCTTCCTGAGGCTCCACGTCCTCCGCCCCGGCGTCGATGGCAACCTCCATCACCTGCTCCTGCTCTTCGGCTTCCACCGGCGCCTCAACGACCACGATGCCCTTCTTCTCGAAGTTCCACGCGACGCACCCGTTCTCGCCCAGATTCCCGCCGTGCCTGGTGAGCGTGCTTCTGATGTCAGCCACTGTCCGGTTCCGGTTGTCGGTAAGCGTCTCGATGAGGACGGCCACGCCGCCCGGGCCATAGCCCTCGTAGGTTGACTCCTCATACGAGGTACCGTCTAACTCGCCGGTTCCCCGATTGATGGCGCGCTCGATGTTGTCGTTGGGCATACCCGCTTCCTTCGCCTTCTGGATGGTCAGGCGAAGACGCGGATTGGCGGCGGGGTCACCCACACCGTTCTTGGCGGCCACGGTGATCTCGCGGGCGATCTTGCCGAATAGCTTCCCTTTCTGGGAATCAACCTTCTCCTTGCGGAGGCGTATGTTGTGCCATTTTGAATGGCCGGACATGCTCCCTCGTCACCTCATGTCGGGGCGTTGTCCGCGTTCACCGTACCCCACGGGCGAGCGCTGACTCGATCGCGGCCGGACTCGGGATGCACGCAAGTCACTGCGCGCACAGCCGCCGGCGCCGCAAGGGGCGCCGGCCCACAAGTCGGGCCGGACCTTGCGAAGTATAACACATTGAAAGACACGCCAAAACGGTTCCCGGTCCGCTCAGAGCACTCCGGCAACTCGTCGTGAGCCCGAAAGGGACTTCGGCTTGGCTCACAGAACAATCACCTCCGGAAGCGAGATCAGCGTCGAGCGGGCTTCCCGCCCTCCCCATTCTGCGGGGCTGGTGAGGCTCAGCCGCTCGCGCTCCACCTTTGGAGGAGGTAGCCATGCAACCGCTGGCAAGCCGAGGCGTTAGGCGTTCCCGCCACCGGGTGGCGGTGGAGCTTGCGTTCCTCTCGGTGCTGATGGTGCTGGGCGCCGGGGCTGTCCCGGGGCTGAGGGAGCTGCTGGCAAAGGCGGAACTCGCCACGCAGGATCTGCGGTACCACGTTCGCGGACCGCTGCCGGTGTCCGGTGTGTGCGTCGTCGGGATCGACGACGACAGCCTCCAGACGCGAGCCTGGCCGTGGTCCAGGAGCGTCTATGCCGGGTTCGTCCGCCGCTTGAATCAGTATGGCGCTCGCGCCGTAGTGCTGGACATCCTGCTCCCCGAGGCGAGGGACGCCAACGGGGACCGGGAGTTCGCTGCGGCCATGCGCGAAGTGGGCAACGTGTTCCTGGTCTTCCACGGCCGCCAGGAGAAAGGGCGTTCCGCGGCCAACGAGGAGGCGGCGCGCCACTTCGCGTACGACACACTGCTGCCACCGGCCGCCCCTCACTTCCGCCAGTTGCTTCCGCCGCTGCCGCTCTTTGCAGTTGCGGCGGCCGGCGGCGGGCACCCGGAGTGCGCTCAGGGCCCGGACGCCAAGTACCGCAGCGCCTGGGCGTTCGTGGGCTGCCGCGAAATGAGCGGCGCCTACCCGCACGTTGCCCTCGACGTGGCCCGCTACGCCTTGGGTCTCCAGCGCAAAGAGATCCGCTATGACGACTCTCTGGGGGCTGTGCGCTTGGGTCCCGACCGCCTGGTACCGGTCGACCCGAACGGGCGCGTTCAACTCAACTTCCCCGGCCCAGATGCTACCTTTCCCCGGTACTCCTTCGTTGCCGTCGAGAAGGGCGAGGTCCGGCCGGAGGCGTTCCGCGACCAAGTCGTGCTGGTGGGGCACACGGCTCCCGGCACGCCCGACCTTCGCCCACAACCGTTCAGCGAGAAGCAGTACTACGGCGTTGAGACCAATGCGACGTTGGTCTGGAACTTGCTGAGCGGCAACTCCCTGCGGCAGACTACGTATTTTGCCTATGCGTTCTCGGTACTGCTCGTCGGCGCGCTCCTCGGGCTGGTAGTGACTCGGCTGGCGCCCCTCCCCGGCGGGCTGTTTGCCGCGGGTCTGGCGCTCGCCCACTGTGGCGTGGCGTACTACCTCTTTGTGGCTCGCCACTTCGTCCTCGAAGTGGCGCCGCAAGTGCTGACCATCGCCCTGGGCTACGTCCTGGTCACCGGCTACCGGCTGGCCACCGAAGAGCGTGAGAAGCGCCGGATCCGCGAGACTTTCTCGCTCTACGTTGCTCCCAGCGTGGTCGAAGAGATCCTGGAAGACCCCCACGGTCTGGACTTGGACCGCAGCGAGCGCCAGACAGTGACGATCCTGTTCTCGGACATCCGCGGCTTCACCACTGTGTCGGAGCAGTTGCCGGCGGAGGAGGTCAAGGCACTGCTCAACGAGTACTTCTCGGTGATGAACGACATCATCTTCGACCATCGTGGCACCATCGACAAGTTCATCGGGGACGCCATCATGGTGCTGTTCAACGCCCCGACAGCACAGCGGGACCATGCCGAGTTGGCGGTTCGCACCGCGCTGGCGATGCGTCAGGGGCTCGCGCATCTCCAGGAGCACTGGCGTGCGCAGGGGCGACCCGCCTTTGGCATTGGCATCGGCATCAACACCGGCGAGGCCGTGGTGGGCAACCTGGGGTCACCCACCCGGCTGGAATACACCGCCATCGGCGACCAAGTCAACCTGGCCTCTCGGTTGGAGGGGTTGACCCGGGACTACGACGCCGACATCCTCATCAGCGCGAGCACGTACGAACTTGTGAAGGACGCCGTGCAAGCCCGCAAGCTGGAGGTCGTGCGCGTCAAGGGGCGCGATGAACCCGTCACCCTCTACGCGGTGGACGCGCTTGCCGGCGAAGGCGGCACCGAAGCCGCGATCGCCCGCCCCGAGCAGCCGACCGATCCTTGACACGGCGCGGCCGCCAAGCATATAATGCCGACTTGAGGCAGAACCCGCTCCCCACCTTCTGAACTGGCCGGTTCGCAGCATGGAGAAGATCGTCTGTCCTGAATGCGGGGCCCTGAGCTTCCGCGGCTTTCTGACATACCCGGTCTGCCATCGGTGTCACGAGAACCTCACGAAGTGCGGCGCTTGCCGCCACTTTCCGGGGGACGGTCTCCCTTGCACCCGCTTCGATGCCAAGGCTGCCGTTCGGTCCGCCTCGGTCCGCAAGTGCGCCCAGTTCGAGCCGGAGCAACCCAGGCAGGTGCGCCCCAGTCGCAGTCAGCCGCTCCGGGCCGCCGTCTGGGCTTCCATTCTCATCTGCACGGTGTTCGGTCTCCTTACCGTGGCCGCCTCACTGCTCACGGTCACCGTGGAGGAGACGCACAACGTGCGAGTCTCCGGTGACCTGCCGCTGACCGCGCGCGTGGGTGAGGACTTCACGGCGCTACTCACCATCCACAACGACGCAGACGGTCTCACAGAACTGCTCAAGATCCGAGCAGCAAACGAACTCTTCCGCCGCTTCCAGTGCAAGCGAGTCTTCCCTGCCGACGACTTCCTCTTGTCCGGCAACTACCGCTACTACCCGCTGCCGGAACTGCCTCCCAACGGCACCCTCGAAGTTGCCGTCACTCTGTCGCCGCTCACCTACGGGCAGCACGAGCTCTGCTTCGAAGTGCTCAGCCTCAGCAACCAGCGACAGGGCCGACTCAGGCGGGTTCTGGATGTTCTCCCGAGCCTCACAGTACGCGGGCCCGGGCCACTGTCGGAAAGTGCCTTGGCGAGGGCGCGGTCAGCTCACCTGCTGCTCATCCACGACCCAACGTCAGGCCGGAGGGCGTACCCAGCCGGACCCGGTACCACCCGAGCCGGCTTTGCTCGAACAGAGGGAGGAGTCATATGCCGACCGAAGACAAGTTCCAAGCAATGAAGATCCGCCGCTTGCTGGCGAAGAAGGAGTGTGATATGTCCCTTGTCGAGATCGCTTGCCGCGGTGGCATGGTCCATCTGAGCGGCACACTCCGAAAGCCGAGAGGGTACGTTGGGGGCATGGATCTGCACGAGGAACTCGCCTCCATCCAGCAGCTCATCCGGCGGATAGACGGCATCCGAGATGTCACTGCGGATGTCACGATTCTCGGTTGACCTGGGCTGGGCACCAGCGCCAACTCGTCACCGTCGACCGCCCTCACCGCGAGTCACCGCGCCTCAGGCGTTCTTCACGAAGAGCGTCTTGTGGTGGGTGTACGTCACTGCGCCGGGAGCGCCACCTTTCACCTTGCGGACGTGCTTCACCGGGCAGTAGTCCACGGCGACGGTGCTCTCTCGCCGCGCCTTGCCGCGGCGAGCGATCAACCGCGCCATCTCCCGAATCGCCTCCGGCGGCATCGGTTGGCTCTTGTTGGGTGACCGCAGGATCCCGTGCGGGCCGGGTAGACCGCGGGCATGGAACCATAGGTCGTCAGACCGGGCGACGTGCGAGAGCAGGGCAGCATTCTCCCGCGCGCTGCGCCCGAGGATCGCGTCGACACCGCTCTTCAGCCGGTGCCGAATGAACGTGGTCGTCGCAGCGCCGGAATGTGCACCGCGCACTGTCACCAGCGGCTGCTCTTCGGTCGCCAGAACCCGAGCCAACTCCGACTCGGTCTCCGCGTCGCCCTCCCGCTCGGCCCGGTTGATCAAGGAAGTCAGGCGCTCAAGCTGTTGCGCCGTCTCAGCCCTCATTCGTGGCAGGCGCGCCAGGGCCCGCTTCTGTCGGCTGTGGAGCTTGAAGTACCGGTCCGCGTTCTCGACCGGAGTCTGGTCGGGGAGCAGGTGGAGACGCCTTACCTCCCCGGTTTCGGGACACGTCAGTTCGACCTCGACAGCCCCTCGCTCAATCGACGAGAGATTCGCCAGGATCGCTTGCCCTGCCTGTCGATTGAGGTCCGCTCCCTCGCTCTTCCGTAGTTCCTCGGCTAACCGGTCGCGCTGCTTGGCCAACTGCTGGAGCGCTCTGCGGGCCCGGCCCAGCAACTCCGAGCGCTTGCCCGTCGTCGTCCTGGCTGCACGCTCCGCCCGGGCGCAGTGCGCGACCAGCGACGACACCCCACCCGACTCCCACGGAGCCGCCTCCGGTCGAGACTGCAGGCGACAGGGCGCAAAGGCCGGTGCTCCGCCGGCGCCCGCCCCTGGAACGAGAAACGGCGGCGCTTCTGCGGACGTGGCTTCTGCAGCCATCGACACCAGCGCTGCGGAGAGCGAAGTCTCTGCACCTGTTAGCGCTTGCTCGGGCGACACGCCTGCCCGCTGGCATACCTCGCCTATCAGCAGCCTGCCCAGCCCGGGAGCAAGTCTGCGGACCGCATCGCCACAGGGGACGGGTTCTCCGCGTTCGTGCTCCAGGTGGAGGCGGGCGGCAACTGCTTCGGCGTTTGTCTGGAACAGGTCCAACGGGGCTGATGGCGGCTGAACATACGCCGCTCTCGGCAGCACGACGCGGTAGCGGTTGACCTGACTCGGGACTCGCTTGATTGCCTCGACAATGGTACGCCCTTCGTCCAGTAGCACGAGGTTGCTGTGCTTGCCCATCAGCTCCGCCATCAGGGAGTACACCCGCGGATCCCCCAACTCATCCCGAGCCGCAAACCCAATCTCCACGATCCGGTCGCCTCCCACCTGCCGGACACTCTCAACGCGCCCCCCGGTCAGCCGGCGCTTCAGCAGCTCGCAGAACGCCGGTGCCGGCGTGACCGGTCCAAAGTCATCGCCGCCCAGGTGGAGCCTCGCGGTCTGCGCGTCTGCCGACAGCACCACCTCACACACGCGTCGCTCTCGCCGCACCCGCAGGAGCAGTGACCGGTCAGCCGACTGACGGGCATCCACCACGCGCCCACCCGTGAGGGCAGCGGCGGCTTCCCGGACCAAGCGGTGAATCGACAGGCAATCACAGAACATGGCGTAGGTGGGCCGGATCGCGAACTCAGACAGCCCCCGCGGGGGGCGCGGAGACTTGCCAAACTGGCTGAGACAGTTTACCATGCACAACAAAGGGAAGCCCCCCATGGACAGCCAGCGCGCACAAGCCGACGACCCAAGCGGCGAGCCAACTCCGGCGCTCGCCGAACCCTCGCCAGCCCGGCTGCGGCACAACCCCCCCCTGCTGCTGGCAGCTTCGGCGTTGACCGCAGCCGGGGCGCTCGCAGGGCTCTACCTACTCTCTTCGTCCCTCTGTGGTCTCCACGCCCCCGAGCGGCTCTATCTCAGCGGCCGGTGCTTCCTCGGCGATGCTGTGATTGCGCTGAACACGGGCACGGCTGTGCCGGCGGTGGCCTTCGCGCTGATGGCTCCCCTCGCCGTGGTAACGACCGTTGCCCTGAGCCTCTTCCTGAACGCCGCGGTGCGCTTGTCTCGCGGTTGGCGACCGCAGCAGCCGGCTTCCAGAGACCACGAAGAGGACGCGCTCCACTCCGGTCCACCAACCGGCTGAGGGCAGCAAGCGCCTTCGCGCCGGTCACTTCACCTCAAACTGCTGTGTCCGCACCAGGCCGCTGGCCAGTTCCGACACGGTGATCGTCCACTTCCCCGCTGGTTCGGCTTTGGCGAGCTGTAGTTCGAGAGACAGGCGGCCGGCGTTGGTGGCATAGTAGCCGGACTCGGGTAACTCGCGCCCCGCCGAGTCTGTAAGCGTGATCTTCAGCGGGTGGCTGCCGCTCACGCGCAGCCCGGCTTCGCCCCCAACGGAGAGATTGAGGCGCACCTTGCGGTCAGTCTGCTGCGTCGCCACGCGAAGGTGGGTGATCTCTCGCGGCGAGAGGAGGAAGGCGCGCAGGGCGGCCGGAGCGAGTTGAGTGGCGAACTCGATCCGCTCGCCGGCGCGCTGGGTGAGGACGCGCTTCGACTCAAGCAAGTCGTAGACGAAGTCCTCCTCCCCAACTACAGAAACGCTCACGTCCACGGGCTTCTCCAGCTCCGGATTCACCAGCAGCAGATAGCGCGACTCCCCGTTGCGCGCGGTGGTGTAGAGCACTTCTGCCGGCGACACCTTCACCGGCGACGGCACGTGGCCGGTCACGGTCCGGCCCACGTAGTGGGCGGCCTCGCGGATCAGGCCGGATTGGCGCTCGCGAACAATGTCGGCCACCGCGGGGTCGGGGTTGCGCAAGCCGAGGGGAATCAGCTGACTCCAGCCGGAGAAGTCGGTCGGGATCGCGACGGCGCGCGGGGGGCGCACCACGGAGCTCTGGTCGGCGAACACCAGCTTCCCGCTGTCCTGGAACTCGCGGATCTTCTTCTCCAGCGCCTCTGTCGAGTACTCGTGGTCGATGAGCACCAGCGCCTGGTACTCGGCAAGCCTCCCGCCCAACACGTCGGGTTCGGTCACGATCTCCACCGGCAGCCCATTGCGCAGCAGGGC
Organism: Armatimonadetes bacterium CG06_land_8_20_14_3_00_66_21; assembly: GCA_002779825.1. Lineage (GTDB taxonomy): Bacteria > Armatimonadota > Abditibacteriia > CG2-30-66-41 > CG2-30-66-41 > CG2-30-66-41. The sequence goes on along the minus strand of PEVN01000315.1, from coordinate 25,298 downwards.
GGAGTACCCGAGGTAGAAGCTGTGCTCGTGCTCCCAGGGCTCCTCAAACCACTTCCCCGCCTGCGCCCAGCGGTCGCGCGCTTCCTGCCACCGCAGGACGCGCTGGTAGCCTTCAGTCGTGCCGCTGTACAGAACAGCAATGGGCATCGTGTCGCGAGTGACGGTCGCCAGCATGGGACCGAGTTTCTCTGCAATAGGGCGCACCTCGGCCAGGGCGCCGCTCACCCGCTCATCGGTCGTGGCTTCATAGGGGCCGTACGTAAGGCTCTGGGCGCCACGCGACACGGCGATCAGGCTCAGAAGCTGGAGGTGAGCCTTCAGGTTGGGCAGTCCCTCGCCGGGGTTGAGTCCCTCAATAACCAGTGAGACCGGCTTCTTCTGGTTCCCCTGGCGTGCCCGCGCCAGGTCCATCGTGTAGGCCAGCTTCGTCTCAATCGTGCGATACTGCTCGTAGTTGATCTGGTACGTGCTCGCGTCCAGTTCTCCGGCGTAGCCACCGGGAAGCTGCACCACTGAGAGCTGCGGATCCAGCTTGCCAACCACCTGCTTCAGGGCCTTGTTGTATCCCTCCAGCGTGCCGCCCTGGGCGTCTCCCGGCTTGCCCATCAGCAGCAGCCAAGACGCAAATGAGTCGGTCGGTCCGGCCACGTGCCCTGGTGCTACGTACTGGGCAGCGGGCGGCTCCAGCCCCGTCTGTTCGCGGAAGTAGCTCAAGCAGTGCGGGCAGAAACAGCCGATCCCGCCGCCCTGCCAGTCGAACGCCAAGGTGGCGCCGCGGTCCAGAGCCACCGCCGCCACGCCCGGATGCCCAGCCGCCCCGCCGGCAAGCGTCTTGACGTACTGCGCGACGAGCGCCATTGCCTTCGGGTTGCGGGGGCAGAGCACCGGGAAGTTGGACTGATCGTAGACGGGCTCCAGCGAGGGCCGGAGGAGCTGCGCCCACTCGCTTGCGTCGATGCCGGCCTGGGACCGGGGCCCTGCAAGCGCGTCATCCCAGCGAATGGCGGTCCGCGTGTCCAGGATCGGCACCGACAGCAGCCCGTGGCTGTAGCAGACGTCCAGCAGGTCGCGCAGGCCGTTCGCCGCCGTTGGGTCGGCAAACCGGTAGTACACGACGTTGAACCCCTGTTCGGTAAGGGCGTGCAGGTTGGCCGGCTTGAGGGCCCCCGCGGGAACATCGATGGTACCGAGCGTGATCCCGGGTCTGCGGAGCGAGACGATGACGATGGCCAGGTCGACCGCCGTCCCGTAGTTGCCCATGTTGTCCCGCAGAGTCGCCCGCAGTTCGTAGGCGCCGGGGTGGACCTCCCACGTGCCGAAGGGCACAGTCTGCGTCTTGCCTGCCGGCACCTGGGCGATGAGGTGCTGGAGCGTGGCGTCCTGCTCCTTCCCCTCGACACGGAGCGCCAACTCGACCGAGCCGGTGCCCTCAGACGCAACCAGGATTGGCATCTCCTCGCCACGGAGGTAGGCCCGACGCGGGATCGACACCTTCAGTCCTTTCACCGACGCTTCCACCGGGTCGGCAGAGGCGCGGTCGAGTGGACCGGAGGCTGCGCCGCAAACGATGGCGACGGCCAAGACAGCCAAGTGCATTCTGGACAGCATCACGTGCCCTCCTTGGAGAACCGAGTTCTGCCGGGCCGCGAACCAATTCGGGCCCGGCCACTGGATCATTCGACATCGAGCGCGGCAACACCTGTTGCCTACGCGGATCCACACAGGAATCGCGCCCTCAGTGCACGTGCGGCGCACGATCGACCAGCCACAGGAACGCGCCAGCCAACCCGAACGAGACGATCACAGCCGGGCAGGCCGGGCCTGAGTCGTTCAGCAACAAGGCCACCAGCCCCCCCAAGAGGGTCGCCCACAACAGCGCCTGGAGAGGCACCGACTCGCGTAGCTGGCTCCGCAATCCCGCCGGGGCGGTGTACCGAAACGTGCACCACCCGGCGAGGGCACCGACGAGCGCCACTGTCCAGTACACGTGCCGGAATGACCGGAGGAACACCTGCACTTTGGTGAGGGCCATCTGGGCCACCGCCGGAGAGCCCGCTGCGGAGGCGCTGCCCACAAGCTGCCCCAGGTGACTCTCTTGCTTGGCTCCGGAGTGGAGGTCGACACCTACCTGCAGCCCAATGAGGGCCACAACGGCGACCCCCAAAGCTAGCATCATCCGCCCCCGCACGGCGCGGCCCGACAGCGCCCAGAGGTACGAGCCGAACGCCACCACAGCCGCCGCAGCGCAGCCGACATTGGCCCCCAGCCGGGGATGGCCGACGACGACCATCATTGCTGCGAAGAACGCGCCCGCGGCTGCCCACTCTCCCGGGCTACGCGGCGGCTGCTTTACGTGTCGCCCTGCCGCCGCCAACAACGCCGCCCCGATCAGCGCGCACGCCACAATGTTGCCGAGGCCGTAGTAGCGCCCACCGAAGTACGACGAGTAGCCAAGGGTCGAGTCCAAGCTGAGTCGGGCGCCGGTCGCCGCGTCGAGCACAAGCACGCCCACCGTGACGGCCGCCGCCTTGGTGGCGAGGGCGAAGCCCGCCCACCGCGACCGGGCGAGGAGACTGGCGCTCGCCACGGTCAGGGCGAGCGCCCCCGCAACCACCAGCGCCGGCCAGGCCGGCACCAAGTGGATAAAGGGGTCGCTCAGATAGATCGCCCCGTAGACGACAACCAACGATAGCAGTGCCCCCCGCAGCACATTCCGCCTGCTGTCACCGGCAACGGGCTGGCAGAGCAGCAACCCGCCCAAGAGGAGGACGAGCCCCTCCCAAATCCCCAACGGCGTCAGGAGCGCCCGACGAATCAGCCCGTCCGTGCCCGCCGTTACCAGGTTGAGCACCTGCAGCCGCTCCCAGCCGCCCCGGCCGCGGCAGCTCGACATGGGTCGACCGACGAACTCCGGCGGCACGGTCACGTTTAGATGAGCCAGGAGCGTCGGGGCGACGTCCATCAGGGTGACCAGCCCCGGTCGCCGTGTCGAGGGCGCCGTCAGCCAGGACCCGGGTTCCAGCGAGGGCCCGGCGGCGAGGAGGGGCGCAATCTGGTAGCGATAGGTGATCGGGATTGAGGGCGCCAACACGATGATCAGGTCCCTCTTCAGATCCAGCCTGCGGAGCACCTTCCCGAGCAGCGCGTCGGCAGCCCGGACAGACTGCTCCTTCAGGCGGTCCCCCTGTGCCTGAGTTGCCAGCGGACGGAATGCTTCGGCGCGGAACGTGTCGCCCGCGTCCACCACAACTACCCGACACTGCGGCAAGCACTCGTCCAGTTCCCTCAGGTACGCCGCGTGGTCCGCACGCACCCCGAACGGGAATCCAGCAGCACCCCGGATCATCGACTTGCTTACATCGCCCCGCGGCACGCGGCCCGTCGCATCCATCAGCGTCGCCGCGGCCTCACGCCGCTCACCGTCCCTGCCCCATTCCCTGTTCACATCTGAGTTCCCGATGACGGCGCACTCAATGCCTGCTTGAGCCAGTGCGTGCCCCAGAGCGCCCGGGTGTGCCGGGGCGAAGGCCTTGGCGTTGTCGTTGACGGAAGGCCCGACGCCGAGATGCACAATCGCGGCACCCTCTACGCTCAACCCCGTGCGCTCCTGATAGGCCGCCGCCGCTGTCTGCCCGTCAACAGGCTCCCACGCGTCGTAGGCTTCGCCGATCAACTCCGAGCCCGTGGCCCGGGCCCCTGCGCCGAGGGTCAGGCAGCCTCGATGGAACGACGCGCCGGAGAACGACTGGACGTTCACCAGCCCGATTGCGCCCTTGGCCGCCAGCGCCTCGAAGTGCGGCGGGTGCAGGTTCATCAAGTCCACCACGGTGAGGTCATCCATGACCATCAACACGACCCGACCGGCAGCACCCGCAGACCGCCCCGGTGACACCGCGCCGCACAGAACCAGCAGACCCAACAGGCTGGGCAGAGGGCGGCACCTGAAAACAGCTCGGCGCGAGGGAGGCCAACCCACCCCGTGCCTCTGTCCGTCAGTCTGCCAGCCTTCCATCATTCCCGCCCTCCAGGGCCTACAGCTTCGCCACCGTCTCGTACGCCTCTCGGATCGCGGCCATCGCCGTGCGGGGGCTCCGGGCGTCGCCGACCACAACCACGGTCGCGACGTGTTCGGCCAAACGACTCGCCAATTCATCGTTCCGCCGCCAGCCACAGGCGACGACAACCGTGTCAAGGCTGTCGTACTGCACGATCCGGCCCCCCTGTCGGACGAAGACCACCATGTCGCGCACGCGGACGACCGTCGCCTCGGCCAGCACCTCAACCTTGTTCGCCTTGAGGCGCTCCTCCAAGAGCGGCCGCACGGTAGCGGGAACCAGCGCATCGGGTGCCTGGCTGCTGTCGCAGACGATCACGTGCCGGCCATCTCCCGCCAGGAGATCGGCAGTCTCCAGCCCGACGCGGCGCGCGCCAACGATCATGACTCGTTTGCCGACGGGTGCCTTGCCGGCAAGCACCTCATCTGCGCTCACCACGAAGCCAGGCAGCAGCGGATCGGCGATCCCAGGGATCGTCTCCGGCAAATCGAGCGACGCGCCGCCAGCGAGAATCACCACCTCGGGCGCTAGGCCGCGGAGGGTCTCGTAGTCGGCCCGCTCGCCCAGGCGGACCTTGACGGTTGAGTCGGCAAGCGCCTGTTTCAGCCACTCCACGTACCGCCCCAGCAGCGCTTTGTGCGGAGGAACCGCGGCCAGCCGGAAGCGCCCGCCAATCTGAGTCTCCTGCTCGAACAACGTCACCCGGAAGCCACGCTGCGCCGCCGTCACCGCTGCAACCACGCCGGCCGGTCCGCCACCCACGACGACCAAGTCGCGCGGAGAGAGCATTCGAAGCGGAGTCGGCTCATGCTCGAATCCTGCTCGTGGGTTGGTCACGCAGCGCAGCAGCCGCCCGCCACCCTCCCCGACGACGCAGGCTTGGTTGCAGCCGATGCAGGGCACGACGCTCGCTTCGCGGCCGGTGCGCAGCTTCATCGGCAGCTCGGGATCGGCCAGCAGCGCCCGCGACATCCCAACGAAGTCGGCCTGCCCCCCGGCGAGAATCTCCGTGGCTTCCGCCACCGTCCGGATGCCGCCCGCAACGACGACCGGCACGACCACTGCTTCCTTCACCTTCGCCGCCAGAGCCGGCGCAGGCAACGGAACCACGTAGTGACACGGCGCCGCGTACTGCCGGCTACGAACCGTGCCCACAGTGATCAGCAGCCCCTGTACGCCAGCCCGCGAAACGCGGCAAGCGCTCTCGACGCCTTCCTCCGGCGTCACGCCGCCCTCCAGGCGTTCGTCGACGGTGACACACGCCAGGAGCGGGAAGTCCTCCCCGACCCGTTCGCGCAGTGCGGCGAGCACAGCCAGCGGGAGCCGCAGTCGGTTGTCGAGGCTGCCACCGTACTCGTCCTCGCGCGCGTTGGATGCGGGCGACAGGAGCTGACCCAACAAGTGACCGTTACCGAGTTCCAGCGCCACGGCGTCTGCACCGGCAGTCTGCGCCCGCCCGGCAGCCTCGGCGAACTGCCCCTGAAGTTGCGCCAGCTCTTCGGCCGTCAAGGCGTTGACGTCGTCCACGGGGCCGAGCGTCAGCGTCGCCGCCAGCGGGGCGCCCGCGCGGTGGACTTCCTCGGCAAGCGTGCGCAGACCGGCGATGTGGTCATTGGTGGTCAGCCGCGGCATCCGGCTGTTTGTCAGACCAGTTTCAGAGACGTTGACCGCCTCGGTCATGACGAGACCGACGCCGCCCCGGGCCCGCGCTACGAGGTAGCTCACCAGCTCCGGAGTGAACTCGCCTTCGGCCGAGGCCAGACCCGTCTCCAGCGGGGACAGCACAATGCGGTTGGCGGCGGCCACCGTCCCGAGGCTACCCGGCGCAAACAGGTCCGGACCCGGCGCTGCGGGCGCAGTGGCTTCCGCCACCTTGTCCCCGTCTGCCTGCGGCTGTTCTTCGGGCGTCAGCGGGCTCTCTTCGGGCCGTTCATTCTCGCTTGCAGGGCGCTCACTTGCCGTGTTCTCAGAAGACACGCGAACCTCCAGTTCACGTCGCCAGTCGCGCATATGCCGCCACGTCGTGCCGAGCATCGCCCAAGCGCAGTTGCGAGCGCAGTGTCGCCTCGCGCTCAAACCCCAGGGTCTCCAGCAGTGCGCCGCGGGCGTCCCCCTCGGCATCAATGTGGGACTGCACTTTTCCTGCCGGGAATTCGAGGGTCTCGGTCAGCAGGTGCGCTTCGCCGACGAAACTCCGATGCACAAACAGGTCGAACAGGTAGCTGCCACCGCCCCAGCGGCCATCGGGGACAAGCGTCGCCAGGCCGACGAGGGCATTCGCCTTGGTTTCCAGCACCTTCGCCCAGCAGCAGTGGCCGCTCTCGAGATCCGCCCTCAGCGTACAGAACGCGCCCTCGAAGTTGGCGATGCCGAACGCGCCGTAGCCGACATTGCGGACTACCGGTCCGTCCTTGATTGCCGTCAACACGTTCGCCGCCGGCCAGTCGCGCCACTGCGCGTCACGCGCTGCGCAGTCCGCCGGCGCGAAGTGCTGTTGGTGGAACTCCGGGATAGTTGTGTACACCATGAAGCCCGACTCCGGAGCGGCATCGCCGAAGCCGAAGCCACGGTAGATGTGATAGGGGTGGGTGTCGTAGCCGGTCCCCAGGTAGAGACACCTGCCGCCGCGCTGCCGGAACTCCTCCATCTGCCGCGCCATCACCAAGTTGCACGCGCCCTTGCGACGCTGGTCCGGCACAGTGAACACATGCCCGAGAATGCCGACGCCTCGCCATTCCACCGTCATCACATTGCAGATGAGGCGCCCGTCCACGATCCCCAAGTAGAACCGCGTCTCCAAGTCGCGAATCTCGCCGTTGAGGGCGCCGGCAGTGTGCGCATTCCACGCGCCGCCTTTGTGCCAAAGGAAGGGGATGATCCGTTGCGCCCAATCGTCGTCGGGGCACAGCACCATCCCCACTTCCATTGGTTCGCCGGTCTTGAGTTCGTCAGTGGCCAACTTGGCGTACATGGGCGGTCTATTCCTCTCAGCCGCCTTCAGGCGCGGCAAATTCCTCCAGGTCGAGCATGTCGCTCTCGGTGGTGGCGGGGTCCGCCGGAGCCGACCCCTCTTCCGCGCCCGCCGAAGGTCGCGGGGCCCAGTCTGCTGCAGGGGTACCGGGCCTCGGTGGCGGCGGCGGCGGGTTCACCACGTATGGCGGCGGCTGCAACACCGGCACAGGCGCTCCCCACGCTGTGTCCAGCGTCGCCAAGCCGGGGTCAATCCCCCCGAGCACAAGCAGCGGATAGGCTCGGAAGAACACGGCGGCCGGCAGGTACAGACAGGCGTACAGGAACATCACCGCGCCCAAGACCACCAAGCCGCAGACCACGCACAGCGCGATGCTGAGCGGGCTCCATGTCCAGCCAACCGCGAGGATCACTGCCGCGGCGATCCCAGCAGGCAAGAGGAAGACGAGCGCAACCGACATGATCGAGACGAGCGCCACCAGGAACCCGCCTATGGCTGCAGCCAGACCCAGCGCAAGCTTCAGCGACGCGTAGAGCGCAAACGCCTTCAGGTTCGCTCGGAGCAGCGGGAGCACTCGCCGCCACGCCGACAAGACGCGGCACCGCTCGACGTACATGACCGGGACGACGAAGTCCTTCGCCACCATGCTCGTCAGCCCCGCAGCAACGCAGAGCGGCAGCACCACGAACACAAGCAGCAGGACGAACCACCACGCGCCTGCAATGCCGACATGCCCCAGCCGCCAAGCCCGCCACAGCGGGACCCCAGCAGCGGCAGCCAGCGTGGCAAGGAGCGCTGCCGTCAGCCCGATCTGCCAGAAGAAGTACGACTCTCCCTGGTCGTGGCACTCCCGCCACGCGTGCCGGACGTGCACCTCGCCGCGAATCACTCCGTCCACGAATACCAGCGTGAACTTCGCGGAGAGGTAGGTGAAGATCAGGCCCAGGAGCAACATCAAGACCACGCCGACGACCACCGCGGCCACCGCGAGCCCGTCGAAGTGCTTCAGCGCCTCGCCTACCTTCGATGCGCCGGGGATCCGGTTTGGGTCGAGGCGCGCGGTCGCGCGGCCCCCTCCCCCAATGGCCCCCGCCAGGAGCGCAACCATCGCCAGCGTCACCCACTGACGGAACCGGAACGGCGCTAACAGGACCCGTTTGACCTGACGCAACGCGGGGCTCACGGCATCGGCAGGGGTGAGAGGGGGGCTCATGCTTCCGGTATTCTATCTGTGCGCCAATGGCGCGTCAAGCAGAGGGTCTCCACCGGTCCGGTCACTTCCGCGGCCCGGACCGGTGAGGTACAATACCGCCGTTGCACACCCCGCACGCGAGGCAACGCCCTTGGTCCCAGAGAACGCTCCCCGCTACCACTCCCTGAGCATCGGCTTCCATCGAGAGGACGCCCTGCGCGCTCTTGCGCTGGCGCCCGAGTGCACCTCGCGCACCGAGCTGCGCGACCGAATTGTCAAAGGGCTGCGGCAGCGTTCCCGGGCTACGCGCCAAGGCGTCGCCAACAAGCTCATCCAGCGGTACTTGGCGACGCCCGAGGGGCGGCTGGACCTCAGCCCGTTCGTGGAGTTGGTGTCAGCGATCCGCGACCGGAGCTCCCGCACGCAGCTCCTCTTCTACCGCCTGACCCAGATCGACGAGATCGTCGGCGCGCTCGCCAGAGAGGTTCTCTACCCCTACTTCATCGAACAGGAAGTACCAGCCGGGTTCAGGCGAGACGAGTTCCAAGTGCTCAACGGGCAACGGCTGCTGGACGAGGACCCCTTTCTGCTGACTCCGTTTGTCGTCGAGTTCGCCAAGCGCAACTGGCGCGGCCCCAGCCCCGCCTCGCTGCGGCGCGCTTTGGGGATTGTGGCAGACGCGGAGCTGGTCTGCCGTCGGCGGGTCCGCAGCCTGCGCCGCCATCCGCACGCGCTCTCCCCTGCCAAGAACGACCTCACCACCACCACCTTCGTCTATGCGTTGTACGACGAGTTCGGCGGCCGGACTGAGACGCTGTCCGCCGACACGCTCGTTGGGTCCCAGTTTGCCCGCACGCTGCTCACGCCGCCCGACATCATCCTCAACATGGTGGACCGCGCCCGGCACTACGGGTTCGTGCGGCGGAAGCGCAGGTCGGGCGAACTGGCCCTCACCTACGGCAGCCTGCAGGCGGCGGTGGCAGACCTCAAGGAGACGGCGGTTTGAGCGCCGACACTGAGCATGGCAGCGGCGAAGAAGAAAGCACTCGATCCCCTGGATGACGCCTTCACCGGTCCGCTGCTGCCGGTGTACCTGCTCTACGGCAACGAGCACTCGGAGGTGGCGCGCGCCGCGAAACGGCTCGTGGAGCTGGCTCTGGAGGGCGAATCGGCCGTCGGCAACATCACCTGGCTCGAGGGCGGCGAGACGACCGCGAAGGAGATCCGCAGCCAGGCGAGCACCATGCCGTTCCTGACGCCCAAGCGCGTTGTGGTCGTCCGCAACGCGAATGACCTCCGGACCGACGAGCAGAACGCGCTGGCACCCCACGTCGCTGGCCTTCCGGAGACGACGTGCCTGATCCTCGATGTCCGCTCCGCGAAGACTGAGCACGGTCTCTCGACAGCGCTTGCCAAGGCCCTTCGCGGGGTTGGGGCTGTCTACGAGTACACCCAGGCAGACCTGCGGAGCGACGACCTGCCCAACCGCGTGCAGCAGCTTGCCGCGCAGCACGGCAAGTCGATCTCCAAGTCGTCAGCCCACTTCCTGCTCCAGCGGACCGGTACAGAGCTGGGGCTGATCCAATCGGAAGTCGCCAAGCTCGCCGCCTACGTGGAGCCTGCCAAGGCAATCACCAACGCCGACATCGACGCGATGACCACGAAGTCGGTGGAGGAGAGCGTCTTCCAGCTCACCAACGCCGTCACTGACGGGAAGCTCAGTACGGCGCTGGGGATCCTCGACGACCTGCTCACCCAGGGCCAGGCCCCCGAGATGATCCTCTCCATGCTGCTGCGGCAGTTCCAGCTTCTGCGCCAGGCCAAGTTCCTGCTGGACAGAGGCTTCCGTCCCGCCGCCTGGCAGACGCTGCCTGAGGAAGTGCAAGCCCGGCTGCCGAAAGAACACAACGTGGTCAAGGGCACGACCGGTCGGGGCTGGCTGGCCCGCAAGCTCACCGGCCAATGCAGCCGCCTCTCTTGGACGCACCTGAGCAATGCCCCGCGGCTGCTGCTCACCGCAGACCTCCAACTCAAAGGAGCCGATGGGCAGTCGCGCGACCGCCGGGTGACGATGGAAACACTGGTCTGCCAGTTGTGCCCGGGGCCCGCGGCTCCCGGATCGCGCTGAGACCCCATCCTGTCCGCCCATCGACTGAGCAGGTGTTCGCAATGGCCGCGACGTAGGGGCAGACCCGCGTGTCTGCCCCGCCCGGGAGTTCGCCGAAGGCACCGTGGGCAGCCCGACCCGATTCACTCGGTAGGAGGTCCGCGAGCTACGGCGAATGTGTGCCGGATGGTATCACCCGAGAGTCGCGAGTACTTCCGCAAGCTTCACGAAACGCCCGCCTTCGGCGCCGACGGGTTCAATCTCGAAGACCTGCGCCACGGAATGGGCACACGCCGACCGCCCAGCGACCCAGCGGCGCAGTGCATTCCCGTCGAGCGCGACGGTCTCCCCGGTGAGTGGGTGCTGGCTCCCGGCGCCGATCCCGACGTGCGACTGCTTTACCTGCACGGGGGCGGGTTCGTCTCCGGTTCGGCAGCCTTCTATCTCGCCTTGGCCAGCCACCTGTCGGCGGCGGCTGGTTGCGCCGTCTTCCTCCCCGACTACCGCTTGGCGCCGGAACACCGCTTCCCCGCGGCGCTTGAGGATTGCGTCCGCGCGTACGAGTGGATGCGAGCCACCGGACCGGCCGGGTTGGCGCCTGCGGCGGCAACGCACATTGCCGGCGATTCCGCGGGCGGCGGACTAACCTTGGCGACGCTGCTAACACTCCGCGACCGTCAACGGCCGTTGCCGCGAGGCGCAGTCGCCCTGTCACCGTTCGCCGACCTGACATTGGCCGGCGACTCGATCCGGTCGGAGGCGGAGCTCGACCCGATCATGAGCCCCAAGTGCCTCCCAGACTTTGTCGACCTGTACCTGGGCGACGCCGACCCGCGCAATCCCCTTGCCTCCCCGGCGTTCGGCGACTACGCCGGGACCCCGCCGCTGCTCATCCAAGTCGGCGAGCACGAGATCATCCGCAACGACAGCGAGCAGGTGGCAGCCAAGGCAGCAGCCGACGGAGCCGACGTCACACTCGAGGTTTGGGAGGGCATGTTCCACGTCTTCCAGTCCCACGAACCGCTGCTGCCGGAAGGCGAACAGGCGGTCGAGAGCATCGGGGCGTTCCTGCGCCTGCACTCGGACAGAGCAACCGAAACGTAGGGGCAGACCTGTGTGTCTGCCCCGTCCGAGCGACCTGCCCCGGCCCGGCGACCACGCATGGGCGGGCACGCGGGCACCGCCCCTACAACCCACGTCTCCGAGGGAATCGTCAGTGTCTGCCCTCCGGTTGAGCACCACCTCGGCTGGGGCGGCGCCGCCCCACGGTCTCGCCAGCCTGGCTCTTCTGTCTGCAATCTGAGCGCCGAAATCTGCATTCCCACCGGGAGGCGTTCGTCTTGAGGAACAACGCATGCCCGGCACTAACTGCCCTCGCGACCATCGCATGCTTGACTGGCGGCCTTCTGCGCTGGGCAATGGCCGGGGAGCGCGTTGGCTTTCTCGACGACTGCTCCTCGGCGACGGGCTGGGTGGTCGGCGCGTGGCCCGGCATCACCGGCATGGCCTCCATCACGAGTGATGGTCAGCAAACGACGTTCACCACGCTCACCGGCACGTTCATGACTGGTGCGTCGGCCGCGTGGGCGCCCAACTGGCCGGACTGGGATAGGAACGCCTCCGCCGGACTGGCGATGATCTCGCGGAAGTACCCGGGCACAGTGGACCTCGACCGCTACCACTACTTGGTTGCCCGGATGACTGCGGCGGGGACCTACATGGCGCTGGCGGTCAACGGGTGGGACACGAAGGCGTGGTACACAACGGGGCTGCACGCGGTGGACCTGCGCGACATTCCGCAGCCCAGCCTGCGAGGCATGCAACCGATCGAGCGGACCGTATTTCAGGACACCAGCACCGGCGCCACCGTGTGGCGGCTGACCCGCAGTGTCCGTACCGAATCGTGCGACAGCTTCAGCCCCGATGGCTCCGCGCTCCCGCTGTACAACCGCAGCTTCAAAGGCATGGTCCTCTACGACTTTGCTCGTGGCGGCCTGCGAGAGTTGCCGGATCTCCGCGGGGCGCCGGTGTTCAGCCACTCCAATCCGTCGGTCTTCTACCTGTTGCAGAGTTCCGCACGCGATGGCAAGGCGCACTGCTCCGTTCAGGCGGCCAACCTCCGCACGGGCGAGCTGCAGGTGGTGACCGAGTGGGACAGCACGGACGAGGGATCGAGCGAGTTCGGGCCGTCGCCCTACTCCGACCTGCTGCTCCTCGGGCTGAAGGAGGGCCGCGCGCTTTTCGTCCTCGACCCGCACGCGAAGGACCCCAACGCCCGCGTCCGGCGAGTGCCACTGCCCATGCGCATGAAGGGCTCCTATCTGTCCCACGAGGACCAGCGCGTGAACTGGCAGCGGTGCTACTACTTCCAGCGCTGGCAGATGGACCTGGCCAGCGGGAAGGTTCAGTTGGCCGCCTATCCCCCCTACGGCGGCCATGAGATCATCGGCGGAGACACCCTCGTCGGGCGCTACGGCAGCATGCTGCTCTCCCACAAGCTCGGGCTGTTGCCGCTCGACGAAGCGCGGGCCAACGAAGTGCGCATTTGGTCCAACTGGGCCACTCCTGTGCCTTCTGACTACGGGCAGTTGTCGCCGGACGACCGGTGGCTGGTCACCAACGGGACCGAAGGCGAAGTCGCCGGCAAGCGCCTGCTGATCGACGGACACGAAACGGGCACGGTACTCCAGATCGTGCACGACTTCAGTTCGCGCAACTCGTGGGACAGCAACACCTACACCCGCGTCAGCCCCGATGCCACGAAGTTAGCGCACATGTGCGACATGCTGGGCGATACCGACGTCTACGTCGCGCTGGCCCGCCGGCCGCAGGCGTTTCGGGGCGTCGTCCTTGCCCGGGAGGGTCGGCAGGTCCGACTGCGCTGGCAGCCGCCGGCGGCTGCCCGAGAGGTCGCCGGTTACAACGTGTACCGCACCGGCGAGAGCGGGCGAAGCTACCAATGGCTCAACCGGGACCGCGTGACCGGCACGGAGTTCGTCGACGTTTCGCCGCCCGCCACCGCGTTCTACGCCGTGGCGGCGGAGGAGCACTCCGGTGTCGAGGGACTCTACTCCCAAAAAGTCCACACGGGCCCGGCAACGCGATTCCGGCTGTATGCCGAAGTGGAGGAAGGCGACCTGACACCGCCGCTCCGGCAGCACTTCGACGGCTTGTGCGCCAACTTCCGCTGCGCACGTGTCTGGAAGGAGACCCCGCAGGCGTCCACCGGCGCGGCCCGCCTGACACTGACCGTACCGGCGCAGGTGAGCTTCGTCCTGTGGGTGCGCGCCAGAGGGGAAGGGAGCTTCCGGTGCCAGGCGGGAGGAGCGACGACCACTGGCCAGGTGGCGTCGGCGCAGTGGTCGTGGACGCGCGCAGACCGCCCGCTGGTCTTGCCCGCAGGCGAGGCGCCGGTGACTATTGCCAGCGACGCGGATGGTCTCTGCCTCGACCGCGTGCTGCCGACCAGCGAGACCGCCGACCGCCCCGGTGAACGCGACGCGCGCGACCCTGTCCCCAGCCCGGTGGAGGGACTGCGGGCCACCACGGTCACCGCCCACGAAGTGCGCCTGACATGGATCCCGTCGCCCGACCTCGACTTGGACTTCTACTCCGTGTACATTGCCGACCGGCCGGACTTCGTCCTCGGCAACGCCACCGTGCTGACCTCCGGAAAGTCCACGGACTTCCTCGACTGGGGCTTCAAGCCCGGCAGCACGCTGTACTACAAGGTCGTCGCGATCAACAAGCGCGGCGTGGCCGCGAAGCCCGCAACCCTCCGCGTGCAGGTACCGAACATGGAGACGGCGACCCTCGAGCTCGCCATCGCCGACGCCGAACTGACGGAGGGACTCGCGCGGGGTGCGGCAAAGGGCTTTGCGTTCGCCCACGTGCCGACGCCACTCCCGAAGGACGCCCCGCGGCCGAAGGCAACGTGGGCGTTCGCCGCTCCGGTCGAGGGGACGTACTACCGCTGGGCCCGCTACACGACCTTCGACGCGAAGCAGGCGTCGCTGTTGTGGATCGAGGTCGATGGCGACCAACGCGTCAACGGCACCAACTGGCGGCTGCGGTTCCCCAACACCCTGACCCGTCACCTGGACGGCGTCAAACCGGGCGAGGAGACGTGGTTCACCGACAAAGCCGCCTCCGGGTGGTGGGCGGGCCCGACGGACTCCGTGACGCTGAATGCCGGTCCCCACACGCTCTCCGTCGCTTTCGAGCCGACGCACGCTCCCAACGGCCCGCGCCTGTCGGCGGTCTTCCTGTCGAACGACCCCTCCTACCGGCCGCCGGGGTACGACCCGAGAGTGGACTTCCGCAAGTAGGCCAGCCGCCCCCGCGAACGCGAGTGCGCGCCGCCTGTCCAGATCCCCCAGGACCGCGCTCTTCCGTCGGCGCAAAGCAGGGACCGGCCAGCAAGCAGAGAATCCATCGACACGGGAGCACAGCACTGCGAGCAACCCCGCTCGCGAAGGAGCAGAACCATGACAGGTAAAGGTCCGACTGTCCCAGCGGCCGTTGCGGGATTACTCATTGGATTGGTAGCGGGGGGCGCCGGCGGCTACTACGCGCGGTTCTTCATGGAAAAGGGAAGCAACAAGGGCGCCGACTCGGCGGCGACGGAGGGCGGCGTGCCGGGCATGGGCGGCGGCGGCATGGGTGGCGGTGGCGGTGCCATGGGCGGCGGTGCCATGGGCGGCGGCGGCGGCTTCACGGCGATGCGGGAGAAGTACCCCAAGACCTTCGAGCTGACGCGACTGGTCCGTAATCTGAACACTCTTGAGACTGAGGGCGAAGCGAAGTTCTCGCCCGAGCAGGCCGGCAAACTCGTGCCGCTCCTGAAGGAGCTACAGACCGACAAGGCTCTGTCGCAGGAAGACGCCGGGAGCAAGGCAGCGGCCCTGTCGGCCACGCTTACGGACGCCCAACAGAAGGAGATTCAGGCGATCAGCACCCGTGGCCGCGGCGGCCCGGGCGGAGGCGGCATGAGCGGAGGTCCAGGTGGCGGGGGGCCCGGCGGCGGCGGCGCTAAGGCCGGCCCGGGTGCGGGCGGTTCCGGCGGAGGCCCTCCGGGCGGAGGTGGCGGCATGGGCGGCCCCGGCGGCGGCCCCGGCGGCGGTCGGCAGTTCGACCCGGAGAAGCCGTTCGCTGCGGGACGCAGCCGCGACCGGCTGGACTCCCTCATCGAGTTGCTCACCAAGAAGGCCGGATAGCGCGCCTCCCTGCAGACTCGCAGCGGCGACGAGCTGCAGCGCGCGCGGCACCCAGTCCTGCGAGGCTGGCGCCCTCAGCCTTCCCACAACTCCCACACCCGCTGCTTGCGTGCGTCGGCCGAATCCTCGTACGACTTCAGCAGCCGTTCGAGCCCGTCGCACAGCTTTGCCGCCGTGCTGAAGTACGACTTATCGGCGGCATACTGAGAGGCTTCCGGCAGTCGAGTCAGCTTGCCCTCGGCCAGCAGCTTGAGGCGGGCGTGAGCGGTGGACAGGCACTGGACCGCGAGGCGGGCATGGGCTGCCTCGTAGCTGTCGCCCAGGCCGGCCTCTTCCAACCGCTGGTGGAACGCACGCAGCTTCGCCACCCGCGCGGCAAGCGACTCAACCTCCTGCGAAGTGGTGCGCTGCTGCGTGGCGACCGCCTTGCCGTTGAGGTAAAGGGCCTCGGTGCCGTCTGCGGCTACCGTCGCGGCCACGTGCGCCCATTGGTCAGGAACCAGGTTGGCGGCGTGCCCCAGCGAGCCGCGTTCCACGATCAGGCGCAGCGAGTTACTGGGGCACGTGTCCAGCAGGTAGCCGTTCGAGGTGCCGACCTGCGTCTTGTCGATGATCCTCGCGCCGCCGGGCGGTAGGACCTTCGGGCAGATCCAGGCGGCCATGGTGCAGGCATGGGTCAAGCTGACCTTGGGGGCGTTGGCGATTTCGAGGTACCCCTCGCCTGACAGTCGGACCGCCTTCCCCTTCGGTCCGTCGACGACCTCCACGTGGCCGACGGCCTTCGCCGAGAGGTCGGCATCGACTGGGTTCGGGAAGAGCTCGGCCTGTTGATCGCCGAGGGTCCACGCGCCGACGAGTGCCGGGTCCTTGCTCAGCCCACCAAGGCCGCTCTCTGCCAGGGCGCCAACCTCGTCGGCCGTCAGCGCGCGGGAGAACACCACCGGCTGCGCGAGGTCACCGAGAAAGCGGTTCTCGCCGTTGCTGTCGGCACCGAGGCGCAATGGCAGTTGGTTGGGGACGATCACCGGGAACAGGTCGGCAGGCAACGCCTCCGCACCGGGCGGCGGCGGGAGTGCGGGCGTGGCCTTTGCCGGAGTGAATGGCCCGGGCTTCGCGCCGCCCAGCAGAATCTGAACCGCGGCTTCGGCGGGCGTGCGGTCGTAGGGCAGGAAGACCGACTTGGCGTCGAACGACTTCCACCGCTTGCCATTCAGCAGCACCCCGGTAATCGCGCCCGAGCCAACGGTCGCCAGGTACAGTCGCTTGGCGCCAAACCGGAGGGGGAAGTTCTGCTCCAAACGCGTGACTCCCGGCGGGACGTGCGGCAGCAAGGTCAGTCCGTCCGCCCGGTAGAGGTACTCAAAGAGCCCCCGCACCATCGCGGCCGGGCCGCCAAAGCTGTCGTAGCAGAGGTTGATGGGCTCCTTCGGCTGGTAGACCGCGTTGCCGAAATCGACCAGCGGGTTGTCGAGGCGGAAGTCGCGAGCGAAGGTGAGCAGCTTCTTCATCGACCGGCGGGCGTCTTCGTACTTACCCAGGCGGTAGTACGCCATCACCATCCGCGCTTCGCACGTTGTCCAGTGCCCGCCGTTCACCCACGTGCCGTGCTTCCACAGCCACCCCGTGTCCGGTTCGTACATGTCGTCCAGCGAGGGCTCGTTGGTGATGATGAGGTCGTGCCGCCGCAAGCCGGGGATCGAGGCGAGCTTCGCATAGATCCGCTCCGCCTGCGCGTCGTCGGCCACGCGGAAGCAGAGGGCGTCGTGGTTGCACACCGCCTCGAAGTAGCCGTGCTCCTTCGCGCCGTAGACGCCGTGCTTGGTGCCGTCTGGGTCGAGGTACTTGAGGAAGTAACCCTCATCTGTCGTGAGCAGCGGCAGCCCCTTGCGCGCCAAGTCGCGACGTTCGGTATACCAGTTCGCCTTGTCGCTCCGGCCCGCCAGCCTCTCCAGCTCAATCAGCCGGTCGAGCCCGGCAATGTAGGTGATCGACAGACCGGCGAGGTACGCTTTGTCGTACGTGCCGTCGGGCTTCTTCCAGCCGGCGTAACTGGGTGCCAACAGGTTGCCCGCAGCTCCCGCGAGAAACAGGTTGTTCTTGGGGTCGCGCCGGGTCTCGATGAAGTTGGCGCAGCGTTCGAGCAACGGCAGGTAGTGCTCAATCGCCTTGGCGTCGCGGCCGATCAACAGCAACTCCGCCTGCATCACCACCCCGGCGGCAGTGAACTCCATCCCCCAGTCGTGAATGTCCACTCGCCCATCGCCCTGCTTCGGCACCACCCAGTCCGGCGCCGCCGCGTCGCAGAGCTGCCCGTCGGGCACGAGCCACTCGTTGTCCTTCCACTTGAATACCCGCTTCCCGTCGCCCATCTGCTGGAACCACAGGTCCTGCGCGTTCTGGAGAAAGGTGACGTACGGCTCCTCGAAGAACGGCAGCGCGCAGTACGTCGGCCCGTAGCTGTTCTGAATCCACCACGCACCCCACGTAGGTCCCTCGACAAACCCGTCCCACGCCGGGGTGTAGAGCATAGCGATGTTCTGAAACTCCGGGTCGGGCGCGAACAGGCGGCGGGAAACGTCGAGAAGCTGCAGGTACTCAACGTCGCCCTCGCCGCGGTAGAACTGACCGTTGAAGGCGGCAGCGGCGGCTGGTCGGGGAAGAAGCAGAAGCACGAGGGCGAGGCAGGCGGTTAGTGCGAGGAGGAGTGGATCACGCGCGCCGGTTGAGAGGGTCATTGCAGGTCTCCTGGGGGGTCGGACCGCGAGTGGTGGCGGC
>PEVN01000315.1:0-6970 GCA_002779825.1 Armatimonadetes bacterium CG06_land_8_20_14_3_00_66_21 | reverse complement strand
CTCGAATCCCGTGGATTCGCAGCCCTTTGAGACCTTCCGGTCAAGCGTTTCGGGGCGGTCGGAGACCTGCCCCGAGCTAAGTACGGTTGTAGTACTATGCCGCCGCCTTCTCAAGCCTCTCCGCTATCCACAGCTTGATGACTGACTGCCTTCCGACGCCCAGCCTGCTGGCTTCCCGATCCAACGACCGGACTATCCAGACGGGGAAGTTCACGTTGACCCACTTCTGTTCGGGACCAGGCCGCCGGGCTTTGGCGAGGTCGAGGTAGTCAGCAATGTCCTCGCCGTCGTCGAAACGGCGGTCTAGTTCCTCAGCTTTCATAGAGATCCACGTCCTTCGTCTGGGCCCATCGGACCGAGATAGTCCGAGTGCGTCCCTCGCGGCGCGTGATGATCGCCGACCAGCGCTTATCGCGGATCGTTCCCACCACCAGGAATCTGGGCTCGTCGGCAGTCCGAGCTGGGATCTGGACGTGGTCAGAATCGGTCCAGAGCATTTGGGCCTCGCAGAAGTCGATCCCGTGCTTCTGCTTGTTCGCGCTGCTCTTCTCTTCGTCGAACTCGAATTCCATGCCTGGTAGACGATAGACCGGATTCCAGGGGAAGTCAAGCACATGCCTGGGGGGCTGCGGAAGGGGTGAAGGCATTCCGGTTCCTGCGTCGAAACTCCTCATGCCGCTGGGTCTCTTGATCCTCGGCGCAAGGAGTGTGACGATGCGCACAAGAAGCACGACCACCATCCTGCTGCTCGCAGCCCTCGCGCACGAGGGGGCTTCCGCTGAGGCGCCTTCGTTTCGCGAACTGCCGCTCCCTTCAGCCACCCTCATGCGCACCGGCGACCCCGCCGACGTCGTGCCGGTCATGGACCGCTTCGGTCCCGGTCTCGACAGCGTTGACCTACCGGGTGCGCGGGTGTTCAAGACCCAGTTGCGGTTCCCGTGCGGCGACGTTCCGGAGGGCGACTACTCCCTCGGACTGCTGACGATGATGCCGCTCTGGAGCGGCTCCCTCGGGTTCGGCGAGCACTTCCCCAACCAAGTGCAGGCATACCTCAACGACACCCGCCTCGTCTGGACCAGCCACACGGAGCCGGTGCGACCCGAGAACGCCGCCGAGTGGAGCCTCTACCAGGCGGAGATCCGGGCGGACGCTCCGATTCACGTGAAGCCAAGCGACGTGTTGCGCTTGGTGTGCATGCCCGAGGGCGGCGCCGTCACGGTTGGGCCGTTGCGTCTTTACCGAGAGCCGCCCGCGGGCGGCCTCGTCAAGCTGAACCCTCCCGACTGGGGACGCCCCACCACCCTCTGGCTCGACGCGCAATGGGAGGCGACGCAACGGGACGGGGACACGGTCCGGCAGCCTTGTGTTCTCTACAACCCCGGTGTCCTGCCGCGCACCTTCACGCTGCTGGCAACGGGCAAGGACTACCTCCAGCGCGTGCTGCTGGCCAGCCGCGAGGAACTCACACTGCAGCCGGGCGAGAAGCTGACGAAGACCTTCGCGCTGAAGCCCGGCGACAGCGGGTGGGCGCGGCTCTCGGTCTCCGCCATGGCCGACGGTGTCAGCCCGGCGGTGCGTCTGTCGAAGTTCTACGTGGACGACATTGTCGCCGGATCGCGCCCCAACACGTGCCTCAACGGCGAGTGGGAAATGTGCTTCGTCCCCGTGTATGATGACAGGACATCCGTTACAGTTTCTGACAAGACATCCGTTACACTTCTGCAGACCGGAATTAGAGTTGAGGAAGACAGGAGTGAGCGAAGTGCCGTTTCACGAGGTGTCCAGGATGCAGAGCCGCAAACGGATGGTGTATCGAATCAGCGAGGAGCGGGTGTCGGTGAGCGGAGCGGCTCGGGAGGCTGGCGTGAGTCGGACAACGGCCTATCGCTGGCTTCGGCGAGCCGACGAGGTGGGTCTTGCCGAGTTGGCGGAGCGGTCGCGGTGTCCGCATTGTCGCCCGCGGGCAACGGTGCCGGAGACGGTGGCGCAGATGCTGGGCTGCAAAGACCGGTACCCCGCCTGGGGGGCGAAGAAGATCCACGCCCGCCTCTGGCCGGCGGGCGCGCGCTGCTTGCTGTCGTCTACGGGCGGCGACGCATCGGCAAGACGGCACTTGTCGAGCAGACCTTTCGGGACGATACGCTCTGGAAGTTCGAGGGGATTGAGGCCGGTGACAGGCGGACGCAATTGAGCTTCTTCGCGAAGCAGCTCAGCCACTATGTGCCTCCCGGTGAGCCGCTGACGCTCCTGCGCTGGGAAGACGCCTTCGAGGCACTGGGGAACGCCATCACCCAGCACGAGAAGCAGCACTCCGGCCGTCTGGTTCTGTTCTTTGACGAGTTCCAGTGGTTCTGCGAGATGAAGCCGGCAGTGGTGACCGTCTTCAAGTACTACTGGGACAACTTCTTCTCCAAGCACCCACAGCGCGTGTTCGTGTTGTGCGGCTCTGTCTCGTCGTTCCTCGTGAAGAAGGTGCTGCAGTCCCGGGCACTGTACGGCCGGGTCGATCTGGAGATTCACCTTCATCCACTGTCGCTCCGCGAAAGCCAACAACTCCTTCGGGGCGCGCCGTATGCTGCCGAGGCACTGGACACCTACCTCGTGTTCGGTGGAGTGCCGCAGTACCTCGTCGAGCTGAACCCGACATTGAGCCTGCAGCAGAACCTGAACGAGTACGCCTTCCGCGCCTCGGGGTTCTTCTTTCGAGAGTTCGATCGGCTGTTCATCAGCCATTTCGCGCAGCACCCTACCTACGAGCCGGTACTGCGGGCGCTCTCAGAGCGCCGCCTCATTCCGGCAGAACTTACCGCCAAGTGCCAGCTTCTCGCTGGCGGCACCTTCAGCGCTCGAATGAAGGAGCTGGAACTGGCCGGGTTCGTCCGCGCGCTCTCGCCGGTGGACAAAGGGCCCAACAGCCGGCTCATTCGGTACAGCCTCGACAACGAGTACCTCCACTTCTACTTCCGGTTCATCGCGCCGCATTCCGCGGAGATCGTCTCTGGCAACCTCTCGTTCCCGCAGATCAATGCCTCTCGGGCGTTCGACCAGTGGCGCGGCTACGCCTTCGAGCGGCTCTGCCGCAAGCACGCAAAGCAGCTCGCTGACCACCTGCGGTTCGGCGGCATCAGTCACCGGTCGGGTGCTTGGTTCCAGCGCGGCATGACGGAACGGGCAGGCGGCCAGGTCGACCTGCTATTCGTCCGCGCGGATAGCGTGCTTACCGTGTGTGAGATGAAATACACCGCCCGGCTTGCCCCCCGGCAGGTGGTCTCAGAGCTGGAGGGCAAGGTCGACCTGCTCCGGGCGGCATTCCCCGGGCACGCCCTCGAGAGAGTGCTCGTGCTCGGGAAGCCTACCCCGAAGCTCGACCAACTGCGCCCCCACTTCGACCACGTGCTCACGGCAGACGAGGTGTTCCTTGGCTGACCGAAGATCGCCCGGAATTCCGCCAACCTTCACCGAACCCAGGAGAGCCCACGTGAACCCCTCCCCCTCGCACACACCGGACGGCCCCTGGTGGGCCCTCGTCGTGGCGACGGTCCTCTTCGTGTGCGTGGTAGCCAGCTCTGCGAATGCAGAACTGGCAGCGCCGACCACGTACGTCGTCGACCAGCGCCACCCCGGCGCCAACGACGACAACCCCGGCACAGCGGCGGCGCCGTTCAATACCATCGGCAAGGCCGCCACTGTCGCGGCGGCTGGCGACACGGTGGCGATTCGCGGCGGAGTCTACCGCGAGTCGGTGAGCCTCGAGACGAACGGCACTGCCGACAAGCCGATCCGCTTCCAGCCGGACGTGGCCGCCAACGTCGTCGTCACCGGCGCCGACGTGTTGACTGACTGGATCAAGGAAGCGGGCGACGACAACGTGTTCAGCACCCCTTGGCCGCACGTCTTCTTGAGCTGGACCAAGTACCACGCCCACCCCGACGACGACTTTCACAAACTGATCGGCCGAGCGGAACAGGTGTTCGTGCAGGGCTACCCATTGCACCAAGTACTGCAGCGCGACCAACTCAGTCGGGGTAGTTTCTTCGTCGACGAGGAGGGCAAGCGGCTGTATGTGTGGGCGGCGAACAACGGAGACCTGACCAAGGTGCGCGTGGAGGCTTCCATGCGCACTTCCCTGTGGACAGTCAAAGGGGCGCACGTCGAGACGCGCGGTATTCGCTTCCGGTACGCCGCCAACATGGCGCAGTCGCCGGCGGTGCTGCTGCGGGGGAAAGGCGACGTGCTGGAAGACTGCGTCTGTGAGCGGATGAACTCCATCGGCGCGCTCCTTGGCGCTGCCGGCACGGTCGCGCGCCGGTGTGTGTTCCAGGACAACGGCCAGATGGGCTTCTCCGCAAATGGCGCACACGACGCGCTGATCACCGAGTGCGTGGTCCGCAACAACAACACCAAGGGCTGGAATCGCGGCTGGGAAGCGGGCGGCGACAAGCTGGTGCTCTGTCGTGGCTTGATCATCGAGAAGAGCCAGTTCCTGGCCAACAAGGGCAACGGCGTCTGGTTCGACATCGGCAACGAGAACTGCACAGTCCGCAACTGCCTGATCGCCAACAACGAAGACGGCGGCATCTTCTATGAGATCTCCTTCGGCCTCCACGCCCACGACAACGTGATCCTCGGGAACGGCTTCGCCGACTCGCCGGGCGCGTGGGGCGCTGCAGCCGGGATCTCCCTGTCCAGCTCGCCCAACTGCGTGATTGAGCGTAACGTCATCGTCGGCAACAAAGAGGGCTTCAACTTCCGCGAGCAAGGGCGGACAACGCCCCTCATTGGGAACACAAAGACTGAGGTTCCTGTGTGGAACCACGACCAAGTCATCCGCAACAACGTCTTCGCCTACAACCGCGACGCCCAGACCTGGGGCTGGTTCGACGTGCTGGATGAGCGCCACTGGCCGGCAGCGATGCAGAAGAAGCCTACGGACCTCAAGCAAGGCGAACCCAAGACCCAACTCGGCGACATGGATCTGGACGAGAAGGGTTGTCCGGTCAACGTCACTCTGAACAAGATGAAGCTGACCTTTGGCGGCAATCTGTACGCCACCGCCGAGGGACAGCCGCTGCTCAACTGGGGTTGCGCATGGCGGCACAACAAGCGCTACGGCAGCCTCGACGAGGTGAGCGCAGAGTTGGACTTGGAGCAGGGCAGCCGCTGCGAGCCGTTTGTCTTCGCCGACTACTTGACCCGCGACTTCCGCGTCCCGGCCGATAACCCGGCGCTCGAGATGAAGTGCTACCCGGAGGGCGGGGTGCCCGGGGTCAAGCTGGGAGTCCTGGCGCAGGCGCCGTGATGGCCACAGCGGCCCGTTCCAGCAGCTTTCAGCCTTCGCGCGGACTGTCCCGACATCCGCGCGAGAACACGCGACAGCGGCATTCCCTCCCATGACTTCCTTTGCTCCCGCCAACCCACTGTCTCCCGTCGAGGAGGAAGCGATCCACCAGAACGTCCTGCGTATCCTCGACGAGGTCGGCGTCCGGGTGGAGAATGCGAGCCTCATTGAGCGCCTCGTCGGTTGCGGGGCGCGGGTGGACTCCCGGGACCCGGTTGTCCGGTTCTCCCCAGAGTTCGTGGAGGAGTTCCTCGTGCAGTCGGAGCACTTCGACGGGGCGACGATTGCCCCCACGGTATCCGCCAGCGCGGACGTGTACCTGGGCGCCTACCTCGATCCTGAGACTGACGAGTTCGTCCCGTGGGACCTTGATCGTCTCCGGCGCTACGTGAAGCTCGCGCACTACCTGGAGCACGTCTCCGTCGGCGGCCTTCTCGGTTGCCCGTTGGCTGATGCGCCTAAGCCGGTGCACCCGCTTAGCTCGGGGCAGGTCTCCGACCGCCCCGAAACGCTTGACCGGAAGGTCTCAAAGGGCTCTGGAGACCTGTCGGTCCGGGGAGCGGCGGGGTCAGGAGACCCTCGCCGAGCAGCCTTCTCGGTTGCCCGTTGGCTGATGCGCCTAAGCCGGTGCACCCGCTCTACCAGCGGTACCTCTGCTGAAAGCTGGGACTCGGGGTCGGCGGCTCGCTCTGGGACGTGCGGCTCGCGCCGTACATTCTGGAGATGGGTGAGGTGAGGGCTGCGGGCACCGGGCGCGAGGCGCGGGACTTCTTCAGCGCCGCTGTCTACTTCCAGTCGCCCCTGCAGTTCGGGCGGGCGGAGGCCGAGCACTATGTCTGGTTCGCCGAGCGCGGGTACCGGGTGGGAATCGGGCTGATGCTGTCCAGCGGCGGGACGGGCCCCGCCACCCTTGCCGGCGCCCTCAGCCTGCAACTCGCCGAGTTGCTCTGCATCCACATGCTGCAGCGCGCCGTCTGGGGAGAGCGTCGGCTCGACCTGTACTGTTCACTGACCCCCCTGGACATGCGGCGCGGCATGTACCCCTACGGGCGGCCGGAGCGGCCGTTGGCCGCAGTCGCCATGGCGCAGATGGCGCGCCGCTACCGGGCGAGCTTCGCCGGCCACGCCGGCCACGCCGACGCGAAGCGGCCAAGCTGCGAGGCTGGCGCGCAGAAGGTACTGACCGCGCTGCCGCTGCTGATGGCGTGTGGCAGCGCACACATCTCGGCCGGTCTGCTTTCTGTCGATGAGGTCTTCTCGCCGATCCAGATGATCCTCGACGAGGAGGCGACGGCCGCCCTCCAGCGCTTCGCGCGCGGGTTCGAGATCACCGAAGAGACCCTCGCCTTCGACACCACTGCCCAAGTCGGCCCGGGCGGCTGCTTCACCGACACGGACCACACGCTCCGGCACTTCCGCGGCGAGCACTGGCAGCCCGGGCTGGGGTCGCGCGACATGCGCCGTGCCTGGCAGGACGCGGGCAGCCGCACCGACGTGGACCTCGCCCGCGAGCGCTACCGAGACGTGATGAGCCGCCCTAATACTACAACCGTACTTAGCTCGGGGCAGGTCTCCGACCGCCCCGAAACGCTTGACCGGAAGGTCTCAAAGGGCTGCGAATCCACGGGATTC
>PEVN01000102.1 GCA_002779825.1 Armatimonadetes bacterium CG06_land_8_20_14_3_00_66_21 | reverse complement strand
AGGTCAAGGACGTGTTCCGGTCGGGAGACCGGAACACAGCGAGGTCTCCAACACGCTGTGCGCAGGTCTCCTGACCGCGCACCACGGCTGACCGTTGGTCTGGATGCTGGACGGCGGCAAGTGGTGCCAATGCGAGCGCTGCCAGGCGCTGGGCTCGCAGACGGACCGAAACCTGCTGTTCGTCTACCACTACGACCAAGCGATCAAGCGCGCGCAGGCGGAGGGCCGAATCAACCGACCGGTTCGCCTGCTCTTCCTCGCGTACGCCGACGTGCTCGAACCGCCCACCCGCCCGCTGCCCGCCGACTTCGACTATGACACCTGCATCGCCACCTACTTCCCCATCGTGCGCTGCTACGTGCACAACTTCGACGACCCCGACTGCTCGAAGAACGCCGCGTACAACAAGGCCCTCCTGGGCTGGGCGACCGACCCGGGTCGGTACTACAAGGGGCAGGTCTGCATTGGCGAGTACTACAACGTCTCCGGCTACAAGTGCCTGCCCGTCTGCTACATGCACACGATGGCGAACGACATTCCGTACTACTACGGGCTGGGCGTGCGGCACTTCCACTACATGCACTGCACCACCGCCAACTGGGGCAACAAGGCGCTGACCAACTACCAGATGGCGAGGCAGCTCTGGGACCCAAGGACAGACTGCTCTGCCCTGTGGACGGACTACCTTGCGGGCCGATACGGACCGGTGCAGGCGGAGATGCGGACGTTCTATGGGCACCTGGAGAAGATGCTGTGCAATGTCAGTAAGTTGAAGTACGGGCTGGCTCGGCGCCTTGACACGGGCGCCGCGAACCTGTTCCCGACGACGCATCTGAAGTATGGGAGGACCACGTTCGAGAAGGACGACGGTCCCGACCTGCTGGAGATTCTGGCCTACGCCAAGCAGTGCCGGGAGACCCTCGACGCCATCGCCAAGCAGGACTTGCCGGAACGGATCGCGCAGCGCGTTGCCGAGGATGAGCGGCTGTTCACCTACGGCGAGCGGACGGTGCAGTTCTACGACGCGCTGTGTCGGGCGTACGAGGCGGCCAGGCAGAGCGTGTCCGACCAGTCGGACAAGTCCGACCAGTCGGACAGGGCTCGTGCCGCCTTCCGGCAGGCAGAGGCGTTGGCCGACTTGCTGAAGGCCGACACGACTTCGACCAAGCTGTCGTCCAGTCACGCAAGCGCCGCGAACGGGCTCGTTGCCAGCTACGCGCAGGGCGCTCTCCTTCGCCTGCAATCGCTGCTCGGCCCCATGGCGCCGAAGGAGGTGAAGCTGTTGGGCGCCAACGGCACGCCACTGGTTCTCACCGGCGAGGAGTGCCTGGGGGGCGGGGGCGTGCTGCACGGGTACGGCTTCGACGTGTATCCGGCGCGGAAGCGAGTGTCGGAGCACGGCAACTACGTCTACGGGCAAGGCACGCCGGCCGATCGCCTCACGGGTTGGTTCCGGCTCGGCGACGTGCCTGCCGGGGGGCTGACGCTCACGCTCTACGGGATCAAGTGCCCGCGCCCTCCCGGCGGAGAGGTCGCCGGCGAGATCCGCGTCAACGAGAACCTCGTCTTCGGTGCGAGGGTGCCTCTTACGGAGACGGGGCTGACCCGCTGGGACCTCTTGGTGTCGGCAGCAGCCCTCAAGCCGGGTCTCAACCGGCTGGAGATCCGCAACACCGAACCGAACGGCGTCACCAGCAATCGCCCTTGGTTCGGCATCGACCGGGTAGAGTTGCGGGAGACGGCAGACGGCCCGGCTCCGTAGTTGCTCCATAGAGGCGCCGCTCACGGCAAGTCGTTTGCATCCGGCCGGCCAGCAGTCCGGGTCGTCGGACCGGCCAACGGAGACCCTTCTGGCAGACACGCCCCCTCAAGCCGACCTGAGCCATGTCACGCAGACCCGCGCCCTGGTCAGCAGCTACGTTGGCATGCTCGGCATTGCCGTCGCGGTGAACACGCCGCCGATGTGCCTGACTGCGTTGACCGACACCTTCCTCCTCACCGATACCCAGCGCGGCGTGCTGTTGGGTGCGCTCTTCTGGGGGTTCGTCGCGGCCATTGTGTGCACCGGCCCACTGGGAGACCGGTTTGGGTACAAGCCTTTCCTGGTATTAGCTTCCTGTCTCCAGATCAGCGGTCTGGTCCTCTCTGCGACGGCGCAGTCGTACCCCGCGCTGGTGACCGGTGCGGCAGTGCTGGGCGTGGGCTGTGGTGTCCTCGAAGTGCTGGTCAGCCCACTGGTCTGCGTCCTGCGGCCCCATGCGCGCACTCGCGCCATGAACTTGTGCCACGGGTTCTACTCGGTGGGGGCCATTGGGACACTCGCGCTCAGCATGCATCTGCTGCGGCTGCACGTCTCGTGGCGCCTCATCTACCTGGTGATGACGGCGCCGGTGTTCCTCTACGGGCTGGGCTTCCTGACCTGTCGGCTACCCCGCCCGGAGCGCCAGAACACCAACCTCGCCAGCGTCCTCCCGTGGAACGAACGGGTGTTCTGGCGCATGCTCCTCGCGATGCTGTTCCTCGCCGGCGCGGAGATCGGCCCGCATCAATGGATGTCGGCCTACCTGGAGGAGGTCTTCCGCTTCGCCCGCGAGACGGCGGGGAGTGGTCTGGTGCTCTTCGCAATCATGATGGCCCTGGGGCGGTTTGCCATGGGCAGCCTGCCGGCGAAGTACGTCCCGCTGCGGGTGCTTCTGCTCAACTGCGTGGGCAGCGCCGTCTGCATTGCGCTGGCCGGGACCACCCACAGCCGAGTGGTCGCGGTGGCGTCATTCGCGTGCCTCGGCTGGTTCGTCTCTGCCTTCTGGCCCACCGTGTTAGCCCATTGCGCCGACCGCATCCCCGACGGCGGCATCACCATGTTCGGGGCACTGTCGGCGGTGGGAAACTCGGGCGGGATCGTCTTCCCGACCATGGTGGGATGGCTCGCCGATCATAGAGACCTGCGCAGCGGGATGCTCTCGTTGGCGGCTGTTCCGCTGGCGGCGGGTGTGGTATTCGTGTGGGAGTTGTGGGAGACCCGGGGGGGCGGCAACCCGGCAACGTAGCGGGACCGCGCATGCCTGCACATCCTGTCAAGCCGTCAGTTGCCCCGGGAAGAACCTCGGCAACTGCGCCCGCCTCGCCTCCAGCAAGTCGGCCAGCAATCCCTCGGCTTCCTCGAGGGAGACAACCTGCGGGTCGTTGACCAGCGCCTGCAACGCCAGGGTGCGGTCGCCCTTGACCGCCGCGTCCACGACGAGTTCCTGCTGGTAGATCGTGGTGAGCGTCCAGGCGAGTACGTTCTGCGGGATCGGCCCCATGTAGACGCCACGCGGGCCGTTGGGGGTGAGCAGAGCGTCGATCTCCACGACCGCCAGTCCGGCATGTTGGGCGCCGCGCCGTTGTTGGGAATGTTCACCAAGTGCTTGCACTCTGCGCCCGTTGCCAGCGCGCCAATGAGGGCGCCGACGTTTTCGGGGGAGGGGGTCTTGGGGAGGTTGATCTCGGCTTCGCCTGCCGCTCGCTTCCGGCGTTCCTCCCACTCCTGAGGGGCCTTTCCCTTTCGCTCCGCCAGCATCTCCGAGCGGAATTGCAGTTTGTACGGCAGCCCACCGGGCGCCCGCGCCTGCCGCAGGAACGGGAAGAACTCGATGATGTGCCGGTCGTTGTTGACCGGGTAGTAGCCGTAGAGGTCGAACAGCTTCCTGGCCAGCAGGTGACCTTCCTCGTCGCCCCGCTCGTCGAGCTTCCCGCGCAGCAGCGGATACACGTCTCTGCCGCGGTGCCGGATGTCGGTCATCCACAGCATGTGGTTGACGCCGACGGAGCGGAAGCTCAGTTCCTCGCGCGGAATACCAAGCACCTCCGCCACGTACTGCTCCGTCCCCTGCGCGCCGTGGCAGAGGCCGAGCACGCACACCCCCGTGTACTTGTTGATCGCCCGGCAGATGGGCACCATCGGGTTGGAGTGGTTGAGCAGGATGGCGTCGGGGCAGAGCCGGTCCATCGCCTCCGCAATCTCGACGTATAGCGGCACAATCCGCAATGCCGCCGACAGCCCACCCGGTCCCACGGTGTCGCCGGTGGTCTGGATGATCCCGTACTTGGCGGCGAGCTGCATGTCTTCGTCGTGCCACGCCACGTGGGGTCCGTGCGGCCCGAGCGAGGACACCCCGTACGCCGCGCTGTCCAGCGCCGAGGAGGGCGATCTTGGTTGCCATGTGTGCTCGCCTTTCTACCGACTTTCCCCACTGCCGCCAGCGCCCTCTTCCTCCCCAAACACCTCCGCCGAGAACGCCAGGATTTCCGCTCCTTTGCGCCAGGCGTCCTTCGGCAGACCGGCCTTGCGGCACGTGTGCTCCAGGAACGTCTCCCGGTCCCAACCCCACTCGGTGGCGACTTGGGGGAGCAACAGCCCGCGGCTGAAGCCCCGCTGGACGATCAGCCCGTGCTTGCCCACCTCGACGTCTTCCGCGGCGAGGGGCTCGGGCTTGGTGAGGACGGAGACTTCGAGGTGCAGGTCGGGGAGTTCCTCGGGGCGGACCGGGGGGAAGCGCGGGTCGTTAAGCGCGGCGGAGGCGGCGGAGTCGAGGAGCGCCTCGCTCAACAACTTGACCGGCTCGGGGTAGCCGATGCAGCCGCGGAGATCACCGTGCTTCTTGAGAGTCACGAAGGCGCCGCGCTTCTCCATGAGAATGGTGAGCGAAGGGTCCGGCGAGGGCGGCCGCTTCCCTCTGACGGCCGCCTCAACGGCGTCGCGCGCCAACTTGAGCAGGGCGGTCTTGGTGGGTTCGTCCAGCATGGAGGCACCTCTTCGGGAATGCGGCGTGCCGAGCGGCGAATGGGGAGCGCACAGCTACCCGGGGGGCCAGGTGAGTGCCCTGCCGCCGAGGACGTGGAAGTGAAGATGGCCGACAGTCTGGCCCCCGTCCGGCCCGCAGTTTGCCACGACTCGGAACCCACCCTCGCCGATCCCGAGTTGCCGCGCCACTTCGGCGCACTTGAGCATCAAGTAGCCCAGCAGGTCCTGCTGCGTTGGAGCGGCGTCGAGCAGGTTCGCCACATGCCTCTTCGGGATCACCAGAACATGCGTCGGTGCCTGTGGGTTCAGGTCCAGAAATGCCAGGACCTGTTCGTCTTCGTAGACGACGTTGCTGGGGATCTCCTTGCTCGCGATCCTGCAGAAGAGGCAGTCTTCACCCATTGCGCGACTCCTTGCGGAAGGTAGGTGCTGCCATGGTACCGGATGCTCCGGGCGGTGTCAATCGGCCTCGTGAGTGACCGGCTCCGGGAGTCAGCCGACTTTTTTCGAGGCAGAGAAGGGGAAGCGGGAAAGGGCGCGAAATAGAACACCATCAACACGCCTGTTGCCGTGGGTTCGCGGCGGCAGGCGAGACAAGGAAAGGAGTAGTAAGATGGCGAGACGGATAGTTGTGTCAGTCGGAGTGGCGTGCGTGGTGTTGGCGTTCTGCGTGGTTGCAGGTGCCGAAAAGAAGGCGAAGGCCCCTACCCAGGTGACAGGGAAGATCACAGCAGTAGACGCGGCAGCCAAGGCGATCACCATCAAGGGCCGGCGGGCCGAAGTGAAGGTGTCGGTCGCCGAGAAGACCAGGATCACCAAACTGGTGCCCGCCAAGGCGGCGGACATCGCGGAGAAGCAGATGGTTCACGTGATGGGCAAGGTGGCCAAGGACAAGAAGTCCGTCGAGGCCCGGTTGATCACAATCCTCCCGGAAGGGGAGAAGCCGCGAGGCAAGGGAATCTCCGCGGAAGGCGTCCTCGGAACCGTGACGAAGGCCGGAGAGAGCCTCACGCTGAAGACGGTTGATGACGAGGAGATCACCGTGACGCTGACGAAAGAGCCGAAGCCGACCCTCGTCGCGAAGCCTGCGGAGGGCGCCTTCGCTGACCTGAAGGAGGGCGTCAACGTCCGCGCCGAGACTGCGGCAGCCGAAGGTGGCGGCGTGCGCGCCACTCGCGTCACGATCCTTCTGCCCGGCATGAGTGGAGGGAAGGCGAAGGGCAAGGCCAAGGCCGAGTAGCGCTGCGCCACGCTGACCGTCGGATCGCTTGCGCCTCCCGGGAAGGGGGGCGCCTTTTCTTGCAGTTGCGCCTGCTCCGGGAGGGCCTGCGGGCGACGCCTGAGGCTACGCCGGCCCATTGCCAGTACCGGTGGTCTGAAGGACTGCCACGATGACCGGCGAACAGGGGTCGCACCAGCACGCCACCCGCAGGCACGACGAGGGCGGGGCGTGAGCGCTGAAAGGAACAGAAATGAGCAACGTCTTCTCCTGTCGTCTCCCCGTCTACCTCGACCGCGACGAGGCGTACGAACTGCTGCCTCAGGCCGGCGTTCAGGCCATCGAACTGAGCCCGCCAGGGGATGGCGACTACGAGCGCTGCCGCTGCCTTGCCGAGAAGAACGGAATGCAGATCGCCACCGTGGCCACGGGCGTTCAGTTGCGGAACGCCGACTCGGTGGCCGCCTTCGAGACGGTGATGGAGCGAACGGCGGGCATCGGCACCCGAAAGCTCTTCGTCAGCGTTCAGGGCAAAGAGGGCGAAGCCGACGAGGGGTTGATTGCGAATCTGCGGCAGCTCTGCGACAAGGCTGCCGAACTCGACCTCACCCTCTGTATGGAGACCCACCCGCCGTACGGGACGAACGGCGAGGTTGCCCTGGCGACCATTCGCGAAGTTGATCGACCGGCCTTGGGCTACAACTTCGACACCGCCAACATCTACTACTACAACGAGGGAACGGACTCCGTCACCGAGTTGGCGAAGGCCCTTGAGCACGTCGCCAGCGTGCACCTGAAAGACACCGACGGGCTGCCCAAGTCGCTCAACTTCCCCGTGTTGGGGCAGGGCGTGGTCGACTTCCCAGAGGTCTTCCGACTGCTTGGCGAACGTGGCTTCACCGGACCCTACACACTGGAACTCGAAGGCGACCTCATGACCGGGAAGGACTTGGCGGCGCGCCACCAGATCGTCGTAGCGTGCATGGACTACCTGCGGTCCATCGGCGCGGCGTAGCGCTGGGCGACTGGCCGGACGGGCAAACGGCGCCCCTACCGCCGGACGGTGAAGCGCAGCTCCTCATCGGACAGGCAGTGGCACCAATGCCCGCCCGGGGTCGCCCCCGCGCCCCAACTGTAGGAGTGAAAGCTCTCCTCGGTGAGCAGTAGGCGACAGCGATACTCGCCCTCGGGAAGCCGCGCTTGCCCGGGGCGGGGGCGGTCGTACTCATGCTCGAGATAGATCGAGACTTCCTCTGCCGGCAGGTCTTTGCTGTACCCGAACGACCGAGAGGCAACCGGCTTGAACAGTCGCGGCGCAGAATCGTCGTCAGAAGGCGGGTACTGCGAGGTCTTCCAGAGCACGTGGTAGCTACTGTCGAGGCTGAAGGTGCACTTGGCGCTGCCGTTCTCGTCGGTGACAAAGAAGTCGAATAGCACGTAGCCCAGCAACCGGTGCCCCTTGTGGCAGTCGCCGTCCATGCTCCAACTGCTGACGTTGTACTCGCAGTCGGGACACCACCAACGGCCCAGTTCGCCCAGTTGTTTGTTGGTCCAGTTCCGGGGATCGCGCAAGTCCTCGGCGGAGAACGGCCCGGCCTTCGTGGGTTGACCTTCCAGCTTCACCTGGTAGGCGAAGTTGGGTTTGAGCCCGTGGGCGACCAACTCCCCCCGGAGCGTGTCGCCCTCCAACTGCGTGTAGTTGGCCAGCACCTGTCGATTGCCGTACTGGGAGAGGCGACGAAACGTCGTGGAGTAGGGGCGGTCCGCGATGTCCAACCAGCGGTACTGGCCCTCGCGGTAGAACGGGGTGAGCCAGTGCGCTTCCGCGACTCGGGGCTTGGGCTTCCGGGCGCCGGCCGGCGCAGGGCCGACCTGCGCCTCCGTCCACAGAACTGAGAGCGCCGCTCCCGCGGCGACCAGCGACAGCACGCGGGCGGCACGGCAGGCTCTTGACGCTTTGGTGCGGATGGTCATCACCTCGCGGCACGCTGGCCCACTTCACCGAGCGGTGAAGCCGCCATCCACGGCGAGAATCTGCCCGTGGACGAGGTCTCCAGCGGGACTGGCAAGAAATAGCACCGCGCTCGACACGTCGTTCTCCACGCCGAACCGCCCCAGCGGGATCTGGTCCAGCATTCCCTGTGCCTTCACAGGATCTCCCCACGCCATCTGGCCCATGGGCGTCAGGATGACGGTCGGCGCTACGCAGTTCACGTTGATGTTGTCCGGCCCCCACTCCACGGCCAGCGCCCGCGTGAGGTTGTGCAGGCCGCCCTTGGACGCGCAATACGCCGCGTGGTCTTTCAGCCCGACCTCGCCCGACTGCGAGCCGATGTTGATGATCTTCCCGCCGCCGAGGTCTTTCATGTGGCGCGCGCAGAGCTGGCTCAGCAGGAAAGGCGCTCTCAGGTTCACGGCGAGGGTGCGGTCCCAGGCGTCCAGCGACTGGTCCAAGGCCGGCTCAGGCACGCTGATACCGGCGTTGTTGACCAAAATGTCGAGACGGGGGCAAGCGGCAAGGGCTTCCGCGCCCAGTCGCTTCACGGCCTCGGCGTCGGCCAGTTCGGCCGGGATCGCGGTTGCCTCCCGGCCCAGCGCTCGGATCAGTGCCACCACTTCGGCCAGCTCGGTCTCGTCGCGGCCAGAAACGACCACGTCGGCGCCCGCGTTGGCCAGGGTCAGCGCTACGTGTCGGCCGATGCCTTTGCTGGCTCCCGTCACCAGCGCGCCTCGGCCCTCCACGGAGAATGAGGGGAACTCCATCGCGACCTCCTGGGTGCGCAACTGCGCGGCTCTCAGACTGTGCGAGGGTACGCGCTTGCGGGACAGAAGTCAAGGCGCGACGGCGCAGGGGGCGCCGACGCAGAGGGCCCGCGAGCACGACCGTAGGCGACCGGACCCGGAGGGGGCGCACAAAAAACGGCCCGCTGCGTGCCATCGGCTGCGCAGCGGGCCGCAGAGAGCAACTCTCAGCCCTCAGGGAGGGACGAGATCAGGTGCTGCTCGCGATGTTCGTGTTCACGGTCACGAACAGGTTCCGGACTTTCTGCCCGAGAACGGTCAGGATCGCGATCACGACCAGCGCGATCAGGGAAACGAGCAGACCGTACTCAACGAGCGTCTGTCCTTCTTCCTCAACGAACAATCTCTTGATCACTGTGGCACCTCCCTTGGTGTAAGTGGTGTTCGCCGCAAGGTCCTACGCTGCCCTACGGTGACGCGATAGGATGCACCCATTTGGCGCATTTGTCAAGGGGCGCGCTGGCACGAATTGGGAGACGGTATTGGAGTGCGCGACGTGGGCTACGGCGAAGTCAGTACGACCAGAACCGGTACGTCGCCGCCTGTCGAGCCCACCCGTAGAGACTCCAGCCGCCGCCAACCACATACTCCCCCAGAATCAACCCCATTGCCAGCGGGACGAGCTTGCGGTGGGTGGTCACGCCGCCGTAGCGCATGACGGCTGACTTCGCTGCCCACGCCAAGAACAGGGGCATCCACAGGAGGTGCCCGGATAGGCTACTGGAGACGGCGTAGCCCAGCGGGTGGAACGGCCACCACAGGAACACGGTCCGCAGCCACAGCAGCAAGAGCGTGGCCGCGGCCCCCACGCCGATGGCGACGCCGGCGCGCGGGTCGGGCGCACTGGGGGTGGACAGCCGGGCGTCCAATTGGCTCCAAGCTTCGCGGCCGAAGTATGCAGAGTCGCTCTGGACGAGGGCCAGCCCGTGTTTGTGGCCGAGATACAGCTCCCCCAAGAGGCCCGCAATCGCCCCGGCGACGATCGCCAGAAGAATGGCGACCAGCGTTGCCGTCGGGCGCGCGCCGCCCCGTCGGCCCAGCTCCAGCGCCTCAAGCTCGTGTGGCATCGGGTGGCTGCGGTGCGCGCGTGTCAGCCACCAGAACAGCGAGAACATGGTGAGGGTGCCTGCGCTGAAGGAGCGCGACCCGAAAGTGGAGACCAGCATCGCGTCGGGGCCGCTGGCATGGAGATCGTGCGCGGGGACGCCCATCTCGCCGCGGGCGCGGGTGAACGCCAGGGAAAGGCAGAGGTACAACCCGAAGTACGCGGTCGCGATCCAGGGCGACATCCCGCCGCGGGCGGCGAACCAGACGCACCCGAGGAACCCACAAACGGCTCCGAGCGCCGCCCAGCGGTAGCGCAGGGCCTCTCGCGACTCGTTCAGGGGGCCACCGGAGGAGACTACCGTGCGGGCCACCTGCACCAAGTACCCGCGGGCCCTCCACAGGGCGAACAGGGCGATGCCAAGGTAGGCGCCAAACGACTGCTCGTTGACATACGGGAAGCGTGGCACGTGCGACAGACCCGCCAGCACGCCGCTTACTCGCTGCAGCTTCCAGACCCAAAAGAACACCCAGCAGGTGAGCAGGAAGTCCTTGGGCAGCAGCAGCCCCAGCCCGATGGCCCACGGGTAGAACGCAATCGGCATGTA
This sequence comes from Armatimonadetes bacterium CG06_land_8_20_14_3_00_66_21, assembly GCA_002779825.1. GTDB lineage: Bacteria > Armatimonadota > Abditibacteriia > CG2-30-66-41 > CG2-30-66-41 > CG2-30-66-41. Next base: position 12,749 of record PEVN01000102.1, on the reverse strand, counting down.
GCCAAAGGCCCGGAGTAGCTCCGTGTTCTGGCCCGGGAGCAGATCGTGCGCCGTAACGCGGAGCGCAGGTATGAACGGGTAGAAGACATGCAGGCCGTTGAGGAGGTCGATCCCACCGGCAATCGCGAAGCCCAACCAGAACAAGCCATCGCCCCGCAAGGAGTCAAGCTGCTCCACCACCTGAACAGGCACCGTCAGCAACGGGTACGACAGCTTCTCCCCCTCGGTCCACCGTTGCCGGAAGATCAGGTTGAGGGACACCATGGTGAGTCCGAGCAGGCAGAGGAACCCGAGCCACCACAGACCGGGCCCGAGCCAGGGGCGCACGTTCTCCGGGGTGAGGTAGCTGTGCCCGTTGTAGTACCGACTCAGGGCGTCGGGGTCCGACACCACCAGGTGGTCGGGGAGCGAGGGAAACAGCTTCTCCTCCCAGCGGCTCTCCGGCGAGGCGAAGTGCCGGACGTAGCTGATGACCGGCACGAGGACCTCGATCTGGTCATGCCCGGCGAGCGCCGTGGCAACGCTGACCATCGCGTAGACCAGGTACAGCTCGCCGCCGCTCAGCGCACTTCGCGGGTGGATCCGGGCGACGGTCCTGTTCAGGAGCGTCACCCCCAGCAGCGTCAGCACCGCCGTGAAGAACAGCGAGGCCATCGTCGGTTGTGCCGTCTCTCGAACGACCTCCGAGTGCTGGACCCACAGCGTGTTGAAGGGGATCAGCAGCAGTCCCAGCGCAATCCCGCGCCAGGGCAGGCGGCGGGCGCTGCTGCCGCGCGAGTGGTGAGGGCTGGCCGTCAAGACGGGTGCTGGCATGGCTCGCAAAAGGAACGGCGGAGTCGGCCCGGTGCCGACCCCGCCGTTGAGGTGCTTGTCTGCTCGGTCTGTCAGGTCGCCGGCACGGGGTATCCGCTGCTCTGTGACTGCTTGCTCCTCTACGATCAGCGTTCGCGTGCCTCTGAAAACATCGCCCGGGGGTTGTATTGTGGACAGTTCGCCGCTACTATCGGGTTCCCTTTTCTCGACCAGACCAACGGCCAGGCCGCCCCAAGAGAGCCCAGTGCGTCAGGATATTGCTCAGCCGGCGAGGAATGCTGTTGGCGGCGCTGTCAAATGGCAGTCACCTCGGGGAGGTCGCGTCGGCCCCCCCGGCTGTTCGCTGGTGGCGTTGGAGAAGAGCCCGTTAGAACCTGTCCGGAAAGTGGGGTGTCATTCGCATGGTTAAGAAGACCCCGATGAGTCGCACCCAGGAGCCCGCCGACAAGCCCGTTGCGAAGCTGGCGAGTCGCGGTAAGAGCCCGACCGCAGCCAAAAAGAAGGCGACGATGACCACTAAGACCCAGCCTAAGGCCGAGAAAAGGGCCCCAGAGACTGAGCCGGGGAAGCCGAGCGAACGACGGTTCTTGCTGCAGGCCGAACGGGAGCGCTTGCGGCGGGAGTTCGAGCGCGCCATGGCCCGCGTGCGTGCCAGCATCGAGGACAGCGACCTCGAGTCCAGCGATGAGGACGACCTGACCGACGCAGCAGACGCCATCTACGACCGCGAGTTGGGCGTCGCCATCGCAGCGGATCTGCGCGAGCGCCTCCGCGACGTGGAGGAGACACTCAAGCGCTTGGTCGATTCCGACGAGGCAACGTGCGAGGTCTGCGGCAACGAGATCAGCACCGAGCGGCTCAGGTGGGTGCCGTCCGCCACGCGGTGCGCGCAGTGCCAGGACCTTATCGAGGGGATGCGCCGGCCCTCCAAGGATCGCAATCTGCTGGGCGAGGCGGAATCGGAGTAGCGCGGGCGGCTCCTCGATGCCGCCGCCAATCCGAGCCACGAACGTGAGAGAGCGGCCCGCCCGCGAGAGGCGCCACCTCCCCAACGCCCGCCTCAGTGGGGCCGGGCCCCTGGCATCCCAAGAAGCGGTCCGTACGTCTCCGGCATCCGGTCCCGCGGACCGATGGAGCGCCAGTGCCCCACCCACTCCAGCGGCTCCCGGACGCTGAGATCGATCTCAGCCCACACCACGCCTTCCTTGCCGTTACTCGAAGCCAGGAGGCGCCCTCTTGGGTCGATAACCAGGCTGTTGCCGTCGTACACCGACGGGACCAGGTAGAGGCCGTTGTCGCGGGCGCGCACGCGGAAGGTGGACTCGCCGTCTATCATGCCGTCGTGGTCGGGGAGCGTGTTGCCCCAGGTCGGGGCGAAGAGGATCTCCGCTCCCTGCTGGGCAAAGATCGCCGCCGGCTCCGAGAAGAACCAGTCGTAGCAGATCTGCACGGCGAGGGTGCCGAAGTCGGTCGAGAACACGGGGTACTCGCTGCCGGGCGTGATCCCTTTGCGCCACTCCTCGCGCGGGAGATGCACCTTCCGGTACGTCCCCGCCAGTTCGCCCTCGCGATTGAGCAGCACTGCCGTGTTGTATGACGTGTCGCCGGCGCACTCGTTGAGCCCGGCGACCACCCAGAGGTGGTTGCGCCTGGCGGCCTCGCCGAGCTGCCGGGTCGCCGGTCCGGGGATCGGCTCGGAGCAGTCTGCCAACGAGGCGCCGGTTCCGACCATCCTGATCGCCTCTCCCAGGCAGACGATGTCCAGCCCCAGCGTCCCGGCGCTGTCGATCTGCGCGCACCAGAGCGCGAGGTTGCGCTCCGGGGTGCTGTTCTGCGGGCGGAGGTACACGGTGCCCACTTTCACCTTGCGCGGCTTGGGCGGTTCGCTTGGCTGCAAGCTCACGCGGCTCCAAGTGACGGAGCCGCCCTGCAGCCACTTGGTCTCCAGCGATAGGCGGGCGCCGTCGGCCTCCGTGGGGGCAACGAACGTGTCGTCGAAGCGGGCCCGGTCGCCGTCGATAAGAGGACCCCGGACCAGCGTTCCGGCTGGGTGCAGTGCTTTGCCGCCTTGCGTCCATTCGAGACGGACAAGGGCCGACCGGTAGGGGAACGGCACCCCAACTAACTCGCAGTCCGCATGAACGGCATAGGCCCGGCCACCGCTGACGCCGGTAAGCTCCTGCGTGACGCCACCCACCGCGTGCGGCTTCCCGGGCGCCTCCATGCGGAGCCCGCCGGGGACCAATCGCACAACACAGGCGGCCCCCGCCCACTCCGGTTCCCAGACCGACCAGCCCGCCGGGAGTGGTCTGTCTTCGGAGGTGAGGAACTGCGGGTTCGTCACCAGCTCGTCGGCTTCAGCAGCCTGGCAGGGCGGAGCAGCCCAAGCGAGAACAAGTATGAGAGCGGCGCCGAGGGCGAGGTACATGGGGGGAGCCTCCCAACTGAGCGACAACAGGAGTGTCCGGCTGGTACCAAGTTCGCCACCGGCGAGTTGAGTTCCTTCCCCAGCGCCCGCCGCTGCCCGTTGAACATAGGTGCGAGAGGGGCGTCTGAGTTGCCTGGAAGTCGCAAGGTCGTTCTCAGTCAGCTACTACCGGTGGAGAGCAAGCGTGTCTCTGAAACACTGCATAGTCCTGTTCGCGTTCTTCGTTGCTGTAGCGCCGTTGCCCCTTGTTCCCGTCTGGGGGCAACCGCCCGACGCCGCCGAGTTGCCGACGCTCCCGGCTGAGGGTGTCGACGGCGGAAAGGCCTTCCATCTTCAGATCGAGGTCGAGGGCACGCACCTGTTCGAAGCTCCGGCGACCGCCACGGCGGGCGACTACCGAGTGAGCTTCACGCGGCTGGATCGGGCCTCGCTGGAGCGACCCAACCAGCGGCCTTGGCCGGCCACGGTGTTGACGTTTCACGTGGAGTCGGCCGGCGACCCGTGCGCAGAGAGGCAGAAGTACGAGTTGACTCTCGATGCGGAAGGAGTTGGCGCTGTCGGTGACCCCAGGCAGAGACACGCCGATTGAGCAACGCGGGTTCGACTACTGGGCGGTGAAGCGGGCGTGGCAGGAGTTGACCAAGGCGCTCAAAGTGCAGCGGCCGGCGGACTACCGCCTGGCCCTGTACCGCCTCGGCGCCGACCCGCAGAACCCCGACTTCGCGCCCTCCGAGTTGGAGCTGCTGATGGAGTCGCAGGGATACAAGTCGCTGCCTGTCGATCTGGGCGAAGTCGAGTTGCCCCGCGGCTTCCTCAGCGGCGCGGCGGCTCCGGCGCAGTGACTTGGGCTGAGCTGCCTGCTCAATCGCCGTCGGCGGCTTCGGCCGCCTTGGCTGCCGCTCTGAACCGGTCGATCAGGTCCTTACCGATGACGTTGGCGTACTCCTCGTAGAGCGGCGCAACCTGAGCCTCGAAGGGCTTGAGCTGCTCCGGCGTGAGCCGGGTGACCGTCATCCCTTCGCTCTGGAGCTTCTTCTCCAGCGCGTCTCGGCCGGCCTCCACCAGTTTGCGCTCGTAGTCCATCGCCTCCACGGCCGCGGTCTTGAGCAGCTCCTGTTGCTCGGGAGAGAATGACTCCCACCGCTTCTTGTTCATGCACAGCACCAGCGGGTCGTATGAGTAGTCCCACCGGGTGACGTACTTCTGCACCTCGTAGAGCTTCGACTGCTGGATGACCGCGAGGGGGTTCTCCTGCCCGTCCATGGTGCCCTCTTTGAGGGCGGTGAACAGCTCGCCGAAGTTCATCGAGCTGGGATCGGCGCCCAGCAACTTGAAGAGGCTGACGTACATCTTGATCGCCGGCACGCGGATCTTCAGCGCTTTGAGGTCGGCGGGCGTGCGGACGGGGCGACGCGAGTTGGTGACCTGGCGAAAGCCGTTGGCGCCATATGCCAGCCCGACGAGCTTCTTCGGTGGCAACAGGTCGAGCAGCTCCTGACCCAGCTTGCCATCGCAGACGGCATTGGCGACGGAGTGCTCCCGGAAGAGCCAGGGCAGGCTGAATACGCTGAACTCCTGGTCCAGCAGTGTCAGCAGGATGGTGGATTCCAGCGACGCCTCGATCACCCCGCTCTGGACCATCTCCAGCTCGGTCCGTTGGTTGCTGTTGGCCAACTGGGCGCCGGGGTACAGGGAGACACGCAGCGTGCCCTTGCTGCGGTCTTCGACCAACTGCTTCCACCGCTCCGCGCCGCGGTACCAGTCGGACCCTTCGCGGAGAATGAGACTCAACCTGATCTCGCCGGTTTGCTTCTTGCCGCATCCGGACACCGGCAGCAGCAGGGCCGGAAGGACCAGCAGGCAAGCTCGTTTCACGCGACCAACCTCCAGGGGTGTGGGCTGCTGCGCGACGCCTGGGAACCCCGCCGGCAGACACGCCGTCGAACAGCACGCGCATTGTATCCGAGCACCGGACCCCGAGCAACGACGCGTCTCTCAGGGAGACTGCACGCCCCGACGTGGAAAACCGTAGCCCGAGGCGCCGAGCCGAGGGGCCCGCCGCTGGCGCGTCGGGCTACACTCTCACTGGAGTGTCCTGCTTAGAACCGCGCTATGTGGCCTCATTCGTCCGCCAAGCTACCCCCCTCTATGGATCACTCCGTGGCAGTGCTGGTCGCGGCGGTCGTGGTGACGGTCTGCGTGGCAGCCGTGCTGCTCTTCGTGTTCACGCAGCAGCGACAGGCGCCGCCTGGGTCGCCCGACGCCGACGAGAGCACCTGGGGCCTGGGGGACTTGATCGTCGTGGCGCTGGTCGGCGGGACGCTGGCCGTGACGATCATCGGCGCAGATGTCTTCGTCTGGGGGAAGCCGGGCGGTGCGCCGGAGCTGACCGGCTGGACGTTGGTGCGCGGGCTCGTGGTGCAGAACCTCGCCCTGGTGGGCACCGCGCTGCTCTGGATCCGGCAGCGATATGGACGCGGGCTGCGCGAGCTGGGGTGGCGGCTCGAGAACTGGCGCCGCGAGGTACCGGTGGGACTCGTCTTGGGTGTGCTGGTCTTCGTGGGCGCTGACGCCGTGCAGCGGCTCACGGGCCTGGCGCTGACCAGACTCACCAATCCCGACCTCGCTTCCCAACTCATGGAGCAGTTTGGGATTGCGCGCATGGTCGAGGGAGCGTTCGGCTTCCTGCCGAATGGGGGGAGGATCGTCGCCGTTCTCGTGATCGCGGCGTTCGTCCCCGCTTGCGAGGAGTTGCTGTTCCGCGGGTTCGCCTACACGGCGCTCAAGCGACGGCTGGGGGTGACTGGCGGCGTTGTGGTGAGCGCGCTGGTGTTCGCCGCGCTTCACGCCAGCCCGGCGGACTTTGCGGCTCTGTTCGCCGTCGGGGCGGCCTTGGCGTGGGTCTACGAGTGGCGGGGATCCCTGGTGGCGCCGATTGTTGCCCACGGGCTGAACAACCTCGCCAGCGCAGTGTTGCTGCTGCTGGGGTCTGGCTGACGCCGGCCAGGGAGGAACCGAGGGGCTGGGTGACGAACACAGGCTCGCAGTTCCGCGTTCATGCGGTGAGCGCCCGTGCCCGATTTGTTTGACCGGTCCGACTTGTCTAATCGGTCAGACCAGTCCGACCCAAGGTCCGCACACACGCCGGACCACGAACCGGTCTTCACAGGAAGCGAGGACAGCCATGACCACGAACACGGAAGGACTAACCCGGCGCGAGTTCCTGGCCGCAGCCGCGGCGGCCGCCGTTGCCGGCAAGGCGGCCACCAGCGCAAGCGCGGAGGCCAAGCTGCCAAGGCGCAAGCTGGGCCGAACCGGGCTGGAGGTCAGTGTCATCGGCTATGGCACGGAGTTCCTCGAATCGCCTGAGGTCGTCGAGCGGCTGATCGAGGGCGGCGTCAACTACCTCGACACAGCGCCTATGTACCAGCGAGGCGGCGCCGAGCGGAAGCTGGCGCCGCTCCTCAAACGCCACCGCGACAAGCTTATCGTTGCCACCAAGTGGTATCCGCAGAAAGAGGGTGGCGGGACGAAGGAGCACTTCCTGCAGTCCTTCGACGAAAGCTGCGCGCGGATGGAGGTGGAAGGGGTCGACCTCATCCAGCTCCACGATTGCCGCACCCCGGAGACGGTGGACACCCCGGCTGCCTACGCGGCGTTCCAGGAGTTGAAGCAGAAGGGCCGGGTCAAGTGGTACGGCCTGACCACGCACGTGAGCCTGGTGAACTACGGCTCTACAGCATTCAGCCAACCCGCATGCCTCCGCAAGGCAGTCGAGTTGGGCTGGTACGACACCTGCCTCGCCGCGTGGCACTTCATGTCAGCGCCCGAGGAGACGGAAGCGCTGAAGGAAGCGGCTAAGGCCGGGATGGGCGTGCTGACGATGAAGGCGCTCAAGCCCCTGACCAACCACGACGCAAGCTGGTGCCCGAAGTTCGACCACGACGAGGCCCGCAAGGTGCTCAAAGGCGACAACCTCTTCCAGGCGTCCATTCGCTGGAGCCTGTCCCACGATTTCGTCACCGGCGTGATGCTGTCGATGAAGAACTACGACGAGGTTGAGGAGAATCTGCAGGCGGCGAGGACACTGGCGTAGGGGTCCGGCGGGGCGCAGAACGAGAGAGTCCGGTCGGCGAATGGGCGTTGGCGGAGAGGCGAACTGGCGGAGGGTGAGGGATTCGAACCCCCGATCCCTTGCGGGATAACGGTTTTCAAGACCGCCGCCTTAAACCGCTCGGCCAACCCTCCGCGTGAATGAGGTTCAGTATAGCCGAGACGGCACCGAACGGCAATTGCGGGACGCTGTCGCGGCTACCGGCCGGTGTGCCCGAACCCACCGTCCCCCCGCTCCGTGTCGGGGAGGGCGGTCACTTCTTCCCACTCCGCTTGGACCACCGGCGCGATAACCATCTGGGCGATGCGGTCGCCGCGGGAGATCGTGACCGGCTCGGGGCCGAGGTTCATCAGGATGACCTTGACGGGGCCGCGGTAGTCTGCGTCGATGGTGCCGGGGGCGTTGGGGATAGTCAACCCGCGTTTGGCCGCCAAGCCGCTCCGAGGTCGAATCTGCGCCTCGTACCCAGGAGGCACGGCGACGGCAAACCCCGTCGAGACCAGCACGGAGCCGCCGGGCAGAATGGAGACCTCCTCGTCGGCACAGGACAGGTCCATCCCTGCGGCGTGCTCGGTCATGTAGTGTGGCAGCGGGAGACCGCGCCCTTCCGGGAGTCGCTGGATCTTTACGCGCACACGGTTCATCTCGTGGCTCCGCTTCGCTCGAGCGCTTGCTTCAGCGCGCTCTTTTCTTCGTCGGTCAACGCGACCTCCGAGGTCCCGCCGTGAAGGGGCTTTGCGTACGTGCGCCCTTCATCGCGGCCGAACAGCCCGGTCACCAGGACGCCGTTGTGGTCGGCGTCGAGCAGAGCCAACGCGAAGCTCTGCTTGCCGCCGACGTCGCGGAAGGCGTCGAACCGCACGAGCCCCACGTGCTGGAGGCAGGTTCGCTGAATCGTCTGCAAGTTGCGGAGGTCGTTGTTGAGTCGCGCTGCCCGGGACTCGGTGGCTTCCAGCCCCTCGACCAGCCGGGCCAGGGCGTCTTCGCCACCCGTCTCCGCGAGAAGGCGAGTCAGGGCTCGAGAGCGGGTGCGGGCCGTCGCCGCCGTCACGAGGCTGACGACGAGCGCCGCGACAGCCGCCGCCAGTCCGGCACAGACCACGGCGGCAAGGTGTGTCTCGACGAAGCTGTTCACAGCCGGGGTGCCTGCACTACTCTTCGTCCTCGCCCTGGCGGCGGCGGATCGCTGTCCGGTCGAAGCGGAGGATGATCCCTTTGCCCACATCGACGTAGACGATAGCGGCTTTGGTGCGGAGGATGGTTCCGTGGATTCCGCCGGCCGTGACGATGCGGTCGCCCTTGTCCAGGGAGGCAGCGAAGTCCTTGTGCTCCTTCGCCTTCTTCGCCTGCGGCCGGATGAGGAACAGGTAGAAGAACCCGAGGATGAAGACGTAGAAGGCAATCAGCAGCCCAGGGCCCTTCAGTAGTTGGGGCGGTATTGCCAGGATCAGTTCAGGCATTCACCATCACCTTGATCGCCGTTTCCTTGTTCTTCTCGGCGAAGTCGACCGCCTCGACGGCTTGATCCAGCGTGAACCGCTGCGTGATCATGCGCTCCACGTCCACGGCGCCCGCGGCCAACAGGGCGACTGCCTGTGGATGTACGTTGGCGTAGCGGAAGACGCCGCGGACGTCGTACTCGCGGATGATCACATCGAGCACGTTCAGCTCAACGTTGGCTTCGGGCGCCATGCCGACGAGGACGACTACGCCGCCACTCTTCACCGCGGCGAAGCAGTCCTTCGTGGCCTGCGCAGCACCGGCTGCCTCGATGGTGACGTCTGCACCGCGGCCGCCGGTGAGGTCTTTGACGGCCTCGACGGCGTTGGCTGCCGCGAGGTTGACTGTGTCTGTAGCGCCCAGTTCCGCGGCCAGGGCCAGGCGTGAGGCGACAACGTCGGAGATGATCAGCCGGGTCGCGCCGAATGCCTTCGCGCCCTGAAGGCACATCAACCCGATCGGTCCTGAGCCAGCGATGAAGACGGTGTCGCCGGGCTTCACGCCGCCGCGCTTGGCTGTCTGTAGACCAGTCGAGAGTGGTTCGACCATGGCGCCCGCCTCGGTGCTGACGTTGTCGGGCAGCTTGAAGCAGAAGTCGGCCGGCGCGCGGACGTATTCGGCGAAAGCGCCATCGTAGGGCGGCGTCGCGTAGAACTCGACGTCCGGGCAGAGGTTGTACTTGCCGAGCTTGCAGAAGGCGCACTTCCGGCACGGCCAGCCCGGCTCGATAGCGACGCGGTCGCCTGCTTGCAGCGAGGTCACTGCCGAGCCCGCCTCGGTCACCACGCCCGCGCACTCGTGACCGAGGATCAGCGGGGACTCGACGACGAAGCCGCCGATGCGACCGTGGGTGTAGTAGTGCACGTCGGAGCCGCACACGCCGCAGCTTCGGACTTGTACCAGCACTTCGTCTTCGCCCTTCCTCCTCGGCACGGGCACCTCGTCCAGTCGGCAGTCTCGGAGGCCGTGGAGGACGGCGGCTTTCATGGTCTCAGGCACGGAGTTCACTCCTCTTGTGGGCGGCAGACCGACTCGCTGGCGGGGCGCCGCTCGTTACGTCCTGTCGGCGAGTCGGCGGGTCAGTTCCTCTATCGTTAGCTCGGCCACCTCGACAACCTTGTCGCGGCTCTTCTCGCCGGAGACGATCCGGATCCGGCTGGCAGGCACGCCAAGGGCTGCCGCCAGCACCTTCATCGCCCGGCTGTTGGCCTTGCCCTTGTCCGGGGCGGCAGTCACCCGCACGCGCAAAGCGCCGCGCTCGACGCCTTCCACGCGGTCTGCGCTGGCTTTGGGTTGGACCTTGAGGGCAATCCTGACCCCGCCGGGCGTCGAACGGAGGCAGGAAGCGGGGTCGGCGTCCCCCGTCGGCGGGCCCGGAGACGCTGGTGGCGTCGCTCTCACGGCGCGTATGATAGCACAAGTGGGTACTGGACGCCATACGTGCACGGGTTGACCTGGCGTGTTCGCGGGTGCCACCGCACATTTGGTTGGGCATCCTCGCTGTGATATAATGTGCCTGTCTCCGGGAGTCTCCGGGGCCCCTCTATCTGTCACCCCCTCAGGAGGACAAGGCATGTTGAGCCGACGTGGACGTTGCCTTTGGGCTGCCATTCCTGTACTTGTGTTGGCCGGTGCCCGCATTGGGCATTCCGAGCCGGCTGTTGTCGATGATTTCGAGAGCGGCGTCGGCAAGTGGATTCTCAATGACACTGGCAAGGCGGCGGGCAAGGGCCGGGCTACCTTGTGCAATCTGGTCCCCACCTTTCCGGGTTGCCCGGAAGGCGGCGGCAAAGGCGCCGCGCTGCTCACGTACCTCGTCGCCCCCGGGGGCTGGGCGACGGCTTCCATACGGGTCCGCGGACAGGAGTGGCAGGAGGCGGGCGCGCAAGGGCTGTCGTTCTGGCTCAAAGGCGATGGCTCGCCGAACACCGTCCAGGTTATCCTTTCGGCCTTCGGTGATGATGGCTCGGAGTGGAGCTTCTCGGTCACGGTCCCGCTAAGTGACGCGACGTGGCATCGAGTTGAGTTGCCGCTCTCGCAGTTCAAGGGCGGCGGCTACTCGGTGTTGGACAAACTCGCCGAGGTCCGGCTGCTGCAGATCGCGAAGGCCAATGCCACGACGCCAGTGTTCCTCTGGATCGACGAGATCCGGGCGGAGACGGCGGTGAAGGGCAGCGAAACACCGTCGCGGCCGTCTCCGGCGGTGACGCTCACCCCTGAGCGGGAGAAGCCCGCGCCGGGCGAGGTCGAGAAGCCAGCGCCCAAACCGGCGGCGGAAGAGCCGCCCGCACCGGTCGTGACCACGCCCCCCGCGAAAGACACGACCCCGGAGCCGGTGAAGCCGGTCGTCGAGCCCGAGCCGGTGGAGCCAGCGCCGAAGGGGGTCGAGGAACCGGCCCTGGTGCCGACTCCTCCGGGGCCCAAAGCGAACCCGCCGAAGGCGACGGAACCCGAACCGAAACCAGAACCGGTCGTGGTAGAGCCGCCCGAGCCTGAGCCGGAACCAGCCGTGCCCGGGCCCCCCAAGCAGGTGCGCCAGGCCGGCGTGTCGGTGGACTTCGGCAAAGTGACCGGCACGACGAGGCTGCGCGTCGGCGGCACACTGGGCGCAGGCGGCGCCGAGGCTCTCGAGACGGAGGCAGCGCGCCAGGCTATCTCGGAAGCTGCCTGGCATCTGGTCCGCGTGCGGACCTCGGAGCTGATCGACTCCGCGGCCGATGTGTCGAAGCTGGAGCAGTCCTGCAACGCGATTCGCGTTGCCCGGGCCTACCCGGTGATCTGTGTGGATGGTACCCGCAAGGGGCTGCTTTCGGGCGAGACGCTGGCCGCCCTTGGCGAGACCCTCGTGCGGAAGCTCAATGTCGAATTGCAGCGCAATGTGCTGTTCTGGGAAGTGCTGAACGAGCCCACGGTGGGCGGTCTGTCGCTGTCGAACCAGGAGGTCCTGGACACGTACTGGGAGTGCGCGCGCCGAATGCAGACGGTGGATCCGCACATCCGGGTCGGCGGAGTCGGGTTCTCAGCACCGTTCCGGGAGCACCTCAACCGCATGCTGCGGAATGCCCGGACGGACTTCCTGTCGTTCCACTTCTATGGCACGCACAACAACAGCACCGACGATGCCGACCTCCTGAAGGGCGCCAAAGCAGGCATGTGCGTGGACCTGCCCGATCAGGCGTTGGCCGTCGATGTGGCCGCGCAGCTTGCCGGGTCGAAGTCGAAGGACGCCAAGGTGTTCGTCACCGAGTGCGGCGTCAACTCCGTCCGTCGCGAGTCCGGCCAGGCGCGCGACGCTCGCGTACAGGGGCTCTTCGGCGCAACTTGGCTGACTACGCTGCTGACGCGACTGGCGCCGTCGGTGGATGAAGTGCTGCTTCACGGCGTCGGCGACGCTTCTTGGGGAGTGCTCGACAAAGCCGGCAAGCGCCTGCCCAGCTACTGGGCGACGTACCTGTTCAATGTCTACTGCCCGCTCAAGTCCGACATCTGCCCGACGGTTAGCACCGATGCCGACGTGGTCGCCTTCGCGGTCCGGACCAACACGTCCGCCAATATGTTCGTCGTCAACAACACCCCTTTGAACGCCAAGGTCACCGTGACGGCCAAAGGGCTCGGCAAGCTGGACTTCGTCCGCGGCCGCCGACTGGACCTGACCAGTGCCGACCTGCAGTTCGAGGGGCGCCCACTCAAGGACGTGCAGACGGTGTGGGCGAGGGGGTACTCGGTGAACTTGGTGCAGTTCGTCACGAAGAAGGCAGTCGTGGCAAGCGCGGCGCCCACTGAGGGGTGAGCGCGGGAGGCTTGCTGCTCAAGGACGTCAGGGACGCAAGGCAGCGAAGGAAAGCCAACAGTGAACACCTCTCGCCGAACCTTCACAGCTCTGCCCATTGCTCT
>PEVN01000094.1 GCA_002779825.1 Armatimonadetes bacterium CG06_land_8_20_14_3_00_66_21 | reverse complement strand
TCGCCCGACATGCCCTTTCCGCACTACCGGTACTTGATCGAGAAACTTCAGGCAACCCGGCTCGACACCTGACCGAGTTCCGCGAGCCTGCGCGCTTGCCTGCTGGTTGGTTCAACGTCGCGCCGGAGGCAATCGCCGGTCTGGCCCCTCAATCTGAAATCTGACCCCTCACATCTGCATTCCGAGAGGAGCCCCACCCATGTCTCGCCGCCTCAACTCGCACGTCGCCCTGCTCGCCGTCGCGCTGGCGGTCCTCGGACACGGTGCCTCTGCCGTGCCAACGGTGACCGAAGACTCCGGCCGCACGCTCCTCAGCGGCGCCGGCTATCGACTGACGTTCGTCCCCGAGTCCGCCGGCTTCGGCTTCGAGGTTCGCGGGCCCGACGGTCAGTGGCGCAATGCGGCGGCGAAGTCGGCGTTCCTCGCGCCGACCTGGTTCGAGGGTTCAGAGCACTCCGTCAACGGTGTTCGGGCAACTTGGGCGCGCCTGACCAAAGGCGACACCGTGGTGGTGGGGCAGCAGGTGCCGCTCGACCCCGTGAGTGGCGCCGTGCTGGAGCTGCACTTCCTCTGTAGCGACGCGGGCGTGCTGATGGGTGTTCGCGTTGTCGGCGCACCCGCAGGGGGCGCGCAGAGTCGGCTGTGGTGGCCGCCCCGCACCGGCCTGGAGGCGGCCGACTGGGACGGCTACTTGCTCTGGGGACCGGACGGGGAACCTCACGAGGGGCGGATCGCTTCCCTTGACCCGTGCCCGGCGTACGCCGGCGTCTCGCCGTGGGGGGACACTGGCGACACGGTGCCTGCGCTCGACCCACAGCATCCGGCGCTCATTGTCAAGTCCAGCGCAGGCGGCGCCGGTCTGGGCGTGGTGTTCGTCGACTATACCGACCGGTGGGCGCGGTCGCAGATGTTCCTGCAGCGGCACCAGCCGACTACGCTGCTCCTCTATGCCGGCTTCTCTCCGCTTGCCGAGGCAGCGGCGCCGTTGTGGGCATGGCTCGCGCCGTTCGCGCCCGCAGACGCGGCAGACGCGGCAAGCGCGGCAAGGCAAGTCGAGACGCTGGTCGCGGCCGGGCACGCCCTGACGCAGCGCTTCCAGCCGATCGCCAGGCCCGTGCCCGAGGAGTGGACGCGCCCTCTGCCGGACTTCCCTGTAGAACTGCGCAGACCGGAGCCGGTGAAAGACCTCAACGACGCCGCCGTCTTCACAATCAATGAAGACACTAACTCCGATTACGGTGTCAACCTGGCCAAGAAGCTCGGCTCCGACGTGCTCATTCGCGCGTGGTTCAAGTGGGGGCAAGCGCCGCCGGTGGCAGACTGGAAGAACTACCCGACCCAGGTGCACCCGCTCGGGGCGCTGTTCGGCGGCGGTATCACCTGCAGTGCGCTGTACGACCAGGAGAACGGGATCACTCACGAGCAGCTCCTGGACATGGCGACCCGGAGCCCGGCCGGCCAGCTTGTGGACGCGTGGGACACGCCGGGCATTCGGCATGGGTCGCTGTCGTCCCCGGCGTACCTCGACTACCTGTTCCGCTGGTGCCGCGAGCAGATCGACGCTGGGGCAGACTACCTGTTCATGGACGAGCACACCGCCGCGCTGGGCAGCATGGAGGGGTATGACGACCACTCGCTGGCCGACTTCCGCAGCCACCTGCTGCAGACGTGTCCGCAAACGCAAGGCTGGCAAGCAGACGACCGGCGCTGGGCCGACGAACTGAAGATCGACCTCGCCGACAAACAGGTGTGCCCGGACGGCACCATGCGGTCCTTCGACTACCGCGCCTACATGCGACAGAAGGGCGTGCTGGAGAAGCCGCGCTCGGCCGACAATCCGCTGACCACGTTCTGGTCGCAGTTCCGCTCGTGGCGCGACGACCGGGCGTGGAAGGTGTTGACGGATCGCATTCGCGCCTACGCCAAAGAGCAAGGCCGCACGCTGCTGATCAGCGCCAACGGCATCGCCAAGTACGTCGACTTACAGGTGCTCGGGGTGTGGGGGCAGTGGACGACCAAGGACGGCCACGTCGACCTGTCCGAGAACCAACTGCCCTACTGGCGCTCGCTGGTCCTGCGCGGCCGCAGCGTCGCGGAGAAGCGCGTGCCGGTGGTGCTGTTCCACGACTGGGGCTTCGGCGACCCGCCGTTCCCGTGGCTCGCAGTGCCTCCCTCGGAGCGCGGGACCTGGATGCGCACCCGCGGCGCCGAGATCTACGCTGCGGGCGGGTTCTTCGCCTTCCCCGTGTTGGGGCCGTTCGGCTGCGACGCCGGCAGAGACGGGTCGCTCCCGGTCATCGCTGCGCAGACGGCGTTCTACCAGCGCCACCGCGATCTGTACCTCCACGGCCGGTACCTCGCCGCAGAGCCGCTGAAGGCAGACGGCGACCAGCTCACCCTCGCGGCCTGGTGGACCGACGAGCCCCGGGCGCTGCTCGTGCACACCATCAACCGCGACTTCCGCGACGGGCGGCTGCAGCCGCAGGGCAAGGTCACGATCCGCGTGCCAGTCGACCGCGCCCCGGACAGTGCGATGGTGATTTCGCCTGACTGGCAGGGCGAGCAGCCGGCGACTTGCCGCCTCGTCGACGATATGGTCGAGGTTACGCTACCCGCCCTCGACGCCTACGCCGTTGCCATTCTCCGGTACTCGGCGGACGTGGACTTAACCCGCCTCAGAGACCCGGCGCGCCTCACGCCCACACCGCTCTGGTCGCAGCCCACCCGCAACGAGTTCCGCGTCCTACCCGACGGACTGGTGGAGCACAGCGAAGAGGTCAACGGGTACCTCCAGGGAATGCTGCACACGCACCTGCGCAACCCGCCGACATTCCTGGTCAACGCAGCGGCCGTTGGCGAGCTTCGCGTCAAGGTGCGCGCGGTGTCCATGGGCGGCGCTAAGCTCGAGTACCGCGTAGACGGCGAGACGAAGCAGGTCGAGGACCTCCCCGACCTCGACGGCAAGAACGACGGCGGCGCCCCGGAGTACGACAAAGTGCTGACCTTCCCGATTCCCACCGGCCGGCACCGGCTCACCCTCGACAACGTCGGCGCCGACTGGGCCGTCATCAGTTGGCTCGAGTTCGGGGGGACGTTCGCGGACTGACGGCGGGGCGAAGAGGCGCCGCCCCTCGCCAAGATGGCTGAGCACCACGTCCGCCCAAAGCGAAGCCGCACACCTGACACATGGCACTTGGCACATGACACATGACACATGAAACGTGACGCGTGCCCCCCGTCCCAGGAGACAACCATGAAGAAACACAAACCACTCCAGTTCGCCTGCACCGCACTATTGGTCCTCGCTGCCTCGCTAACAATCACCTCGTGCAGCCCGAAGACTAGAGCACCTCCCGGCAGCGTCGCGAAGCAACCCGTGAAGGCCCCCGGCAAGCTCAAGCTCGGCTTCCTCGTGAAGCAACCCGAAGAGCTGTGGTTCCAGAACGAGTGGAAGTTCGCCCAGAAGTGCGCCGACCACTACGGGTTCGAGTTGCTGAAGATCGGCACGCCTGATGGGGAGAAGGTGCTGTCCGCCCTCGACGTGCTGGCCGCGAAGGGCGCGCAGGGCTTCGTCATCTGCACGCCCGACGTGCGACTGGGGCCGGCGATCGTCGCCAAGGCCAAAGCCAACGACCTGAAAGTGTACAGCGTGGACGACTAGTTCGTGGGGAGTGACGGCAAGTTCATGGACGTGCCTTACATGGGGCTGTCGGCAAAGGCCATCGGCCGCAGCGTGGGCAAGGCGCTTTACGCCGAGTTCCAGCGACGGAAGTGGAGCCTCGCCGACACCGCCGCCTGCGCCATCACCTTCGATGAGCTGAACACCGTGAAGGAGCGCACCGACGGCACCACCGAGGCGTTGATCGAAGCTGGTTTCCCGAAGGAGCGCATCTACCGCGCGGCGGAGAAGACCACCGACGTCCCCAGCGCGCTCGATGCGGCAAACGTGGCGCTCACGCAGCATTCGGACGTGAAGCGGTGGCTGGTCTTCTCGGTCAACGATGAGGGCGTCCTCGGCGCCATCCGCGCCATGGAAGGGCGCGGCTTCGGCGCCGACACCGTCGTCGGCATCGGCATTGGCGCGGGAACGGGATTCACCGAGTTCGAGAAGGAGAAGCCCACCGGCTACTTCGCCACCTGCATCATCAGCCCGAAGCGCCACGGCTACGAGACCACCGAGTACCTGTACAAGTGGATCAAGGACGGCGTAGCGCCTCCCAAAGACACGCGCACCTCCGGCATCCTCGCTACCCGGGCGAACTACAAGCAGGTCGCCAAGGAGTTGGGGTTGTGAGCCGACCGCGGGTGGGGCCAACTACCTGCTCTGGGCCCGCCGCTGTTCCAGGTCCTCTGCGAACGCCTCCCGGCCCGTCTCGCGGAGTCGCTGCTTGTACTCCTCGAACTTGGGGTCGGGGTACCGTGCGTGGAAGGGGCCACCCTCGCTCAGGACCAGCCGGAGCGGATCGACGGGACGGGGGGACCGGTTGAGTTCATCGGTGGTCCACCGTTCCAGCTTCGCGATTCCCTCGGCAACCCGTTCGGGTTCCTTCGGCGCCAAGTCGTCCAGTTCGTGCGGGTCGGCGGCGACGTCGAACAGCATCAACTCGGGGTAGTTCTTGAAGCCCGAGTGGTAGGTCCGAATCAGCAGGTAGTCCTCCCACCGCACGCTCCGCTGACAGGCCCACGCGCAGTTGGAGACAACCAGGTAGTCGCGCCCGGACTCACGCTCCTGGCGGAACGCGTCGCAGAACGACACGCCGTCCCACGAGGGCGGGACCTGTCGCCCCAGCATCTGCAGCAGCGTCGCCGCCCAGTCGAACTGGTAGTGCAGCGCGCGGTCGACTCGCCCCCGGCCGCCGACGCCCTGCGGATGCCGGACGATCAGCGGCACTCGGTTCGTGATGTGGTCCGCGGTCTGATGGTCGCCGTAGACGGAAAGCTCGCCCTGGTTCTCGCCATGGTCCGAGCTCACGACGATCATGGTGTCGTCCAAGACGCCCAACTCCGCCAACTTGTCGCGCAGCCGCCCGACTTGCTGGTCGGCGTAGAAGATGCCGCAGTCATACCCGTCGATCCACTTCCGGTACGACGCCATGGAGTCGATTTGCCGCGGCATCCGGTCGTGCCACTTTGCCATCGCGTCGGGGTCGGTGTAGCACCCGCCCGGTTCCTGACCGCACCCCGGCCCGTAGGTGTCCCACGTGCGTCGCCGGACTTCCTCCGTCATCCACGCAGGCGGCGGGTCGTTCGCGAAGGGGTTGCCCACTTCTGCCGGCGCGCGGTACGGCGTGTGCGGGTCCCAGAGGTTGACATGCAGGTACCAGTTGTCCTCGCCCCCTCGCCGGTCCAGCCAGTCCAGCGCCACCGGCAGGACCTCTTCGGCACTCTCCATGCCCCCCTTGCCGGTGTTGTACATCTCGCGGAACCCGTTGTAGAACCAGAAGGACGAGTGCCGCTCACCGAAGGGACTCACCGACACCGGGTACAAGCCGGCCTGCCGCAGTTGCGCAGTAAAGTTGCTGCCCAGCGTGCGGAACCCCCGTTCCGCCGGATCAAGATACAGGTCAGCAGCGACGCCCCCGTGGTTGATGGCGCCATTGCGGATTCCGCACTGTCCCGAGTAGAGCGCAGCCCGCGACGGGAGGCACGGCGAGTCGGAAACGTAGCAGTTCTCGAACCGCACGCCTTCGCTCGCAAGACGGTTGATATTCGGGGACGTGCCCCGATGGTATCCATAGCACCCCAAGTGATCGGGGCGGAGGGTGTCGATGTCGATGTAGAGAATGCGCATGTCTGCAGTCACTCCTCGGTTCTCCGGAGTCCGGGCCGACACCAGTGTACCCACCTCTCCCGGCCAGGGACAAGGCGCCGGCGAAACCGGGAGTTCCGAGGTCGGCCCCGCAGACACAACCGCACCTGGCGGCCGGCGGCGCGCCGGTCGTCCCTGACCTTCGAACCGACTACTCGTTCGGCAGAACCACCGAGCTGTCCCCCGTGGGCCGCGCACGAGGCGGTCTTCCCGCTGGCCTTCAACATCCTGGGTTGGTGCGCGACCCCCGCCCTACGCATGAACCGAGGCTGGAAGCCCAGGCGACCAGGGGATGAAGGCGCTGGCGGCTGCCCTCGTGCAGGCGGTGCTGAAACGGTGACGGTTTGGGCATGAGGGCGTGGAGGGATGGAGGCAGACTCCCCGGAGCTGGGTGACCCAGTGTTGGAGCTGCTCAACGAACTGCGCAACTACAGCATCCACTGCCCCAACACGCCTGCCCTGCGAGGCCTTGTGCAGGACCTGCAGGCGCGCGCGCCCGTCGGACTCTCTGGCGGGCGACTGCCTGAGGCCGTTGATGACCTCGCGGCAAACGAGAAGACGGACCCTGAGCTGGCAAAGAGACTGGACCAAGTGCGTGAACTTCTTGACTGGGCCTTGGACTTCTCAGCCTCCCCATCGATGAGCGTGCCGCTGTCTCCATCCGCTGCGCGATCCCGCCTCGTGAGTCAGTTCGTGGACCGCTTCATGGCGAAGGGGCGCAACAAGCTGACGGGCTATGACGCGAGCGAAGGTGCGCTCTATGTTCTCTATTGCGCCGCGCTGGCGCTCCACCCGAAGGCGCCACGGTGTCTGGCAATAGACAACGTGGACCAGGCCCTCAACCCACGGTTAGCCCAGCGGATCATGCAGATGGTGTGCTCGTGGTCTGCGGAGAGTGACGGAGGCAGACAGTGGCTCCTGACTGTGCACAACCCCGCCATCCTAGATGGTCTGCCACTCGGCGACTCCTCGATCCGTCTCTTCACCGTGGACCGTAACAACCGGGGACACACCACGGTCAGGCGCATCGACCTCGCGGCGGCGACCGAGTCCCGTCCCAGCGAGGAATGGACGCTGTCCCGGATGTGGACCGGTGGTCTCCTTGGGGGCGTGCCCAATGTTTGACCCCCTGCGCATCGCCCTGGTAGCGGAAGGACCGACGGATCGCGTGGTGGTCGAGGCCGCGGTGAATGCCATGCTGCCCGACCGCCCATTCGTGCTGACCCAGGTGCAGCCCGAGGGGTCGCTCGTCTTTGGGGAGCTGGGCGGAGGTTGGGTGGGGGTCTATCGGTGGTGCAAGCAGGCCTCCGCCCGCGGCGGAGGGCGTCTCAGCGATGACGCGCTGCTCTACCAGAACTACGATGCTCTGATATTGCACGTATACTCGCGAAGGTTAGGAATACACCGAAGTGGAAGTTCGCAGAACTTCACCCGGGGGCGTGTGGTGAGCACCCAACACACTGCTGTGCACGCAGAGGCGTCGAACTTGTGCAATAGCTTCGGTGTATTCCTAACCTTCGCGAGTATAGATGCAGCCGTGGCCGGCTACGACTACGCGGAGGGATCCATCGAGCCGGACCCAGGTGACGCTCAGCTCCCGTGTGAACGGCCGTGCCCACCCGCACATGACACGACCAACGCTCTGCGGTCTGTTGTGCTGAGTTGGTGCGGTGAGCAGGCGGTGCCCAAACGGACTGTGTTCTGTCTGCCCTCGAAGAGCACAGAAGCGTGGGTCGTGGCCGCGCTCTTCCCCGACGACAAGTCCATGGAGGGGCACATCGAGTGCTGGCCCAGGCCGGAGTCCCGCCTGGGCCAGCAGCCCAAGAAGCTCAGAATACGGAAGAGCCAGAGGGACTACAAGGACCGCGTGTCTGACATTGAAGAGGCGTGGAGCCGTCTCACCGAACCAGGCGCGATAGGCAAAGCACTGCGCTTCCAAAACGAACTCCTCGCCGAATTGACAACCCTGTGAGTCAGACAACGCCCACCGTCGTTACCGAGTCGACCGTCGAAGAGGCTGCCCTTGCCTGGCTTCAGGACCGCGGGAGGCTCCGCTGTTGCCCATGCGGACCACTCGCTCACCGGCATGCGCCTCCGCGTGGCGATCGACGCCGACCGGCTCGAAGTTGGGAACCCCGGCATGTTGCCCTTCGGCATGACCCTCGACGACTTCAAGGCCGGCGTCAGCCGCCTCCGCAACCGCGTCATCGCCCGCGTCCTGCGAGAGCTTGGCTTGGTCGAGGAGTGGGGAACGGGCTACCTGCGGATGACGCAGGCGTGCCGCGAGGGCGGCTACCCGGCGCCGGAGTGGGAGGAGCATGGGCCGTGTCTGCGGGTGGTGTTCCGGCCGCATCCGGAGGCCGTGAGTTCGGAAGGCGATGTCCCTGCAAGTGAGACTGCAAATGAGACCGTAAACGAGCGTCAGAAGTGGTTCCTGAGTCGCCTAGTGGAGCGCGCGCGCGTCACCTGGCGGGAGATCACCCAGCACTTCCAGGTTGCGCGGGCCACTGCCATGCGTGACCTCGCCGACCTCAGCGACCGAGGTCCGATCGAGTTCGTCGGCGCCCGGAAGACCGGGCACTACCGGCTCAAGGAGCAGCCGTGAGCGGGATCACTGAGTCCACCGTCGAGCAAGCCGCCCTCGCCTGGCTCGGAGATGCCGGCTGGTCAATCAATAAGGGTGCGGAGATTGCGCCGGGGGAGTTGTTCGCCGAGCGGAGCGACTACTCGCAGATTGTCTTGGAGCAGCGGCTGAAGGACGCCCTTGCTGGGCTGAACCCCACGCTGCCTGCTGAGGCGTTGGACGACGCCTTCCGCAAGCTCACGCGACGCGAAGGACCGACGCTCCGGCCGCGCAGGGCACCGGGTGCTTGTCGACGGGGTAACCGTGGAGTACCGGAACGCTGAGGGGCGCAGGTTGGCCGGAATGGTGTGCGCGGTCTTGGGTCCTGGTGTGGCTTACTCCCGCCACTGCCGTGCGACCATCACCAACCGGGAAGCAGAGCTTGCCGCACAGATCCACCGTGTCGCCGGCCCGGCGACGAGATCGTCACCCCTCCGCCTCCGCTCCAAAACCACGCAGACGCGCAGACCGTGGTCGCCGAACGGCGCGCACCGCCGCCAATCACGCGCCCTCGCCCAGCGGATGCGCGCGGTCGGTCAGTGGGAAACGAACTACGCGCCCAGTGAGCTGCGAGGCGTAGATCGCCTGGATCATCTCTACCACCAAGCGGGCGGTGTAGACGTTGGAGACGGGCTGGCGCTGCTCCTCAATCGCGCACATCAGGTCCCACATGGCGAACCGGTTGGCGTCCAAGAAGAGCCTCGCTCGCGGGAGACCTCTCTGACCGCAGAGCGAGTAGTCCAGTGGCTCCGCGCCGGGGACGACGCGGTCTTCGGTGACGGGCACCGGCTCGTAGGAGGACTCGTCTTCCGGCGAGCCCCGGAACCGGCTCAGCCGCAGCCCCGCGTCCGGCAGTCCGGGGTCGTTGAAGCGCAGCGAGAGAGAACCCTCGGTGCCTCGGACCGTGAGCCCCATGTGCATGACGCCGGGCGTCTGCGCCGCCAGGCCGCGGCGGCTTTCGAAGGTTCCGCGGATGTCGCCCGGGAACCGGTAGCAGGCGAAAACCGAGTCGCCCGCCGCAGGACCGATCGGTTCGACCGTCTGTGTCAGGTCACCCCGCGAGATCGGTCGCCCGTCGACCGTCACGTCGGCCCAAAGGCACTCCGGCGCGCCGCACAAAAACGTATGGTAGTCGAGAATGTGCGTGCCGAGGACGACCAAGTCCTCGCCACCGCCGCGGTGATCGCTCTTGCCGCGGCCGTAGACGGTCAGCGGGGTGCCGATGGCGCCCGCCTCGACCAGCCGCTTCAGCTCGCGGAACTCCGGCGCGTACCGCGCGGGGTGCGCCATGCAGATCAGGATCCCATGCTGTTCCGCTAACTCCACGATCCGGTCAGCTTCGGGGAGCGTGACCGCCAACGGCTTCTCGCAGTAGACGTGGCAACCCGCTTCCGCCGCCGCCTGAATCTGCGGCAAGTGGTCGTATGGGTGCCGCGAGCAGAGCACCACGAGGTCGGGCGACTCGTGTTCCAGCATCGCCACGAGTGTGGGGTAGTGCCGTCGGGCGCCGGTGTGGCTGAGCCTCTCGGCCAAGTTCTCGGGGTTGGAGTCGACGTGCGCCACCACCTCGACGCCGGGCAGACCGTGGCACGCGCCATGCAGCCCGTGCCCTCCCAGGGACGGCTTCGAGGTGTCGTTGACAATCGCGACCTGCCAGGTATCTCTCATTGGTTGGCTCCAGCTCTGCCGGACCGGCTACTGCATCCCGCCGATACTGCGGCCGCCGTCGATGACGTAGTTCGCGCCGGTGATGAACGCGGCCTCATCTGAGCAGAGGTAGAGAATCAGGCTCACGATTTCGTCCGGTTCGGCGGCTCGGCCGAGGCGGGTCTTCATGTTCGCCATCTCCGGTCGAGTGAGCACCGGTCCGGGCGACACACAACAGGCCCGGACGCCGTGCGGCGCGCCGCACAGCGCCAGCGACTTGGTCATGCCGATGATCCCGGTCTTCGCCGCGCCGTAGTCCACGCAGGCGGAGCCGGTCACCCCTTCGACCGAGCTGAGGCTGAGGATGACCCCGCGGCCCTGCGCCAACATCCGCCCCAACACGGCGCGGGCAAACAGGACCGCGCCCTTCAGATTCACGTCCAGCCCCCACTCGATGACTTCCACATTCTGCTCGTGGAACGGCGCGGGGCTTCTGCAGACGCGGCTGGACGCGCCGCCGGCGGAGTTGACCAGGATATCGACTGCGCCATACCGCTTCACCGCCAGCTCGACCGCGGCGCTGACTTGGTCGTAACAGCGCACATCGACTTGCACGCCGACGGCCTCGCCGCCCTCCGCAACGATTCCCGCTGCGGCCGCCGTGACAGCCTCCAGGTGGAGGTCGGTGAGGACGACCCGAGCGCCCTCCTGTGCCAGCCTCTGGGCAGTCAGCAGCCCCATGCCGGAGGCGGCGCCGCTGAGAATTGCTATGCGGTCTTGGAATCTCATGGGTCGGACTCTCCCGTCTTCAGCACGACTTTTCCGAGGTTCTCGCGGCGCTGGAGAATTGCGTGCGCCGACTCCGCGTCGGTTAGCGGCAACGTCCGGTGGATCACCGGTCGCACCGTGCCGGCGGCGAGGGCCGGCCAGAGCAGTCGCTCCAAGCCGGCGAGAACCGCCGCCTTCGTCTCGAGTGGGCGGTTGCGGAGCGTGCTGCCGATCAGCTTCAGACCCGAGCGGAAGAATCGACCGAGGTCGAGTTCGGTCCGGTCGCCGCCGAGGGTCGCGATCACGATCCAGCGGCCGCCGCGGTTCATCTTCTCCAGGTACCGGCCCAGGTCGGGGCCGGCGACGCAGTCGAGCGCGATATCAACTGGGTGCTCGTCCAGCACGGCCCCCAAGTTCTCAGTGCGGTGGTTGACCACGATGTCGGCGCCCAGGCTGCGCACGAGTTCGGCTTTCATCTCGGAGCCGACGGTTGTCACCACCGTCCCGCCGAGCGTCTTGACCAACTGGATCGCGGCCGTGCCCAGACCGCTGGCCCCTGCCTGGATGAGCACGGTCTCCCCGGCCTGCAGCCCACCTTCCAGGCAGAGGTTCAGATAGGCGGTGGCAAACACCTCGGGGAGGGCTGCGGCTTCCACCATCGACAGTCCGTCCGGCACCGGGAGGACCAGCTCTGCGGGCACAGCGATCCGTTCCGCGTACCCGCCCCCGCCCAAAAGCGCGCAGACTCTGTCCCCAACCTGCCAGCGGCCATCAGCCGCTGCGTAGCTCACCACGCCCGCCGCTTCGAGCCCCATCCATTCCGGCCAACCGGGCGGAGGTGGGTAGTGGCCGGCGCGCTGCAGCAGGTCGGCGCGGTTCAGCGCAGTGGCGTGGATGTCCATCACGATCTCGCCGGCCTGGGGGCCGGGATCGGGGACCTCGCTCCAGACCAGACTCTGTTGGTCATCGACCAGAATGGCGTGCATGGTCAGCTCCAGGAAGTGTCTCCCGCGGCGAAGAAGGCCTCGCTGCGGCCCTCAGTGTCGCCCCTTCAGACCGAGGCTCCAGCCACCGTCGACGACATAGTTCTGTCCCACGACGAAATCGCCTTCCTCGGAGACCAGGAAGGCGATGAGGTTGGAGACTGTCTCCGGTGACGCGATCCTGCCAAGGTAGTTCGTTCCGGGAATGTCCTCGACTGGCGTGCCCGGTCGAGGCACCAGCCCTGGCGAGACGCAGTTCACGTGGACGTTGTGGCGGCCGACCTCCATCGCCAGTGTCTTCGAGAAGGCAATGACGCCAGCCTTGGCGGCGGCGTAGTCGGCAAAGCCCGGCTGGCCCTGAATGGCAACAGCAGAGGCCACACTCACAATCTTCCCGCTGCGCTGTGCGCACATGTGGCCGATCACGGCCCGGCAACAGAAGATCACGCCCATCAGATTGACGTCGATGATCTCGCGGATGACCTGCTCGTCGGAGCCGTGAACCGTGGACGCTCGTTCACGAGCGCTGCCGCCCGCGACGTTGACCAGGATGTCGAGGCGGCTGTGCTGTTCGAGGACGCGCGCCACCATGGCTTCGATGCTTGCCGGGCTACGGACGTCCGTCTCGACTGCCAGCGCCTTGCCGCCGGCCGACATGATCCCGTCGGCCACGGTCCGGGCCAGGTCGCCGTTGACATCGCAGACGGCCACGGTCGCTCCGTCGCGGGCGAGTCGCAGCGCCGTGGTGGACCCGATGTAGCCGGCTGCTCCGGTCACGAGGGCGACTTTGCTCTGCAGTTTCATGGGTCTATTCTCCCGATCCCGACGACCCTCGTCCGCCCCACTGCGCGTATCCGGCCGCGGCCAGGAGGACTTCCTGCGTCAACAGCTCGTGCTCGTATGAATACGGGTTCTCGAGCTCGCCGTGGACCACCTGGGCCAGCTCGATCAACTGGTCCTCATAGCGCCCGTCCATCGCGCCCACGTCGACGAGGTGCGTGCCGGCCGGGTATTCCGGTGTGTCTTCGAGGAGGGTCAGCCGGACGTGCAGCGGATCGAGCTGGTAGCGGTTCCACGGGTGCTCCAGGGGACAAACTTCGGCTGTGCCCTTGGTGCCGCAGACGACCAGCCGGCGGCGCTTCATGCCGGCGACCTCCACGACCGACGTGCGGATGGTCGCCGTCGCGCGCGGGTACTCCAGCACAGCCAGCCCATTGTCGTTGAGACCGTCATCGCGTGTCTGCTTCTGGAACGAGTGAACGTGGTCGGGTCGGCCGAGCAGTGCCACCGCTAAGTCGATCAGGTGGCTGCCGAAGTTGTACATTGCGCCGCCGCGGTATTCAGCTAAGAACCGGCGGTACGAGTCGCCATCGAACCGGCTCATCACTGCATCGAGCTGGAAGACCTCGCCGAGCCAGCCCGCGCGCACGGCTTTGAAGCAGAGCTTGATCGCCGGATTGGTGCGGTACATGTAGCCGAGTTGGAGCGCCAGCCCTTTGACCTCGCAGCCGGCAATGAGTCGCAGGAAGGGCTCGAGCGTCTCGCCGCCTGGTTTGTCCAGGTGGACGTGCAGCCCGCGCTCCATGCAGCGGATCGCGGTAGCCGCCAGGAGCGGCATATTGGTCTCGACGGCGACCGCCTGAAGACCCGGCGTGTCGAAGAGCTGCGCTTCGGTCAGCCGCGGCACCTCTTCGTACGCCTTGTCGTCGCGCCAGCCGGGGTCCGGCTCCTCGACGACGCCGACGACCTCGTAGTGATCCGGGAGATTGCGGAGCGCCCGCATGATCCCCGAGGCGTGCTCGTGCCCAACGCCGATCTGCCCGATCTTGATCCGGCTCATCGCAGTTCCCCCCAGTCGAAGACGATGCCGAGCGGCGGGTGTGGGTCCTCCGCTAATCGACGATAGACTTCCGGCGCCGTGACCGGAGAGACGACCTCCGAGATAATAGACCGGACCTTCAGCCGGCCGGCACCGAGAAACGCCAGCAGCGTGCGGTAGTCGTCTTGCGTGGTCCAATACCCGGGGCGCGACTCGACTTGCGGCCGAACGAACGTGTGCGCGCCGATCAGCGACACGCCGGGATGGTGGACGTGCTTGTAGAAGTCGATCGGGGCCTCCGAGACGCGGGTGCAGCCGAGCAGAGCGACGCGACCTTCCCGACGTACGCAGTCCAACGCCTGCTGCAGCGCCACCGCCGCGCCGGTGACTTCGACGACGGCATCCGCGCCGCGACCGCAGGTCAGCTCCTTGACCTTCTCAGACAGGTTCGGCTCGTCCGGCGAGAAAGCGTGGTCCGCGCCGAGGGTCAGCGCGAGTTCGCGCCGCTTCGCGTCGAAGTCCGAGACGATCACGGGGATCGCGCCGTTGAACGAGGCCGACTGCACCGCAAACACTCCGAGCAACCCGAGACCGATGATCATTACCGACTCGCCGACTTCGAGCTTGAGCTTGCGGACTCCCTGCAGACCCATCGCGGCGATCACGATGAACGCGGCGTCGAGCGACTCGATCCGGTCGTTTCGGACCACGGTCATCCCTGCCGCCCGTTGAATCGCATGCGACCGGTGCCCGGAGAAATGCGCCAGCGCACGCTCGCCGACCTCGACGTTCCCAACGCCGTCGCCGAGAGCGAGGACGCGACCAATCCCGCCGTAGCCGGGGTAGAAGGGGAACTTGCCGGAAGTGTTCGGCAGCCCGACCAGGTTGGCCCGCTCGGTGCCGGCGCTGACCACGGTGTAGTCGTTCTCCAGCAACACTTCCCCGGCTTTGGGTTCGGGGACCTCGAACGGTTTGAGGACCGCCTGTCCTTTGGTTTCGACGACGATGTAGTGACCGGTCATGCCGCACCTTCCGCCACGCCCGTTCACCAACTCGGCGTGGTCGCCACGTCAGTTCGACCCCGGCGGTCAGAGTCCTGCCGGCGACCGCAGCGGGCAGGGAACTACAGGGATTCAGCGGGGCCGGGGGAGAAGGGCGCCTTGGCATGACCAACAGGCGGCGGGACAATGAAGGTGTCCGCGAGTCTGCCCCTACCCCTCCCCGATTCGCCCGCACCAGCGCACGGCGTTGAGCAGCAGCGTAGCTTCCGGGCCGGTCGGGGGCCCGTCTTCGTCGTCGGCACCCAGGCCAAGGGCGAGGCCACAGGCGACGTAGCGGCCTTTGGCGGAGGGGCCGCAAACGAGGACGGGGCGTTTGCTTTGGGCTGCTTGGGCCAACACGGTGGCGTGGGGACCGGGTGGCAGCTCGATGTGGTCGTAGCAGCTCTGGGGCAGGGGCTGGTTGCGGGAGAGCCCTTCGGTCACCGGGTGCTGCGCGACGACGAGCCATTGGGCGTCGCGGACGTGCTCGGCGAGGGTCTCCTGACCCCGCCGCTCCCCGGACCGACAGGTCTCCAGAGCCCTTTGAGACCTTCCGGTCAAGCGTTTCGGGGCGGTCGGAG
>PEVN01000116.1 GCA_002779825.1 Armatimonadetes bacterium CG06_land_8_20_14_3_00_66_21 | reverse complement strand
GCTTCACCCTCATAGAGCTGCTGGTGGTGATCGCGATCATCGCCATCTTGGCGGCGATCCTGTTCCCGGTGTTCGCGAAGGCGCGCGAGAAGGCACGGCAGGCGAGTTGTTCCAGCAACGAGAAGCAGATTATGCTGGCGTTCCTGATGTACGCGGACGACTACGACGAGGGCATCTGCAATGTGCGCCCGGGCAAGGCGATAGAAGCCCCCGGCGGAAACTGCGGCCCGAACCCCCAGTGGGTGACTTGGTGCGTGGCGATCCAGCCGTACGTGAGGAACGCGCAGATCGTCCAGTGCCCCAGTCTGGAGGGACTGCGGGACGAAAGCAGCGCCCAGTGCAAGGACCTCCCGAAAAGCTACGGCATGAACGCGCGCTGGTGCAACAACTGGGGCGCATTTCGGTGGAACAAGATCAAGATGGTCCGCAATCACTCCGAGCAGATTCTCATCGGCCCGAGCACCTGGGCGGACACCAACATCTGGTGCCACCCCAACGGCGGGAACAACTGCTTCTGGACGCCCCACAACCGCGGCTCCAACTACGGCTATCTGGATGGGCACGTGAAGTGGAACCTGCCGGAGCAGACCGTTAACCCCAACTGGCTTTGGATTCAGTACAACCCCGGCGACGCTTGCGGCGGCGGCACCGGCGGCTGGTCGCAGTGCCAGCGCCGAAATGCAACCGCTGCGCTGGCGGTGTACCGGCAGAAGGTCCCGGATTAAGCGCGGCCCCGGTCCGTTCGCCTGATCGAACCACGAACGCGGAGCGCCCCGTCAGCCTGCGCTGGCGGGGCGCTCTTGCGTTTGACTCTGGCAGTCTGCTGGAAAGCGACTGCGATCACCTGCCGGGCATCGCCTTCTGACCCTTCATCTTGTACATGCCCTGCTGCTTGTCCTGCATCTTCTTCATGTAGTCCTGCGTCTTCTGCACATCCGCCGCCGACGGGGCGGGCTTCTCCTTCTTGGGGCAGCCGGGCAGTACCGCCAGACTCAGCAGCCCCACGAGCACCAATCCGATCAGACGCTTCACGTGAACTCCTCCTCGACAGTAGCTTTGCCCACGCCAGGCTCGGCTGTGGGTGTTCTGTGCCCGTAGTATTTGGCGCACGCGCTCGGGATTCCTTCTCGCTACCCAATAGACACGGGTGCCTCCGAGATTTGGCAGGCTGCTACGGGCACGGCGCGGACGGAGGCTGCGACGTGATCTGTTCCCGCCTACCCGCGCAGCCTCAGAGCCGCCGCGCGGGCGTGGTTGTCCTCGAGGCGTCGCCCCGCCAAGGCGTCGATCTCGGCCGCAATGCGGTCGCACTCCTCGGCGGCAAGACTTCGGTCCAACAGTATTGGGCGTGAGCCGGCGAGTCGCTCGAAGTTGCCCCGGTAGATTCGCGCAAGCACGTCAGCAGGCAGTGACAGCCCCCGCATCAGGCCGTCCTCGGGCGGGCCGAGCAGGAAGTCCGCTTCGTCGGGCACGAGGTACTCGTCGTCGGTCTCCAGCCAGCGCGTCACGAGGCCCGCGCGGATCTGCGCCTCCTGGGGCGAGTTGCCGGAGGCGGTATCCGTGCCGAAGACGATCCGGTCGGCGTACTTGGTGAAGAACTCCCGCGTCGCTTCCACGTCCTGCGACAGGTTGTAGAGCAGCTCGACGCCGGGAGCGAGGTCGAGGTGGACGTTCTCGAACCGGTCGAACAGCCGCGCCGCCCGCGGCAGGTCGGCCGACAGGAAGTAGAAGTGGGCGAAGAGGAGCTTCAGCTTCGGGTGGCGCGCCAAGACGTTCTCGACTTCGGCGTAGAGCTGCTCCTTCGCCACGAAGGTCTCGTCGTAGCCCCACCCGCGCTCCCGCGCCCAGGAGGGCGTCAACTCGGGGATCCAGAACTCCTCGGGGTCGTTGACGTGCCAGAGCACGGGGAACCCGGTCTCTTCGACGCGCGCGAAGTAGTCCGCGAAGTAGTCGCTGTCGACGGGGACGTCGAGCAGCTTGCGGGCGGTGGGCTTGTTCTCGATCATCTTGATCCCGTCCGCCCCCAACGCCCGCAGTCGGTCCACCTGCTCGGCGAGCGAGGGCGCTGCGACTTCGCCGGCGGACGAACGGCGTCCGTTCGCGGACGAACGGCGTCCGTTCGCGGAGAAGAACGCCGTATGGTCCAGCCCGGCGAAGACGTAGAACCGGTCGGGGCGCTCCGCCTTCGCAACGAACGCCGCCGGGTTTGCATTCACGTGGTTGCGGCCCATAGTGCAGACGAGGTTCATGCGGTCGAGACCGACGTGGGTGCGGAGTCCTTCCAGCCTCGGGATGCCCTCCAGGCCGGACAGATGGACGTGGCAGTCGATCATGGGTGTCTGTGTGGTCATTGCGAATTCTCCTCGCGCCGGTTGCGTGGTCCCAGGCCGGGGCGCAGGAGGGTAGTTCGTGACGGCGACCGAACGGCCCTTCCGGTCCGCGTGAACGCGGAACCACGGGCCCCTTGCGGCCCACGCCCGGAGACGGCCCGGCGCGACCCACCGGGTTGAAGACGACGGTCTGCCCAGCTTTCGACCGCTCGGGTGAGCAGTGCTACGCGGCCGACTCATTCTCGAAGTCGCGGACCGCCTCAACCAACGAATCGACAGTTTCCCCCGCGAACAGCTTTCTCTTGAGGGCCACATAGTCGCCACTTCCGGCGGACACTTCGGCCCAGAAGCGCGCCACCTTGGAGGGGCTGAGATGCTCGAGAAGCACGCTGTTCGCTTCCTCAAACACTGCTCGGTTGGGCACAATCGTGGTCGTCATTGCCGTCTCCTGACATCAACAACAGAAAGTCGAGCGGGTTCAGGACCTTGAGGTTTGTGTCTGGGACAGCACCCATTCTCGCCACCAGACGGTCGTCACAGGTAACGAGACAGGCGCACCCAGCAACCTCCGCGCAGGCAACGTGCAGGGCATCGAGTGGGTCGACTCCGGCTGCGGCCAAGTATTGTGCTCGGTCTCGCACGGGTTCTGTTGCCAGTTGGGTGCTCGCAGCCAACGCGCAGCACCGGTTCACCCACGCTTGGCGTTGGGGGAACGGGTTGCGACGGTTCTCGTACCGGAGTGCTGAGGAGACGACAAGCACGACACTCTTCTCCTCAACCATCTGAAGGATCAATCCCAGCGCAAGCGTCTCCAACCAGACCCGAGCCTGTGACTGGTCATCGTAGGGACGGTTGAAGACGCTCGTATCGAGGTAGATCCGCATCCGGTTGCACCACCAGGCCGTGGGTGCCTGTTCTCCACGTCGAATTCTACCGCGTGCGGTGCCAGGGGCCAATGATCACGGCGCGCCCAGTTGCTCGGAGGCAGCTCGGTTGCGGGTGCCCCGACCGCTATGTCATACTGGGAACGGACGTTGGGGCGACGCGCTTCAGTGGCTTCTGCGGCGCCCAGGTGCCGGATGATCCTGGCAGTTAGGTGAGGCTTAGCCGA
>PEVN01000498.1:23681-26577 GCA_002779825.1 Armatimonadetes bacterium CG06_land_8_20_14_3_00_66_21 | reverse complement strand
TGTTCTACGTCTGCTGCACGCCTGCCGGGGAAGTTCCGCGAACTTCCACTTCGGGGTGTTCTTAACCTTCGCGGGTATCTCTCCGTTCGCGAGGGACGCAAGTTCCGTGTGATAGAATGGCCGGCGATTGCTCCGCCACTCCGATCGGGAGGACTTCTGCGATGAGTATTCTACGCGTGTTGCTTGCGTGCCTCCTTGCCGCGCCGAACTGCGCTCCCCAGACGGTCGGCGGGCCCCCGATCCTCAACGGCGACTTCGCTGCCGACAAGGATGCCAACGGCCTGCCCGACGACTGGCAGGCTGAGAAGTACCGCGGAAACCCGGTGTGGGGAGTGGAGCAGGCCGGCGGCCCCGCCGGCTCCGACTGCGCGCGAATCGAGTGCAAGACCAACGAAGACATCGGGCTGTTCTCGCAGCGGGTGGCCGTGGGCAAAGGAGGCGGCACGTACCGGGTGGTTGTGCAGTTGCGGACGACGCCCGGCACCCGGGCGACGGTAAGCTGCACCTCGTACTCGGCCACCGACAAGTGGCTCGACGCAAACTACAACATGATCGTCGCTACCGGGGAGACGAAGTGGGTCACCTGCGGCGGCTACTTCAAGCACAACGACCAAGGAGCGGCGATCAAGCTCGCGCTCTGGTGCAGCTTCCAAGGCGGCGAGCCAGGGACGGTGTGGTTCGACAACGTGCGCATTGAGCGGGTCGACGGCCTCCCCCCGACCCGTTACGAACCCGAGCGCCCCGAACCGTCGCTCAGCCCCGCAGACCAGTCGCGCGGGTTCCTGCTCTTCGCGCGCAACTCCCTCGACCTCCTGTGCCGCGAGTACAACCCCGGACTGGACGAACGGCTGAAGCAGCTCCGGCCTTTCGCCTCGCAGGGCGAGTACGAACCGCTCAGCTTCGGCGTCTACGCCGCGCGGGAACTGCCCGAACTGCGGGCGGCGGTCAGCGGCCTGAAGAGCGATGCCGGCGCCACAATTCCAGCCGACTGCCTCGAAGTCCGCTACGTTCGCCACCTGTCCAAGCGGTCGCACTACAGCCGACAGGACCGCATGAGCGTGCCGACGTTTCTCGACGCGAAGCCGGCGGCAGTCGCCGCCAACGACTCCGGCCAAGTCTGGATCACCGTCCACGTCCCGGACGACGCCCCGGGCGGGGTGTACCGAGGGGCGGTGACGGTCTCGGCCGGCACTGGCGAGCAGTCGGTGCCTGTTGCGCTGCGGGTCTTCCCGTTCCGCCTGAAAGAGCCGGCCGACAAGTGGTTTGGCATGTACGACGGTCTCCACCTGCCCAACGGAACCGCGGACCTTGAGACCCGCTATGCCGACATGCGGCGGCATGGGCTGACCACCGTGGGCTTCGTCGGTGCCTTGGGCGGGAAGTACTCGGTCGAGGGCGACGTAGTGCACGCAGACCTGGAGGGGGCTTCGCTAACGACAGTCGTCGCAGCCTACCAGAAGGCGGGATTCCCCGCCCCGCTGGTGTGGCTGATGGGCGGCGACGTGAAGAACTACGCCCTCAAGCACGCTGGCGGCGACCTCCAGTCCGACAAGTTCGCCGACGCCTACAAGGCGCTCGTGAAGGCCGTGCTCCGGTATGGCCGGCTGAACCAATGGCCGCCGCTCTACTGCCAACCCGAAGACGAAGTGTTCGCCCACACGCAGCGCTTCGAGGAGGGGCTGCGCCAACTCAAGCTCCTCAAGGAGGCCGAAGCCCTCACCGAGATGGACGGCCCTAACGTCGACGCCGAGCGGGCCCAGCAGACCTACGCGTTCACCGACATGCTGGTCTACGCCTACGGGCCGTTGTTGTACCGCGAGCGGGTGTACTCGCCCACCGTGTGGGAGACGATGGTAAACCAGTTCCACGCCGACGGGAAGAAGCTCCTCTACTACAACTTCGACACCACCGGCTGCCACCCCGAGTCGATGCGCTTCAGCAACGGATTCTACATTGCCGCCACCCACGCCGACGGCCTCCTCAACTGGGCGTACTCCTGGGCGCGCGACCCCTACGGCGAACAGGACGACGTGGCCGGCGACGTGCAGTTCTATTACCCGACGACCGACAAGGAAGCGGGCGGCCCGTCCATTGGCTACGAGGGGATCCGCGAGGGCGTGGATGACTACAAGTACTGGTACACGCTGACCGAACTGGTCAAGGAGGCAAAGGCGAAGGGCGTGCCGACCGCGGAAGCAGAGCAGTTGCTCGCCAGCCTCTTCGCCGACCTCGACCTGTCGAACCTCCGCACCAACATGAGCATGCAGGGCAACTGGGAGTACGAGGGCGCCAACGAGCGAGGCGACGAAGTGCGGCGGGGACCGTTCAAGCTGCCGGTCCCATGGCAGTTCGCCGCGTACGACCAGAAGCGGCTGGCGCTGGCGGAGAGGATCGAGGCGCTGGCGCGGCAGCCTGGTGCAGGGTGACAGATCGCCCGGTCTGCCGCCCCACGGCCACCACGAAGCACGGCAAGGGGAGCCTCAAGGATCTCTCCGTGTGCTCCGTTGTCTCCTGAAACCCACTGGGTCTCTGAGTGGTGACCCTACCCCGCCAACTCCACGCCCAACGCTGTCAGGTGCTCGTTCCCCGGGTGATCCGGCGCGACGACGGGCACGCCCCAGTTCACTGCCTCGCCGCACAGTCGCTCGACCATCCCGCCGGGCGAGGCGTGGATGACGACAACGCGCTCCGCCAGCGCCGCGACGAGCCGGTTGCGGTGTGCTGTCATCCGGGCGTCCGGGCGACGGGGGCCGTCCACGAATGGTGTCACCAGCGCGAGTCTGTCCGCATTGATCGCCTCGCGCAACTCCGCCGGTACTCGCGTCAGCAGCTTGCGCGCCAGGCACATGACCAGGGGACCGGTTCCCCGCAGCAGCACCCGCAAGCACTCGCGCTC
>PEVN01000498.1:0-23646 GCA_002779825.1 Armatimonadetes bacterium CG06_land_8_20_14_3_00_66_21 | reverse complement strand
AACCGGCGACTGGAAGCCGCTAACGACCGGTGTGCCCGCCTCGCGCCACTGCTGTGCCAGGTCGTGCGCTTGGAGGATGAGCGCCCCGGGGCAGCGGCGGGAGCAGAGCAGGGCGGTCAGCGATTCGCACAGAACGTGCGGGCTGCCCCTTACCGCAAGGCTTGCAGGCGCGCCAAGGCCGAGCCGAGCACGGCAGCGGGCTGGGTAGCAGGAGTGGTTTGTGTCGACTATCATCCGGACCACCGAGGTTGCGTCGTTGGTTGGGGGAACCGCGCAGGGAGAGCCGGGCTCAAGGGGGCGGACTGAGGCGCTTCCGCCGCGGGCATAGCAATCTGCGCCATCCTATGATATGATTACCGACGCGCTCTAAGGGCAAGGGCGCAACCTACCAAACGTGAGATGATCGCTGATGCCGCCAGAACCCCAACCAATTCGCGCCCTGTTCGCCGGTGGGCTAGCTCACCCCGACACCGAGACGCCCGTCACCAATGTGCGCGTCCGGGTGGAATTCCTGCCGGCCTTGAGTGTTGCTGCGCAGGAAAGTGTAGTCTTCAGTCCGTCCGAAGAGGGCTGCGAACCTGGCGAGTTCGCGTTCCCGACTCTCACCGTTTCGTCGGCTCGCTGGTCCTCTCCTTCGTAGCCGCAGCCGTCACGGGTGTTCGTGGGTCACGTCTTGCCAGCCAGCGTGCAGCAGCCTTGCTTCCGTTCCCTTCACCGGGGCCTGCTTGTGCACCTCGGCCTGAACCATCTGCGTGATCTGGGCTTGCGCCTGGTTCAGGAGTTCCTGCACGGCTTGCTGTAGGGCGGGCGGCACTTTGTCGCGCGCTATGTTGGGTGGCAACGCAAGGTTCAGGTTCACGTTTAGGTTGAGCTGTGGCGGCATCTGGCGAATACGACGTAACCGCAGATCGCCACGGAACAGGTCAGTGCGGGCCAGAGACTCAAGGCAAGCCAACGTGGCCATCGTGGTGAGTTCCTCTTCTCCCTCCGGGATGGCCGAATCGATGTCCAGAGGGTCGTTCAAAGCGAGGAGTGCCTCGTAGTGCTCGAAGAGCTGCCACATGAGTTCTTCTATCGAGGCGTCGGGGAAGTTCACCTGCAGCCGGATTTCCTTCGCTTCGTGACGGCCAATGGCATGCCCATGTGCGTACATCTTCTCGGACAGCGCTTCGACGATCAGGTCGTTCGCCTGTTCGTCATGGGGGGAGCGCCGGGCGCCAAGGAGTTTCCGCGCCACCAGTCGAATGTGCGAGTGCGCCCGGTAGATGGACCCGACCACCCAAGGGTTGAGCTTCTCGGCCAGAATGGCGACAGCGCCTGCCAGCGCTGATTGGTCACCCAGTCCGGCCCGCTCCTTGAGAAAGGCGATGTAGGCCATGACGTCCTCGACGCTCACCGAGTCCGGCATGACCGTCTGCTCCATGCGTTCGACACGGTTGAGGCTGGGGTCTATAGGACCCAACTCGCCTTTCCGCCCCATGGCGATCTGGTCTGCTCCCAGAGCAATGAGCGTGGCGGCGCTATGTGCCTTGTAGGGGATGAGGACGTTGAACTCTTCGCAGTGCTCGCGGAACATCGAAACAATGCGCCAGGGGACCTCAACGCTGCCGCCTCGGCTGTACAGGAACAGGTCCAGCCTGGGCACGATCTCGCCGGCAAGGGAACGCAGATGGGCGTACATCGGGCGGACCGCATCCTCGCCAATCTGGGCCCCTGGCGCGCCCTGCCTGTCGCCCGTGAGATAGCAGATGACCTTTGACTGTCTGGCTTGCTCGATCTGCCGGATCAGGTCGAGCCGTTCGTCGCGTGTCGATTCTGTTGGCATGTTCTGCCCTCCTGGGTAGCCGCTTCCGATGATACCGCTAACTTCGCGCGTGCCGCAACCGTAGCGCATGGACTTCGACCATCCGTCGGATCCTCAGCTCCAGTTCCGCGAAGTGGTCGCGTCCTCGGGAAAGGCACTGCTCGGCTCTGAGTCTCGTGAGGTTGTCCTGGTAGTGCGTGGGGAAGTCGAGGTGAGGCTGAAATGCCTGGGCAAAAGACCAGAAGTCCTCTTCGGTGGCGAACAGACTGGCGCAGAAGGCGACGGACCAGTCCGAGTAGAAATGGCCGAATGCGACGTTGTGCAAGAGGGCTCGGACCGCGATGGCCCGTGGTAACCGCCATCGGCAAAGCCAGCCGGTTTGGAGCAAGAACGGACGAACAGTCGACTTGCCGTGCGATAGGCTCTCTGCCAGTTTGTGCAGGCTGGGGCTCGACTCCCCCTCGGTGTCCAATAGCTCCAGGGCGACTTCCCACGGGAGCACCTCAGCCCCTGCGAAAGCACCGTCACGCGGAGTGCTCTCGGCGCAGGCCCGCAGCACCTCTCGCCCGGTCTGGGTTACCCAAGCACCATGCTCCGCCGCGATCAGCACGCACGCGTAGCTCGCATCGTCGTACTTCTGCGGCCAGGGAGACCCCGTTGGGTGCCTCCGGCAGCCGCACCGGTACCTCTCCGCGAAGTGCACTAAGCACTTCTCCGCAACGCTCTGCTCGGAGTCGGTCGGCTGCCACAGGTTCCGCTGCTCATCGGCCATCGCCCTTACTCGTCTTCCCCGCCCCCCCGCCCCATCCGGTACTTGAGGTCGTAGTTGATGATGAAGTCCAACTCCTCGTCGGTGAAGCCGTAGTGCTCGGCGAGGAGGCAGTCGATTTGGTCGAGGATTGGCTTCGACCTGTCCGGGTAGAACTCCTGGTACTCCACCCTCCCGGAGTGCGCGTAGTTGTAGACACGCGTCCTGGAATGGTGCTTCAGATCCGCCATGAGCCGACCAAAGACGGCTTCCGCTGGTGCCAGTGCGGGCATGTCCATGTCGCCGATGGGGAATGCGTCGATATCGGGTCCAGCAACATTGCGGCAGTTCCCCTGCACCGTGAACCAGAAGTAGAAGAGAGTGCTGTTCAGGATGGCCCCACAGCGCTTCGCGTCCACCTCTGACGCAAACCAGAGATCCTTCAGATGGTCCGTTGACCGCGCCTTGGTGGCAGAACTGAAGTGGGGCTCGAAGTCCATAGAGCGTATCCAGAACACCGGGCTCCGATGGTAGTTGATCCTGTGACCTGAGCCCCCAGGCAGCACACGAGAGCCGAGCGGGCCGCCAGCGGATCGCATCTTTGCCAGGACCCGTGACGCCTCGGCGGAGCCGAGTTTGGCGAAGCGCAGAAAACCCTCGCGGAAGTCACTTTGCGCATAGTTGAGGCGCGGAAACAGAAACGGCCGCTCTGACGCATACCACCGTGTGTACGCCGTCAAGTGAGCCCCGGCTCCCCGAGGCGATGCGATCACGATGCACAGCCGGTAGTTCACGCCCTCGAAGAGGACCGAAGGGTGCGCGTCTCCACTGAAGAAGGAGATATGGAGATGGCGCCCAGAGCCCCATACGAGGTCCTGATATGCGTCCATCCGTGCCGTTGAGAAACCACTCAAGGGCACGATCATCCCAAAGCGGCCGTGGGCCGCAAGCAGGATCGCACCGCGCTCAACGCAGAGCGCATACAGGTTGCCGCATTGGCCCGTCTGGAATCCCAGCGCCCAGTAGCCGCGCACCTTGTGGGCTTCCACATACGGCGGGTTCCCGATCACCACGTCGAACCCGCCGGCCTTCATGATCTGGTGGAATTCAACGAACCAGTGGAAGGGCTTGTGGGAGGTCAGCCAGTTGGCGTAAGCACCGTCCTTGCCGTCCTGAAGGGACGCTTGACAGTAGCCCAGCGCATTCATGCCTGGGTCCTCGGCGGCGGCAACCTCGTCAGAGTCCCGAAGGGACGACTGATCGTCGGAGCGTTTGGCGTTCAGTCGTCCTTTCAGGACTTGGTGGTGGTTGGCTGTGTCCTGATCCCCAGGTTTGAAAACCTGGGCTACTCTCCTGCCGTCCCTTCGGGACGAAGGGCGATTGGACGCCGTCAAGGACAACTTGCCGGGGCTGTCATGCTGCCCCGTTGGGGCGGGGGGAACAGCTACGCCGTACTCGGTCGCCAGGTAACGGTTCAGTTCGTCATCCAGCTCCTTGAGCGATTGGCGGAGCTGCTCCTTGTCCGCTGGGGTGACCTCGCCGCCCAACTCCGTCTGCTGGTCTCGGAACAGGGCGAAGTGGGCCTCCACGTCTTCCGCTTTCGCCTCGATCTTGCCCATCGCGTCGTCGAAGTCGAACTTCCCATGCTCGTCGCCCTTCGCATTGGCGGGGGCGAAGCCCGTGACGGCTTTCTCCACGTCTTGGTAGGTCGCATAGCCCACCAACGTGTTCCCAGCCCGGATGTTGAAGTCGATGTCGGGCAGAGGCTCGATGCGGTCGGCGGTGTCCACCTGGGCCACCAGCTTCAGGAACAGCCGCAGCTTGCAGATCTCCACGGCCTCGTCCATGAGGTCGACGCCGTAGAGGTTGTTGACCATGATGGACTTGAAGATGAAGTAGCGGCGGCTGGGGTGCTTTGCCACGCGGTCGAGAACGGCTGTGAAGCCCTTGTGGTAGTTCGGATGGCGCTTCCTGCCCTCGTCGCCCCACTCCCGCAGGAAGGCTTCCATCCGGTCGAGGCACGCTTCATACAGTGCTTCCAGGATGTTCAGCGCAGCGAACAGAAACGCGCCGGAGCCACAGGTCGGGTCGAGGACCGTCACCGATTGCACAGCCTTCCACACGGCCTGGAGCAAGTCGGGCCCCTCGCAGTTCTCAATGACGTCTTGCGCGAACTGGCGGAGGTTCAGGTTGTAGGTGATCAGGTCATTGACCTCGCGCACCTCGCCGGCGACCAACTTCCCGCGCAGTTCCAGGCAGCGCTTGCGGCGTTCGACGTACTCCCGCCACGTTTCGGTCGGCAGTGTTAGCCGATTCCCGGCGTCGTCGCACAGGTTGGCTTCCGTCAGGTTGTAGCGCCTGTCGAACATGCGCTCCTTCGGGTCGTGCATGCCGCGCTGCACGAAGTCGGGCAGTGCCGACTCGGGGAGCACGTTGCCGCGGCCATCGACCACGCCCAACTTCACAGCGTCGTAGAGGTAGCGGTCGGGGTTGTCGGCCAGGAGGCGCCAGACGGTGGAGTTGGCATCGGACTGATCGGACTGATCCGACCGATCGGACCGGTGGCTGCCCCCGTCAAACGCCACCTTGCACCGTTCGCGTGCTGCGTCCAACAGGAACGGAATGACCGTGTTCTTGCTGATGTACTCGGTGATGTCTTCCTTGGTGTAGTACGCGCCCATCTGTTTCTGGTTGATGTACTTCTCGAAGATGTAGCCGAGAACGTCGGGGTTGATCTCCTTGTCGTTGTGGAGCGGCCGGTCGTCCAGGTGCCAGTGCCACTCCTCGAAGAAGCCGTAGAGGCGCTCGAAGGCGGCATCCGCAATCTGGATGTCGTCGCCATGCGCCTTCTCGATCTCGTGCGGCTGGAACAGACCACCGTTGAGGTAGGGCACGCTGCCCAAGAGCTGGTTCGTCTGTGCAGAGCGCTGGTCGGCCTTCTTCGCGAATCCCTCGAAGAACAATGGCGACAGGAACCCGCGGAAGTACCGGTCCTTGCCTTGCTGTTTGCTGGTGTTGAGTCTGTGGCGGAGATAACCCTCGTCGCCGTCCAGGAAGCCCTTCTTCTGGATGAAGTAGATGAACATCAACCGGTTGAGCATGACGGAGGCGTACCAGCGCTGATGCTCTTCATCCGGGATGCCCTTCAGGAACTTCAGGAAGGCCGCATGCTCTGCCTTGAACCGGTCGTAGAACCGCCGGGTGACGCGGTCCACGTCAAAGCCCGACCGGGTCCGGCTGGTCACGTCGAAGAGAGTGAGCTGCTCTTCCTCCTCAAGCGCGAAGACCAGGGAGTCGAGCTTCTGGATCAGCCCCTCGCCAGACTGCGTGCTGTCGTAGCGGTGCTCCCGGAAGGCCGCCGGCTTGCCGGCTTCGCGCCTGACCCACTGCCAGACTTGGACGGTTTGGGCTTCGTCCACGAAGATGAGCACGTGCTCGTGGTGGAGTTTGGCGACCTCGCGGTCGAGACGCTTACGGAGGTTGTAGTCGGGGAGGTTCGCAGGTTGGCAACCTGCGCTACGGCAGGTGAAGACGACCATCCCGCGCTTCTCTGCCACCGCCTCCAGGGCGAACTTGTGCTCGCCAACGTTCACCTCGTGGACGGCGGCGTAGTGCTCCCAGCCAAGCTCTTCGGTGAAGAGCGTTGAGAAGTCGAATGCCCGGAGAAGCTCCCGCACCCGGTTCCGGTTCACTGCCACAACTCAGCCCTCCCGTCGCAGTCCCAACGAACAGATGATCTGGGGATCACGCTCGGCTTCCTCTTCATGAATCAGGCAGAGGCGGTCTTCGTCACGCAGACCGATGACCAACTCGGCTAACGCCTCATCGGAGATGCCGCTGCGAAGTTGCCGGTTGAGCGTATCCACGGCAGCCTGCCGCAGCGGGTAGTTGTAGAGGTCTTCCAAGGTCTTGAACAGCTCCTGGGTGTCGAACAGGGAACCCTTCATCGCTTCGGCGTAGTCCTTCAGGCGCACGTAGGTCCGGTACCGTGCTCCCGACGGCCGGCCCAACTGCCCGCCGACACGTTTCTCCTCTTTGAAGAGGTGCTCCACCCCCTTACCGACCAACTCGTGATGCGAATCGTGTCGGGGCAGCGCCGGCGTGTCGGGCACGCACTCGGCGGCGCGCAGGATCTCAAACTGCGACTGGGTCACGGCTTGCCCGGCCATATTCATCCACGCCAACGCATCCGTGCCCTCCGCCGTGCGCAAGTAGAGCAGCACCCCCTCGGGCCGTTGCTCCGCTGGTTCGTAGGGGCGCGTCGAATAGACCACGGGCTGCAACTCGGGGATAATCCGCTTGAGGCGCGGGTCTTCGGCGACGGCATTCTGCCAGATCTGGTAGGCGTACGAGGCAAGATCGACCTCCGAGTCGTCGTCGCCGTCGAGAATCCCGGACTTCTCGTTGTAGAGGTCCACTACGGTCCGATCGTCCCCGTCGTCGTCGAAGAACGCCTCATCGGTGCCGACGACCTCGCGGTTCTCCTGCAGGCGTTCGCGGACCCGCGCCCGGAGGCGGATGATCCGCTCCACGCCCTCCGCCGGCAGGAACGAGTAGCACAGGATCCTATCGGCCTGCTGCCCAATGCGGTCCACCCGACCCGCTCGCTGAATCAGCCGGATGATCGCCCAGGGCAGGTCGTAGTTGACCACGATGTACGCGTCCTGCAGGTTCTGCCCTTCGCTGAGCACGTCCGTGGAGACCAGTACCCGAAGTTCCTGCTCGGGACCGATCTTGTCTTTCTTCTCGTTGCTCTTCGGGCTGAACCGCCAGGCGAGCTGAGTCGGATCGTCCGTGTTGCCCGTCGCCGCCCCAAGCCGATCGATGCCCCGCTTGCCCAACTCGGCGTGGAGATAGTCGATGGTGTCGGCGAACTGACTGAAGAGGAGCACCTTCTCGCCGGCGTGCTTTCGCAGAAGCAGGTCGGTCAGTGCTTCCAGCTTGGCATCCTGGGAGGCATCCCACTCGCCGGCCTTCGCCAGCACCTTCAGGAGCGTCTCCGAGTCACGTCGGAGATCTCGGGCCAAATCCTTCTTGAACAAGGAGGGACGGAGCCACTTGAAGCGCCGCTGGGCTT
This sequence comes from Armatimonadetes bacterium CG06_land_8_20_14_3_00_66_21, assembly GCA_002779825.1. GTDB lineage: Bacteria > Armatimonadota > Abditibacteriia > CG2-30-66-41 > CG2-30-66-41 > CG2-30-66-41. Next base: position 16,017 of record PEVN01000498.1, on the reverse strand, counting down.
GGGTGGTGTATCGCTCGTAGATGGTGGCAGCTTCCCGCTCGAAGTCCTTTGCCGACTCCAGCCTCTGCGGCTCCGCGCTCGGGTTCGCAGACTCGTCTTCCTCGTCGTCGGTGAACAGTCCGCCCTGCGCGCCCTGCTGCTCGTCCCCGTCGTTCACGCGGGCGTCGAGTAGACCGGCGTCTTGGGTTCCCAGGGGGAGGGGCAGGTCGCTGTCAATGGCGTGCAGGAACACGTAGTTGCGGAGGAGGTGCCTGCGCACCGACAGCAGGAAGGCGTGCCCGCTGCTCTCCAGCCGCTTGAACAGGTTGGTCCGGCAGAACCCCATGAGTCGCTTGCCCGCCCGGGACAGGTCGGCGAGGGTCTCCTCTTCTTCCTTGGTCGGCGGCGGCGTGGGCGACTCGTCGACGTAGTTGCCGAGTCCGTAGCGAGGCAGCTCGAGACCGTTGATTGCGTCGACGATGTCGTCCGAGTAGAGCCGGGCGTACTGGTCGTTGGGATCGCTGTCGTCGAGGGGGAACTTGGCGCTCCTGGGCACGCGGTCGGGGAAGGGGGAGCGGCTGCCGTCCTCGAACACCAAGTAGCGGCGGTCGCTCTCGGTCTTCGCGCGGCCGCAAGAGGAGCACTTCGTCTCGACAGCTTGCACCGCTCTGCCGCAAGCCGGGCAGTCGGCCAGCGCGTAGTTCTGCTTGATGAAGCTTCGCGTTCGGCGAACGAGATAGAGCCGCATGAGTTCGCGCCAATCGTCGGGGTGGAGGCTCTTCTCAAACCCGGCGAGCGTGTTGGGCTGGCACTGGTGCTTCCGGCTGAACTCGACCGGCCCCAACTCTCGCAGCAGCGACTCGGGGCGAATCCCGAGGTCCTTCTCCTCCGGCACGAACAGCCGGAGCTGGTTCGACAGGTCCAGATAGGTCTTGTTGTAGGGCGTGGCGGAGAGCAGCACACACTTGGCATCCGTCTGCGCGAGGAACTCCCGAATCGCCCGGTACCGCGTGCCCTCGCGGTTGCGCAGGTTGTGGCTCTCGTCGATGACGACCAAGCGGAAGCGACCGGGCACTTCGGGCAGCACGCGGTTTACCTGACTGAGCGAGACCACTCTCGCTCGCAGTCCGTACCTGTACACGTGGTCCTGCCACATCTTCACAAGGTTCTTGGGGCAGAGGATGAGGGTGCTCCAGCCGTGATCGTCCTCGAAGATGCGGGCCAGGGCTGTCGCCATCAACGTCTTGCCGAGACCCACCACGTCGCCGAGGAGCACACCGTCGCGCTTGTTGACGTGGTGCGCCGCGATCCGCACCGCCGCAGTCTGGAACTCCAGCAGCTTGCCGCGGAAGTCGCGGGGAATGCGGAACTCACTCAGCCCAGCGCGTGCTTCCTGCGAGAGGTGGTAGGCCATCTTCAGGTAGATGTAGTACGGCGGCAGCGCTTCCTCGCGCGCCCAGCTCTCTTCGATGACCTGCACAAGCTCGGCCGAGATGTCCATGCACAGGCGATTGGTCCACCGGTCCTCAAACCACTTGGCCAGCTTCTGGCACGCGTCGTGATCGAGCACGTCGACGTTCAGCTCGCCCTGCTGGGACAGCCCGGCAAGGGTGAGGTTGCTGCTGCCCAGGTAGCCGACGATGGGGCTGATGGGATCGGGCCGGAAGAGGAGGTAGAGCTTGGCGTGCAGCGGGTACCGCAAGAATAGCTTGATGACGACCTTCTGCGCCCTGATCTGTGCAGCCAGGCGGCGCAGTCCGGCCTCGTCTTCGTTCGTGGGCAAGCCGAGGGCAAGCTGCTCACGGAACTCCGCGGCTAACCGGCGCTTCAACTCGATGGCCGTCTTGTTGTCGATACCGGTCTCCGACTTGGCCAGTCGCAGGGCGGCCCGCAACTGATCGTGGGGCAGCTTCTGCATACCCACCAGCAGGCGGCAGCAATGCCCTTCCCCGCCCGACCATTCCTCCACCGAGTCATGGAGCTGCTTCCAGCCACGGAGGTTGAAGTACCCGACGCAGAAGTCGGCCCGATCCGAGAGGTCACAGGTCTCCCGCAGGGCGGGCAAAAGTTGCTGATCGATGTTGTCGAAGATACGAGGCACGTTCAGTCCCCTTCCGCTGCGCCAACACTCGTCGGCGGCGCTCCTGCGCCTGGTCACCTGGGCAAACGGCACCGCTCCCCCCTGTGCTGTCCAGCGCATCGTTCCTTTCGCCGCCGAGGTCGGAGTCGAAGGAACTCCCAGGTGGCGCCGATTGTAGCCCAACCAACGGCAGCCCACCCCTCAACCATGCAGGTCACCCGCGAGTCTACTCGCCGTGCGCAAGTCTCCCGACCGTGCACCCGCAGCAGTCCCGGACAAGTCCGGGCGTCCGGGGTCTGTGCGACTCTCACCCCCGCGGCAGCCACACCGCCATCGCGCCCGGTGCGCGGTTGTCCCACAGGCAGTACGGAATGGCCTTGATCCTCACCGGCTTCGCCGAGGTCTCGCTCAGCGGCCGGTAGAGGTTGCCCTTCCACCCCGTGGCCGCGGGCGCCAAGCCCGTGGTCTCGATCACCGTCGCGCCGCCCAGCAGGTTGGTGTCGAACCGCGCCGTCAATTCCGCGTCGTCCGGCAACGCGAGGCCGCGCACGTCTCCCGAGTGGTCGCACTGCTCCAGGCAGTAGACGAGCGGGCCGCGTTGCAGCGCCACCTTGCCTGCGTCCTCAACCACAGCGGGATTCGCGACGATTCGCTCGACGGGCATGTCCAGGCATAGCTCAACCACGTCGCCGTCCTGCCACTCGCGCTTGAGACTGGCGTAGCCTTTGGTGAGGCGTGGCTCGACCGGTTCGTCGTTGACTTCGAGCGAGAAGGCTCGGCACCAGCCGGGCAGGCGAAGACGTACATCGAACTTGGTCGGCTGCCCCAGCTCGACGGTGAGCTTGACGGCGCCCTCCCACGGGTAGCAGGTCTCCTGGTGCAGCGTCATCGGCCAGCCGGCAACCTCCGTCTCGCCCTCGCCGCCGACGTAGAGATTGACGTAGAGCGCGTTGCCGCTGGTCGCATACACGTAGCTGCCCAACTCGGCGATCAGCCGCGCGAGGTTCGGCGGGCAGCAGGCGCAGCCGAAGAACTCCTGCCGGTGGTGCCCGCCGGCCGAGGCCAACGGGTTGACGTAGAAGAACCGGTCGCCGCGCACGCCGACGCCCGACAGGACGCCGTTATAGAGCGCTTGCTCCAGCACGTCGGCGTACTTGCCATCGGCTTCGAGCTGCAGCATCCGGTGCGCGAAATACACCAGCCCGATGGCGGCGCAGGTCTCGGCGTAGGCCGACTCGTTGGGCAGGTCGTAGTCGGCGGTGAACTTCTCGCCTTGATGCGCGGAGCCGACGCCGCCGGTGACGTACATCTTCCGCTCAACGGCGCTCGCCCACAGCCGCTTGCACGCCGTTCGCAGCTCTTCGTCGCCCGTCTCCGCCGCTACGTCCGCCATGCCGCTGTAGAGGTACATGGCGCGCACGGAATGGCCGAGCGCCTCGTCCTGCTCTCGCACCGGTACGTGCGACTGGTTGTACGAGTAGTCGCGCGCCCACCACGTCTTCGGGTCGTCACCGCGCTCCTTGGCCTCCTTGTCGTAGTAGTGCGGCTTGCGGCCGCGTTCGTCGACGAAGAACTTGCTGAGCTTGAGGTAGCGCTGCTCGCCGGTGGCACGGAAGAGCTTGACCAGCGCCAGCTCGAGTTCTTCATGCCCGGGGAAGCCGCGCTTCTTCCCCTTGCCGCGCCCGAAGACAGAGCCAATGTAGTCAGCGTACCGGCAGACCGCGTCCAGCAGTGCCCGCTTCCCCGTCGCCTGCCAGTACGCCACGGCGGCCTCGATCAGGTGCCCGGCACAATACAGCTCGTGCCAGTCGCGCAGGTTCGCCCAGCGCTTCTCCGGCTCGACCACGGTGAAGTGGATATTGAGGTAGCCCTCGGTCTGCTGCGCGGCGACGATCAAATCGATGATCTCGTCGACTTCTGCCTCCAGCCGCTTGTCCGGACGCGTCGCCAAGCTGTAGGCGGCCGCCTCGATCCACTTGGCGACATCGGAGTCCCAGAAGATGTGCGGCGGGTTGGGGTCGCCAGGCCTCCAGTCGAGCTTGAATGCGTCGACGCGGCCAGTCTGCCGGCACATCGCCAGGATGTGCGGGATCGACACCGCGCGGTTGGCTTCCTGGCGCGGCGTCCAGAAGGGGTCATCGATGGTCACGTCGGTGAGGGCGAAGGGGTGGAGCTTGCGAGTGGGGGTGGGCATGTGCGGTCTCCGGGGACACTGTCTGACTACGCGCGCCGTTCGAGTGCAGCACCATTGTATACCCGCGAAGGTTGGGAACACACCGAAGTCCCGGTGCGACTTCGGCTCCGTCTGGGAGAATCCCCTCTGTCCTACGTCTGCTGCACGCCTGCCGGGGAAGTTCCGCGAACTTCCACTTCGGTGTGTTCTTAACCTTCGCGGGTATACCCTCGAGGTCAGTGAGCATTCCCTCCCTTCCAGTGCGAGCCGTCCTCGACACGAATATGCTTCGGGCAGGCCTCCGCAGCCATCGCTGCCCCGAACACCGTTGCCTGAAGCTTGTGTCTGACGGCTGGGTGATCCCCCTGGCCGTGCCGGCTCTGTTCCTTGAGTATGAGGAGGTCCTGAAGCGACCGGAAACACTCGCCGCGACAGGGCTGACGTGTTGGGCAGAGTGAAGGGCTGACCAGAGCCTCGGGTGAACCGGAGGCCGCCGGTCTGTACTACTGACCGGCAGAGTATTGTCTTCCTGCGAGGATCTCGTTGTGGTCCGGTTTCCTGACCGGACCCCGGTGGACTGGTTAGGAAACCAGTCCACAACAGGCCTTTGGTCGCAGCGCAGCCGCGATGGGTTGGCCGCACGCAGCCCGACTCCGGTTGAGACGCGGTTTCTGGCACGCCGAGAACAGGCGACCCTCACCTATCTCGCGTCGGGACCAGCCAGTCCAGCCCGCATCGCGCAAACGTGATCGTCTCGGACGCGTTCTTCTCGCCGCGCTCATACAGACAGCCGAGCTGGCCGTCGGGTAGCACGGCAAGGCAGGAGTAGGCGGACGGGCCGTGGTTGAGCACTTGGGCGCGGGGCCAGGTGCGGCCTTCGTCGAGGCTGGCGCGGATGGTCAGTTCTACGCGACCGGTGTTTGCCGGGTTGGAGAACAGCAGCAGCACCTTCCCGTCCGCGGTGTCGTGCCGGATCAGGCTGGCTTGGCAGATCGGCTCGACGAGGGTGTCGTCGAACTGCAGCGCCGACCAGGTGGCGCCGCCGTCTTTGCTCCGTGCCAACGCGCGGCGGTTGCCTCTTTCCGGCTGCTTGCCGGTGGTGCCCCAGTAGTTGCGCATGTTCAGCAGCAGCGTGCCGTCGGTCAGCTCGACGACCTGGCACTCGTCGGTGTGTTTGTCGGCGGAGCCGCCGAGCCTCCACGTCTTGCCGGCGTCGTCGCTGAGGAAGACGTGGGAGTGCATGATCCACTCGCCGTCGTCCTTCTCTCTGTGGTCGCACGGGATCACGAGGCGACCCGCGTGCGGACCGTGCCGTAGCTGGATGCCGACGCCGGGCCCAGTAGCGTACCAACCCCAGTCGGGCGACTTGACCTCCTTCGTGAGGTCCACGGGCTTGGACCACGTAAGCCCGTCATCGATGCTGCTGGTCACCAGCACCTCCTTGTTATCCCGGCAGAACGTCAGCCAGATCGTGCCGGTATTCTGGTCCACCACGGGACACGGGTTGCCGAGGGTGACCGGCGCCGCGCCGCCTTCCTCGTACACCACCTGCAGCGGGCCCCACGTGTTACCGCCGTCGGCGCTGCGCTTGAGCACCAAGTCGAGGTCGCCATGGTCGTCGGCGCTGGTCTTGCGGCCCTCACAGAAGGCCAACACCGTCCCCTTCTTCGTGACCAGCAACGACGGGATGCGGAAGGTGTGGTAGCCTTCCTTGCCGCTGGTGAAGACCGCCTCCTGCTGGGGCAACTGCGCCGCCTTGGCGTCCAACTCCGCCATAGTGAACCGCACGCTCACCACGGAGTTCTTCTCGCCCGGCTTGAGTACGGCGTAGGTGGTGGCAGCCAGCGTGCCGTCGGGCAGCACTTCCAGCCCGGGGTAGCCGAGGTCAACTTTCACGGGGCTGTCCAGCAGGCGCACGCGGTACTGGCCTTCACGCAGGGTGACGATCTCGCCGTACGTGCCGACCCACGCGACAAAGTCGCCCTTCGTCGGGCTGCCGTCTGCCATGTCGCGGAACGGGCAAACGATCCGGCCGTCGGGTGCGTACCGGGGCAGGTGACGATCGCCCGTCAAGCTGGCGGGCAGCTCGCGCGGCGCGGACCAGGTCTCGCCTTCGTCATCGCTGGTGATCAGCAGCGAGTTGAGCACGCGGTTGTTCTCGCGACAGAGCGCGGCGAGCTGTTTGCCGTCGGGCGAGCGGATCAGCGCCGGCTCGCACGGGTACGTGCCGGCGAGCCGGCAGATCTCCCGTTCCGACTCCCAGGTCAACCCGCCGTCGCTGGAGACGCTCTGGTAGATTGCCTTCCGTTGGTGATAGAGCGCCAGGTACCGGTTGCCGGAGAGCGGCTCGATGGTGCTCGGCACGACGACGCAGTGCAGCCCGTTCTTCGCCATGGGCGACCAGCTCGCACCGTCGTCTTCGGACACCGACTGATACAGATCGCCGTTGCCGGCGAACACGAACAGCCGGGCAACGCCGGCGGGGTCGACCAGCCGGTGAATGGCGGGGCAGTTGCGCACCGACTTCCAGTTGTCCGGCACAGGGAGCAGGTCGCCCCAGGTCAGTCCGCCGTCGGTGCTCTTCTTCAGCGGCCCACAAGCGCCGCCGTGGTCGTAGGTCCACACGGCGAACATGGTCTTGCCGTCGGGCATGAGCAATGTCGTCGGGTGGCCTTGGTACACGTCAGCCGTGCCGCGGGCGATGACCACCTGTCGCCAAGCTTCGCTCGATAGGTCGAGGATGGGAATGGAGTAAGACGTCGGCTGCGACCGCGGCGGCGGCAGTGGCTCCAGGTTGCCTTCGGCAGAGAACTCGGTGATCTTCATGGTGCTCCTCCACGGTCGGAATCCAAACATACCCAAGGGACCGGTGCTGACTTGCTGCGTGTGCACTTGCTTGCCGTCGATCAGAACCGTGAGGTCGGTCCCTCTGCGGACCACCTCGAGGGCGAACGGCTTTCCGGCTTGGACGAACTGGTCGATCTTGCCCAGCGCCCGCGACTTCCCGAAGACCGGCCCCTCTACGAACACCTCCCCGTGCCCGCCCTCGAACCCGAAGTGACTGCCTCGATCGAGCACGAACGAGGCGGCGCTCTTCGCGAGGTTGCTGACTGTCAGCCGCGCCTTGACGTGGAAGTCGCCTGCGCCCAGCGACTTCCCTGCCCACAGGTAGTTGTTGACGCCGCCGCACTCCAGGAACCCGTCGCCGCGTTTCCACGCCTCGCCTTCCTCACGCACGAGTTGCGGTACGCCGCTGGCGAGGAACACCACTGCCTGTGCTTGTGCAAATGCCGCCGGCGCGTGGAGCACTGTGAGTAGGACGACTGCCATGGGAGTCGCCTCTTTGTCGTCAAGGGTGGGGACGGAGTTCGCACAAATGCGGGCGGCCCCTTCTGTTCTCCCGAAAGGATACCGGCGGCGCACGGGGAACAACGGTTGCGTTGCGAGACCCTCCGGCCGAGTCGCAGCGCAAGGGGGCCGCCACCGGAATCTCAGACCGGGTCAGGTGTGAGACTGCGGGGTGAATGCCGTTTGTGTGAGGAGGACGCGCCATGTGGCCGTTCATCGTGCTTCTACTTCAGAGTACTGCGCCCTGCTCGGCGGAGCTTGCGGCGCTGTCCGCGTACGAGGTCCAGCACGCCACCGGGGCGATCACCGTCGACGGGAAACTCGACGAACCCGACTGGGCGACGGCCCCGAGCGTGGAGTTCGTCTTCCCCTGGGAAGACCAGACCGGCGCCAAACAGAACACGACGGCGAAGCTGCTGTGGGACGAGACCAACCTGTATGGGGCGTACAAGTGCGAAGATGCCGACCTCACGGCCGAGTGCACCCAGCGAGACGACCCGACCTACCAAGACGATTGCGTCGAGCTGTTCCTCAACCCGAACCCGGCGCGGTCGCAGATGTACTACGGCATGGAGATGAACTGCCGCGGGGTGCTCTACGACTACTTCCAGGCCTTCCCGGTGACGCTGCTGAAGCAGGTGAACTTCGCCGGGGTGCACCTGAAGACGCAACTCCGCGGGACGCTCAACAAGCGCGACGACAAGGACGACGGCTGGACGCTGGAAGTCGCCGTGCCCTTCGCCAACTTCGCGGAACTGCAGAGGGACGTGCCTCCCAAGCCGGGCGCGTCGTGGCGGCTTAACCTCAACCGATGGGACGGTCTCGGCGACCGCCGACTGAGCCAGTGGAGCAACTCCGGCATGCCCACCCCGAACCCGCACAACCCCGAGCGGTTCGGCGTGGTGACGTTTATCGACCAGCGGCACAAGTAGGTCACCCAAGGGCGCCGCCTGGCAACCAGCCGGCGCCACAAACGGAGAAACACGCATGCCAGAACGACGAGTGAACAGACCGGCGTCCGGCGGAAAGCTTGGTGCCGGGAAGCTCGCTGGTGCCGGGAAGCTCGCTGGTGTTGGGGGCCGCGCGCGCGAAGGGCCGCTCCGAGACGTGACTGCAGAGATTAACGAAGCGATGCTCTCTGCGCTCATGCAGAAGGTAGTCGAGGGAGACCCCGGCGTGCTGGCGTTTTTCAGCGCCAATCCGGATCTCGTCGCCAGTGGGCTGGAGCTGCTGCGGAGCCAGCCTTGCGTCTGCCGGAGCGGCAAGGCGTTTTGCGAGTGCTGCGGACGGAACATGACCAGTCTGGGAGAGGAAGTGTCTGCCGAGGTGGGGCAGGTCGCCGCCCTGCCGCGGTCGGCCGAAGTGTGGGAGTTGGCGACCCGTGAGCTGGAGGCGTGGTTCCAGGATGAGAACGGGGTGCCTACTCGAGCGCACATGATCGTCTGCGTGCAGGAGCAAGGCGGCCCGCTGCTCCGAGCCGAGGTGCCTTCCGACACGCCAACGATGGCAGACTGCGCGCACTCGCTCCTGAAGTCGTGCGTGCGCCCGATGGTGGGACACCCGCGGCGGCCGGCGCTGGTGCGGGTGGACGAAGCCGCCTTGCTGGCGGAGCTCATCGCCGTTTCCGACCGGCTCGCAATCGAGCTGGAACTGGTGTCGTCGCTCCCAAACGTGGAGGACGTCGTCGACGAGATGGAGGAGGCGATGGGCGAGGACGACGCTCCCCCCGGGCTGCTGCGGACGCCCGGGGTTACGGCGGCGGCAGTGCACAGAGCCTTTGGCGCCGCTGCAGACTTCCACCGCGGGGCACCGTGGCGCTGGATCGGCGACGACCTGCCCATCGAGATCCGCTCGGCACTGGCGCCCGAAGGCTCCTGCGTGGCGGTTGTGATGGGGAATGGAGGGATCAACTACGGTCTGGTCCTCTTCGACACGCTCGAAGACTTGGGGGCGCTGTACGCCAGAGCTGACAGCGACGATGGCTCTCGACTGGAGTCCGCCCGCGCCTTAAACGTCAACTTCGACGCAGTCGACTACCTGCCGCCGGACGACCACCACGACCTGGTCGTGCACAAGTGGCCCGTCGCCGGCAAGGAGGCGTATCCGGTGTTTATGCGCGTCGAGCCCGGCTCAGTGTTCCGCCGACCGCTCTGCGGTGAGCTGGAGCTACTGGAGGCGGCCATGCGGGCGCTGCCCGCCTTCATCGAGAGGCACCTCCGCCGTGGCGGGCTCGAAGCGCCCGCGCGCGACCAAGTGCTCGTCGAGACCTCCGGCGGTCCGCACGAGCTGACACTGCTCTGTCCGGCCACGGGCTTCCTGGAGATGGAGTGAGCGCCCTCGGGCGAGCCGTTTGCGATCCGCGATTACAGATTCCGGGTTTGTCCTCCACCGCAGGTGGTGGGTCCCGTTGTTCGCGTTGGCCGCTGTTTCGTTCGGCTGGGCACAGCAGGGGAACGCGGACAGAGCCGCGCGCCTGCGCAAGCTGCTCTTCGAGCGCTTCGATAAGGATGGGGACCGTCAACTCAACGAGCGCGAGCAGGAGGCGGTCCGCGCCAAACTGCGGGCACTCGGCGTTGGCCCCAGGTCCACCAAGTCCTCGAAGGGCGCCGGTATCGATCTCCGCCGGTTCGACTCCACCGGCGATGGCGCTCTCGACGAAGACGAGATCAAGGCTGCGCAGTCAACTGCCGATGGAACCGGTCTGCACCTGACCGACAGCCAGCTCAAACGCCTTGAGCAAGCGGAAGAAGTCTACGACCATCTGGCGGACGTGAAGGAGAAGGGGCGCGCGATCCAAGCGTCGCTGCCGGAGGTGGTGGCAGTGGCGTTGATCGCAGTCCTCCCTGCCGTCCTGCTCCAGTCTCTCCTCTATCGCCTGCATGAGACGCGCGGTTGGCGCCGCCCCAACAAGCAGACGTTCTGGGGGGCGTACGGGCTCGTGCTGCTGGTGTTCCTGTGGGGCTACTTCACGTATGTGCCGGCGGTGTGGTGAGTGAGGATCTGCGGCGGGCGCGTTTCGGCTATGACAGACGACAGGACGGTGCGAGCAAGCACTAGCTCGGGGCAGGTCTCCGACCGCCCCGAAACGCCGCGCGCCCTGCGGGCGCGAGCGGAAGGTCTCAAAGGGCTGCGAATCCACAGTTCGAGCAAGCGCTATGAAAACGATCACCGAGCCAGTGAAGCAGACCCCCGTCATTGCAGAAGCCGACGTGGTTGTCGCCGGCGGCGGTCCGGCGGGTGTGGGCGCCGCGTTGTCGGCCGCGCGCGCGGGGGCGAAGACGGTGTTGGTCGAACGGTACGGCAGCCTCGGCGGGCTGTGGACGACCGGGCTGGTCAACCCGCTGTTCGACCACGCCAACAAGGGCGGGATCATCCGGGAACTCATCGGCAAGCTGGCCGAGCGGCAGGCGTGGCGCGACGATCCGGTGCGGCCCGGCTTCCTGACGTGCTTCGACATCGAGCCGATGAAGCTCCTGCTCGACGAACTGCTGGAAGCCGCTGGCGTCGACGTGCTGCTCCACTCGTGGATCGCGGACGCCGTTCTGGGCGGCGACGGTTCAGAGATCCGCGGGATCGTGGTGGAGAGCAAATCGGGTCACGGCGCCGTCCTGGCGAAGGTGGTCATCGACTGCACCGGCGATGGCGACGTCGCTGCCCGGGCGGGAGCGCCGTTCGAGAAGGGCCGCCCCGAAGACGGCCTCATGCAGCCGCAGACGCTCATGTTCCGGCTGAGCAACTGCCGGTTCCTGCAGCAAGGACCGGACCACCTCTACGGACTCATGCAGGAAGCCGCCCGGCAACTCGGCACGGAGGTGCCGCCATTCACCCACCCGTGGATCATCCCCCTGCCAACTCCGGGCGATGCTGTCGCGCAGCTCGTTCACGTGTACGGCATGGACGCGACCGACGCGCGCCAGCTCTCCGAGGCATGCCGAGCCGCGCGCCGCGAGGCGATGCAGGTCGCAGAGCTGTTTCGCCACGTCCCGGAGTTGAGCGAAGCGCGCTTGGTCTCGACAGCGGAGCAGCTTGGTGTCCGCGAGACGCGCCGGGTCATGGGCGAGTACGTCGTGTCGTTGGACGACCTGCTCGAAGGTCGGCGGCACGACGACGGTATCTGCCTCGTGAGCTTCCCGGTCGACATCCACCCGCTGTTTCCCGGCGAAGACGACCGCAGCAAACGCCCACGGATCCAGCCGTATCACGTCCCGTACCGCAGCCTTGTGCCCAGGCAGATCGACCAGCTCCTCACCGCCGGCCGCTGCATCTCCGGCACCCATGAAGCGCACGCCTCCTACCGCGTCACCGGCAATTGCACTGCCATGGGCGAAGCCGCCGGTCTGGCGGCAGCCTGGTGTGCAGCGGAGGGAATCGCGCCGCGGCAGGTGGACGGCACGGCGTTGCGGCGGGAGCTGCAGGCGCGAGGGACGGTGGTCGATTGAGCAGCGCTGCCCCGCCATGGGCGTACGGGCGGAGTTGACACCTGCCGGTCGGCGCGGTAGACTTACCGAAACGCCGTTGTTTCGCAACGCGAGCGTTTCGCAACAATGGCGTTGCGAAACGGCTGCGTTCTGATGGGGCGGCGCGACACTACAGGCGAGGCCGCGACTTGCCCCAGCACATCACCCCAGAACAGATCGACGAGTGGCTCGCGACGCACGACCTCGCGGACATGGACGCCTTCGCGGAGCATGTGCGTCAAGTGACGCGCAACCACAGGATCTGCTTGGAAGCGGTGCTTGGCATCACTCGTCGCGAGCTGACTGAGCTTGGCGAGGGCTCCTCCCGGCTGGTTGCGGACATCGCTCGCGACCACCAGCACAAGAGTCCCGTCAGCATTGTCGAGAAGATCCTCCGCAAGCCCGGTGAGCTGTCCCTCGGCAACTTCGCCGCTGAGATCGACGACCTGGTGCGGTTCCGCATCCTGTGCAACTACCTGGGTGACGTGGAGCGGGTGGTGGAGCGACTCGCCGCCAGTCAAACGCTTCTGCGGGACTTCGACATCGTTTCCTCGGAGGATCGGATCTGGGAAGTCCGGCTGCCGGTCGAAGACGCCCTGCAAGAAGACCGGCGCCGCAGACTCCGCCTCAGCGGCGTGCGGGCCCACTACTTCGTGTTCGAGTCCAAGCGGTTCCGCAAGGTGAAGATGGAGGTGCAGGTGGCGACGCTGCTGGAGCACGCCTGGGACCAGAAAGACCACCACCTTGTCTACGAACCGGAGCGGACGGGAGAGCCGATCCCCGACCGCTTCCGGCTGCGCGTGAAAGCGGTGAGCGACTTGTTGTACGTTGCCGATGAGTTCCTCGAAGCACTCCGCAGGGAGCGAGAAGGAGGGCAGGCATGAGACGAACCCAGGGAATCCTGTTCGTGGCGCAGCCACCCGATCCCGTTGGCGAGGACGCACCTCGGGTGCTGGTTGTGACGCTGCCCGACTTGGCAGACTCGCTCCGGTATGCGGAGGTGCGGAATGGCGTGGAGGATGCCTTCGTGGACGCAATGCCCACAGGCTGGCGGTTCGCGAGCCACGGTCTGCTCGACCCGCGCGACTTGGAGCACGAGCTCGCCGCGCTCGGCAGCCCGGGCGTGCCGCCGGGACGAGTCTGCGACATCGAGGACTTCTGCGACCCACAGACCGGCGCGGTGAACGAGGCGGCAGTGGCGCGCCTTGGTCGCCGACTCCGCGAAGACGCCCCCCACCTCCGCCCCCGGCTCACCGTCGGCACCATCGCCCGCGGCGCGAACTTCCACGACCGCGAGAACGCCCTGGAGGAGATTGCCGCCTCACTCGTCGAGGGGCACGTCCTGCTGACCGCGCCGAGGCGGTTCGGCAAGTCGAGTCTGCTCTATGCCTTGACCGACCAGCCGCCCGCCCCGTGGCTGCCGGCGTTGGCCGACGTGGAAGACGCGACCTCGCCCGCGGAGCTTGTCGCGAAGGTGGTCGTTGCACTGCGCCGGACGGCCTGGCTGACGGACTTCCCGGAAGTGCTGGCGGCCGCCGGCCCGTGCCTGAAGGATGCCGGGTTCCGAGAAGTCGAGGCGGCCGAGCGCGAACTCGCCCGGGAGCACGAAGGCACGTGGGCCAACTACCTGAACGAGGTCTTCGCCGCGTTGTCCGCCGGACAAGTGCCCGCCCTGCTGCTGATGGACGAGTTCGCCTGGGTGATCGAGCACTTGAGGGAAGCGGGCGACGAGGAGCAAACGGCGGCACTCGTCCGCGCGCTGACGCAGGTCGCCGCGCCGGAGGCCTCGTACCGCCTGCTCATCGCCGGTTCCGCGAATCTCGGCTCTCTCCTGCACGGGCTGCCGGAACCCGTCGTCGAGGCGTTCTTCGGCGCCTTCCACCGCTTCCCATTGCCACCGATGGCGCCGGCGGCCGGGCGGGAACTGGTTCGGACGGTCCTCGCGGCAAATGGCCTCTACCCCTCCAGCGAGGTGCTGGACGCCATCCTCGGCTGCATCGGCACACCCATCCCCTACTTCCTCCAGCTCTTCGCCAGCCGGATCGTGGAGCACGCAGCCGGTGACGAGCTGGCGGCGGCGGACGTGCAGCGCCTCTACGAAGGCGACCTGCTGGGACCCGACAGCAAACGCTTCTTCGAGCACTACACCCGCGCCGCCAACTGCTACCCAGCAGACTGGCAGGCGCCCGCCCGCGACATCCTCACGCACCTGACCGGTGGGCCGGCAGCCGCCGAATCGCTCACGGCCGTGATCCGCCGGATGCTCCCCGCAGCCACGGATGCCGACGCTGAGCAGCTCCTCGCCCTCCTGGAGGAGGACCTCTACATCGGCAAGAACGCCGCTGGCAACTTCGAGTTCACCAGCAAGGTGCTGCGCGATTGGTGGCAGCGTCACGGCCGCCTGGGGGCAAGCGCGTGAGTGCCTCGCCGCTGTTCAAGTACAACCCGCAGCGCGTGGACCCGACGGAGCTGGAGGCGGTCACCCTCGGCCGGGGCGACCTGCTGGACCGTCTCGAGAGCCACCTGCGCCGCGAGGCGGACGAGGCGCACCCGCAGCATCTTGTCCTTGTCGGCCCGCGCGGCATTGGCAAGACACACCTGCTGACCATCCTTCACCACCGCTGCCTCACCGACTCCGCCCTGTCGCAGGCTTGGCTTCCCCTGCTGTTCCCGGAAGAGCTGCATGACGTGGTCGACTTGCGCACGTTCTACCGGCGCCTGCTCCGGGCCATGCGCGACGCAGGAGACGACGCCACGGGCGGTCTGCCTCAGGTGCTTGCCGAGGTCGAAGGGGGCGGCAAGGAGACGGCCCCGCGCGCGGCGGCATTCCTGAAGGACTTCGCTGCGCGGGGGCGTCGGCTGCTCCTGCTCATGGACAACGTGGATCGCGTCTTAGGCGTGCTCCCTCGCCAGGAGCAGAAAGCGCTGCGCGACACGCTGATGAACGAGCCGTTCGGGCTGGTGGTCGGCGGGTCGCTCTCGGTGTTCAAGGAGCACGCCAAGTCGGGCGAGGTGTTCTTCCACCTGTTCGAGTCGCTCTCGGTTCCGCCGCTCACCGTGCAGGAGATGGGCCGGCTCATTCGGGTGTTCGCCGACCGATACGGACCCGAGGGGCTTGCCGACCGGCTGTCACAGAACCCTCGCCGCCTGGAGGCGCTCTGGCACATCACCGGCGGTTACCCGCGCCTCGCCATCGTGGCGCACGAGGTGCTCTCCCACCAGCCGGAGCGCGCGACGGAGGTCGTCGAGCACCTGGAAGCCGTCATGGACGACATGACCCCCTACTTCCAGGACCGGCTCAACCAGCTCCCCGACCGCGAGCGCCAGCTCGTCGATGCTCTGGTGTCGGGCCCCGGTCCATTGACACCCGCCGAGCTGGCGAAGGAGACTGGTCTGAGCGCCGACCAGGTCCGCGCCCAGCTCTCCCGCCTGGGCGACCGAGGCGTCGCCGCGCCGCTCCCGCAGACGCAGCCGCGCCGCACAAAGCGCTACGATCTGACCGAGCGCCTGTTCCGGTCGTGGTACCACTGGCGCCTGGGCGGCCCCGGCAAACGACACGTGCTGCTCGTGGTCGAGATCCTGGAAGCGTTGTCCACCGTCCCCGAGTTGCGCCGTGCCAGAGAGAACATGGGAGCAGTGGGGGCCACTCGTTCGCTGTCCACCTCCGCGATTGCCTCCTACCAGCAGGCGTTGGACGTGTCTTTGGAGCGGCTCAGTGGGGCAGTCAAAGAGGCGGTCAGCGAAGCCTACGAATTGGTCCACTCCCGCCAGTATGATGCCGCTCTCGCCCGGCTCCAGGACGCCCGCGACCTCGACCCCGACAACCCGAACGTCCTGTTTGCTCTGGGATACGCCTGGGATGAGGTCCCGCTGGGTCTCAAGCCGGGCAGCAAGCAATCGGCCATCGAGTGGTATGAGCGCGCGCTGAAGACCTGGACCGAAGCCGACTTCCCCGACTACTGGGCGACCACGCAGAACAA
>PEVN01000157.1:0-9119 GCA_002779825.1 Armatimonadetes bacterium CG06_land_8_20_14_3_00_66_21 | reverse complement strand
GGTGACGTGACCGTGTCCCTCGCCAACGCTGGCGTGGGGACAGCCCAGGTCGCCAATGTCGCCATCACCTCCGACAAGGTCGCCGACAGCGCGATCACCAGCACCAAGCTTCTCGACGGCGCCGTGGCTACGGCGAAAATCGCCGATGGCGCGGTGACCGGGCCGAAGCTCGCCGACGGCGCAGTGACTAGCTCGCGGATCTTCGACGGCACCATCCTCACGGCGGACCTGGCAAACGGCTCGGTCACCTCCGAGAAGCTGGCTGTCGGCCTGGCAAACGGCGACATCACCGGCGTGACTGCCGGCACCGGCCTTGCCGGCGGCGGGCTGACAGGCGACGTCACGGTTTACATCCCCGATGGCGGCGTGAACACCGCTCACTTGGCGACGGGCGCAGTGACCAGCTCCAAGCTGGCCGATGGCGCGGTGACGGGGCTGAAGATCCTGGACAGCTCGGTGACCGCCAGCAAGATCGCTGATGGGTCAGTGACCGTCGGCAAGCTCGCAGACAACGCCGTGACCAGCACGCGCATCCAAGATGGCAGCATCCTCGGCACCGACCTCGCCGACGCCACCATCACGGCGGACAAGCTGGCTGCCGGGATCGGCGCTGGCGACATCACCGGCGTGGCAGCCGGCGCCGGCCTGACTGGCGGCGGTCTCTCCGGCGACGTGACCGTTTCCCTGGCGGACGGCGGAGTCAGCGCGGTCAAGCTCGCGACCGGAGCCGTCACCAACGCCAAACTCGACGATGGCGCGGTCACCTCGGCGAAGATCGCGGACACCTCGATCACGACCAACAAGATTGCCGATGCCGCGGTCACGCTGGGCAAGCTCGCAGATAATGCCGTCACCAGCTCGCGGATCGTCGACGCCACCATTGTCGCCGCCGACATCGCGGACGGGACCATCACCGCGGCAAAACTCGCAGGCGGACTGGGCACCGGCGATATCACCGGAGTCACAGCCACCGACGGCCTCACCGGCGGCGGCGCCTCGGGCGACGTGAGCGTGGCCCTTGCGAACCTGGGCGTCACCAACGCCAAGCTCGCAGAAGACTCCGTGACAAGCTCCAAGATCGTCGATGGGACCATCATTACCGCCGATATCGCTGACGGCACGATCACTGCGGCCAAGCTGTCAGGCAGCTTGGCGCAAGGGGATATCACGTCGGTGAACGTGGGCACCGGCCTTGACGGCGGTGGGCTGTCCGGCGACGTGACGGTCTCGATCCTGGCCGGTGGCGTCGGCACGACGCAGTTGGCAGACAACAGCGTCACCACGGCGAAGATTGTGGATTCGACCATCGCGACGGCGGATCTCGCCAACCTGGCTGTGACCACAGCCAAGATCGACGCGGACGCGGTGACGGAGGCGAAGATTGCCACCGGCGCCGTCGCCAGCAACGAGGTGCTGGACGGCTCACTCCAAGCGGCGGACCTGCAGGACAACACACTCACCAGCGCCAAGATCCAGGACCGCACGATCCAGGCGACAGACATTGCCAGCGGGACGATCACCTCCAACGAACTCGGCGCGAACTCCGTGGGCACCACGCAGCTTGCCGACAGCTCGGTTACCGGCGTGAAGATCGCGACGGACACGATCACGGCCGCCAAGCTCGCCGATGATTCCGTGACCAACGCCGAACTGGCCAGCAACGCAGTCGGTACGCTGGAGTTGGCGGACGGCGCGGTCACCACCCTCAAGCTCGCCAACAACGCTGTCACCGGTACGCAGTTGGCCAACGATGCCGTCACCAGCGCGCACATCGTCGACGCGACTATTCTGACCGGCGACCTCTCGTTTGACGTGGCGACCCAGGCGGAGTTGGACACGCACAAGACCGCCGGCGACCACGACAGCCGTTACTACACCGAGACCGAGCTGAATACCAGCGGGGGCGGCGGGCAACTGCACTGGAACAACCTGACGGGCGTTCCCGCCGGCTTTGCCGACGGGACCGATGACGGGGTCGCGAGTGTGACAGCCGGCACCGGTCTGAGCAACGGCGGCACCGCCCTGAATCCGATCCTGAACGTCGTCGGCCCGCTGGCGCTGTCCGGTTCCGATACGGGGGCCTTCGTCAGCGCCACCAACAACGGCACGGGGGCGGCCATTCGGGGCGTAGCCAACGGCTCGGGCGTCGCCGGTCTTTTCTACGGCGCGGGCGCTGCGGACCTGCTCGTCGCGTATGTCGGCGCTGATCCGCGGTTCCGGGTGTCCGCGGCCGGCCAGGTGACCTGCGATGGCGCGTTCATCGGCGGCGGGGCTGACTTCGCGGAGTTCGTCTCCGCGAACGAGAGTGCTGCCTGCGAGCCGGGCGACGTGATGGTAGTGAGCGAGGACCGCGACCGCGCGATCCGCAAGTCCACGGCGCCGTACTCGACAGCCGTCGCCGGCATCCACTCCACCAAGCCCTGCCTGATCGGCCGCAGCCACCAGTATGAGACCGCGATCAACGATGAGATCCCGCTGGCCATCACCGGCATTGTGCCGTGCAAAGTGACCGCCGAGAACGGCCCCATCCATCGAGGCGACTTGCTGGTCACCAGCAGCATGCCGGGACACGCCATGAAAGCTACGGACAAGCTGCGGATGATCGGCGCTGTGGTGGGGAAAGCCTTTGGCAATCTGGAGTCCGGCGAAGGTGTCATCGAAGTCCTGGTGACGCTCAAGTAGCACCGGCGTGCGGCGTCTTACGTTGGCGAGACACGGCAGCGCGCGACGCAACACGCCTCCCATGAGAGGAGGTGCCGCTATCTACAAATCAACTGATCGCCACCTGAGAGTCGGGACCGGTCGCGTGCTCGTAGTGGCTGGACTGGCGCAGGCTGTCTGGCTGGGGAGCTGCACAGTGGGCCTGACCGCCCAAGGAACGAAAACTCGGATCGACGCAGAAGACGTCACCGGCGGCGGCGGTTCGGCTGCGGGCACGCAGCGCAGAGTGACCGGTGCCGTCGAAGGCGGCGTTGGCGGGCTCACGCAGTCGGCGGGGTGGATCGTGCGTGCGGGCGTCGTCCCGCGCTTGCGCAACGCAACGCTTCCTCCGCCAGTAACGGTCACGCTCGGAAAGGGCGTGCGCCTGTTCGGCGTGAGTTCGGACGGGGTCTACCCGCTCACCGCGGGAATTGCTGAAGGACCCGCCTACCTTGTTCGCTGGAACCCGGCGCGGGAGTTTAGTGCGGGCACCCTCAAGTATGAGTACCTCACGGCGTTTGAGACACCAAGCCCGACCTTTTCCGGTGCATTGGAGCGCGGCCGGGGCTATTGGCGTGTCGGCGAGGACTTGGTGAACTTCGCCGTGCGGCCGCCCGACGACACGGACGCGCCCATCGATGCGCTTCTCGGCACCGCCGCCTATCAGGGCTGGAACATGCTCTCGAACCCCTTCCTGGAGACCGTCTCGCTGGCCGACCAGCGAGTGCGCGCGCGCGGCGCCGACTCGGCCACCAACGTGGCCCTTGGCTCGCCAGCAGGCGCCCTGCTCGTGCACGACTCCCTCTGGGGCTACCCGCTGGTGGATCCGGCCCGGCCCAATATGCAGGGCTACCAACTCTATTCGCTCACCTATCCGGGCGCGCTTGCCGCCATGCCAGCCGGTGCTGGCATGTGGGTGCGCACCTTGCGTGATGTCACCTGGGTTTGGCGACGCTCCTCAAAGCAGGCGACGCGGGCCGACGCTGGTCTCACCCGAGTGGCGGCTGCTCCGTCGGCGGACGACGGCGGCTGGCTGGTTCGGCTGACCGCTCAAGCCGGTCGGGTTTGCGATGACTACAACTACTTCGGCGTTGGCGCCGCAACGCGGCAGTTGCCCAACCCACCGCCGGCTGCGGCGAAGGAGTATGTCGACGTTCGGTTCGAGCCCACCGGCCGGGCTGAGGCGGCCGCCACGTACGCGTCGGCGATACTGCCCGTGAGCCGGGCTGACCAGACGAGGTGGCGCTTTTCGGTAGACAGCAATCTCGATCAGGAGAACGTCGTCCTCGCCTGGCCCGACCTCTCCGCCGTTCCGCGTGAGGTGCGCCTGTTCCTCGTTGATACTGAGACGGGTGAGCAGACGTACATGCGCACCTCCTCCGGCCACACCTACCGGAACGACCGCCGGGCGCCCCGCCGGTTCGAGATTCGGGCTGAACGAAATGGGGCGGCTTCGCTTCGCCTGACCGGCATCGTCGCGACGCCGACGCGCGGCGGCGCCCTCGAGATCAGCTATGTGTTGAGCCAGCCTGCTCAGGTCTCCGTGCGCGTTGCCAGCCCGGCCGGCCGGACTGTCGGTGAGTCAACCGCTGGCCGCCAGGGGCGTAGTGGCGTGAACCGACTAACGTGGGTGCCGGTCCAAGCCGGCAAGCCGCTACCCACCGGGCTGTACCTGCTGGAAGTGACTGCACGCACAGACGACGGCCGGGTAGCCAAGGGCCTCTCGACCCTCCGCCTGGGTCGCTGAGCCGGAACCGGATCAGCGGCGACGCCTGGCGTAGCCGCGACCACCGGTTTGGCGGTGCGCTGCGCGAGAGCACTGCGACTTACCCGGCACGCGACACCTGACACGCAATACCCGCTTCCCTGGGAGTGAATGCAATAGTGAGCAAAGGGATTCTCCACTCGTTGGTCCGTGATCGCCTGCGCCGACCGGTCGCCCTCAGCCTGGCCGTAGCCCTTGTCTGCTGCACCTGCCCCCTGCCCGCGCGCGCAGCAGACTTGACCGCGGCGCTGGCAGTCATGTTGGCCCCCGCCACGGGTGACCCGGGCGTCAGCGGCGCGGTGTTGTCGCAGGTGAATGAGGGTCTGCGGGTGGCTCTCACCGCCACGGACCGATATCGGCTATTGGAGAGCGACACACTCGCAGAAGGCGTCGACGCTGCCAGGACGTGGACCTCCGTGACCGACGAGCAGCTTCGGTCCGTGGCAGGGAAGTTAGGCGCGGATGTTGTGCTGGCGCCTCACGTGAGTCTGGCGCAGGCAGCGGCGCGATCCGTCGCCGAGGTGCTCGTGTCGCTGCGGCTGGTGGATGTTGTCGCTGGCTCCGTGGTGGCGGACTTCGAGGTGGCCGGCGTCAGCAGTGTGGCGCCGGTTAGCGTAGAGAGCAAGTTCAGCGAGGCCCTGAACGGCGCCTCCCGGGAAGCCGTGAGACGGCTGACCGAGGCGGCCTCGTACTCACTCGGAATTGGCGCGTATGGCGAGAAGGGCCGCGTGTTCCTGGGCGGAGGGAGCGACCAACGCCTGTCGCCAGGGTCTTGGTTGATGGTGTTCCGCGGCGCCCGCCATGTCGGTGCGCTGCAGGTCGTGGAGTGCGGAACGACCGAGGCGATTGCCAGGATTCGCTACCTCAAGGGAGTCCAGTCGCTTACTGCCTCAGACCGAGCACGATTCGCGTTTGCTCCTCCGCCGCCGACTCCCGCTGAGGTGGAACGGACCCAGGTGGCGCGTGCCCGGCGGTCCAACAGATCGAAGACAATCGTGGGCTTGCTCGTCGCGGCCGGCTTGGCCGCTCTGCTGCTCGGCAACAGAGGCGACAGCTCCCCGGCCGCGACCGGCGGAACTCCGGGCGGCGCCCCGGCCACCGGCACGGGCAACTGGCAGATCGCCTCAACGCCTGCGGGCGCGGCCGTTACGCTTGACGGCCAGGCAACGGGGCGGACGACGCCCACAACCTTCAACAGCTTGGCCTCGGGCGACCACACAGTCACGCTGACACTGGCAGGGTTCAACGCGCATACGGTCACGGTGACGCTCGTCGCGGGCCAGACGAAGGTGGACACCGTGCAGCTCGTTGCAGGCGGCGGGCCGCCAGACGCACCTCCGGCGCCAATCTGAGCCGCAGCGGTCGCGCAAGGCGTCCACCAGTAGGTCGAGACGTGTACCGGACCGGGCGGCGAAGTTCCTCCCCGCCCCGAGCGGATGCCACAGGTCTGCCGCCGCGCCTCAGTCGGGCGCGATGCCCTCGATCACCTCCACCCCCAGAGCGTGTTCGCCAGCCAGGGCCGTCCCCGCGTCAGGACGAACGCCGTGACCGCCGCCGTGTCCGGGGAGGTTGGCCGGTGTCGCCTGTGTAGCGCAGGGACAGCTCCGCGCCCTCACCGGCCCGCACCCAGGCTTGCCCTCCGTTCCACAGCAGAGGATACTGAGTGCCGAGGCGAAACCGCGCGCGCAACCGAGGAGTTCTGCCAAAGTGACACCGGAACAACGGCGACAGCTGAGCTCGTCATTCACCTCCTTCACGGCCGTGGTTGCCCTCACCGTGCTCGTGGCGGCGGGGCCGATTCTGGCACAGCCTCCTGGCGCCCGGGGCGCTGCCCGGGTGGAACTCGTCCACGCAGACGCCGGTTGGCAACTGCTGCGCGGCGGCAAGCCGTACTTCGTCAAGGGCGCGGGCGGCGACGGACCCAAGGAGCTGCTCGCACAGGCGGGGGGGAACTCGGTGCGCACGTGGGGAGCGGACAACTTGGGGAAGGAGCTGGACGACGCGAGCGCGCAGGGGCTGACAGTGGCGGCGGGGATCTGGTTGGGGCACGAGCGGCATGGGTTCGACTACAGCAACGCCGATCAGGTTGCGCAGCAGCGCGAGCAGGTGCGCGAGATCGTCCTGAAGCACAAAGACCACCCCGCGTTGTTGCTGTGGGCGCTCGGAAACGAGATGGAGGGCAGCGGCGACAACGCCGCAGTCTGGTCGGCTGTCGACAGCCTGGCCGCCCTGGTGAAGGACCTCGACCCTGACCACCCGACGATGACCGTCATCGCCGAAGTCGGCGGCAACAAGGTTCGGAATTTCGAACGGCTCTGCCCCCACCTCGACCTCCTCGGCATCAACTCCTACGCCGGTGCTTCGTCGCTGCCGCAGCGCTACAAGGAAGCGGGCGGAACCAAGCCGTACCTGCTAACGGAGTTCGGTCCACCCGGGCAGTGGGAGGTCGGCAAGACAGCCTGGGGGGCGCCGGAGGAGCCGACAAGCACGCAGAAGGGCGAGCTCTACCGCGAGCACTACGAGAACGCCGTCGCTTCGCAGCCGGGCGCTTGCCTCGGCTCGTACGCGTTCCTCTGGGGGAGCAAACAGGAAGCGACGGCAACGTGGTTTGGCATGCTCCTGCCGGACGGGAGCAAGACGGCGGCAGTCGACACCATGACCGAACTGTGGTCGAGCAAGCCGCCGGCGAACCGGTGTCCGCAGCTCGCGAACCTGAAGCTGGCGGGACCTGAACAGGCTGATCCCGGCGAAACGGTGCGCGCTACCGTGCAGGCAACCGATCCGGAGAACGACCCCCTGAAGGTGCACTGGGTCCTCCGGCGCGAATCCGGGCAGTATGAGACTGGCGGCGATCCGCAAGCCGCCACCGCACTACTCCCGGAAGCAATCGTCCACGCGACCGACGCGGAAGCCGAGGTCAAGCTGCCGAAGGACGGTGGCAGCTACCGGCTCTACGTCTATGCCTACGACGGCAAGGGCGGCGCCGCTGTAGCGAACGTGCCCCTTCGTGTCAACGGCCCGGAACCGCGACTGCAGGCGACGAAGGCGGCCCTGCCGCTGATCCTCTTCGGAGAGGGCGCGCAGACGCCCGCACCCTACGTGCCCACCGGCTGGATGGGCAACACCGGCGCCCTGGCAATGGACGAGAAGTGCACAGAGAATGTGGACGCCGGCCGGACGTGCGCGAAGATCGAGTACCGGGCGACTGACGGCTGGGGCGGCATCGTCTGGCAGGACCCTCCCAACGACTGGGGATCGCTGGCGGGCGGGCACGACCTGACCGGGGCGACCAAGGTGACTTTCCGGGCCCGCGGCGCAACCGGCGGCGAGAAGGCTAAGTTCGGCTTCGGCATCCTTGGTCGGGACGCCAAGTTCGGCGACACCGCAAAGGCTGAAGTGGTGGAGCAGCTCGGCGTGGAGTGGAGGCAGTTCACCCTCGACCTGACGGGCAAGGACCTCACCCGAATCAAGACCGGCTTCATGTGCGTGCTCGAGGGAACGGGGAAGCCGCTGACCCTCTACCTCGACGACATTCGGTATGAGTGAGTCCCGGGCCAACCCTCTCTGGTTGGACGGCTGACAAGCACTCCCGCGCGGGCCAGACTGCTTCGGGTAACTGCCGCAAAGGCGAAAGGACGAGCAAGTGACACAACTCGTTGGGGCGGTGACGGCACTGGCACTGGTGGGCGGATTCCTCTCTACCGGCGCGTGCGCCGCTGAACGCACCGACCTCTCCGTGCTCCTGGATGGCGTGAAGATCGTCGATGCCCCCGGACTCCCCGGTCCGGTGTGCGCGTTTGGCGACGCAGCGTTCGCGGTGGTGGTTGGCGGGAGAAAAGGCGGACAGCTTCCACTGGTGGTGGCTTCCCGCTTCGGCAAGGGCCGGGTGGTCGGGTTCGGCAAGGATGGCTTCCTCGATGCCGGCACGCTGGACCTGGGCGACACCGGTCGGCTGATGGCCAATGCTGCCCGCTGGGCAGCCGGAGGGAAGGAGTCGCCGAGCGTCGGCGTGGTCGGGCACAACGGCTTCGCGGAGGCGCTGGTGAAACGAGGGCTGAACGCGCGACAAGTTGCGGTGGGCCAACTGGACGGGCTGGACGTGCTGTGCGTCTCGCCGTCCCAGGTACCGAGAGACAACCTGCCGCGGCTTTTCCAGTTCGTCGCCAGCGGCGGCGGGCTGTTGGTCGGCGAGTTGGGGTGGGGGTGGTTGCAGCTCAACCCGGGGAAGACGCTGACCGAAGACCACAACGCCAACACGCTGCTGGCGCCCATGGGGATCGTCTGGGCCGATGGGATACTCGACCGGAACTCCGAGGGAGGCTACGCCGCAGGCGCGACACCTTCGCCGCTGCTGAATGCCTCGAAGGCCCTCGACGCCGCACTTGCGCACACAGAAGGCAGAGCGAAGCTGACACCGGAGGAGATCGGTCTGGTTTCCACCGTTCTCTCGCGGACGGCACAAGCCCTGCCGCCGGGCGACACGATCCTGCTACCGCGGATCAAGGCGCTGGCGGCGGACACGGAGATCAGCGTCGTCCCCACGCCAAAGCAGCCGATCAAGCTCGACGACATGCTCGCCCGGCTGGTCCTCACGATGCAACTTCGGGACGCCAGCCAGCTCCCGCCTGAGCAGGTCAAGGCGCTTCCCGCCGCC
>PEVN01000306.1:23322-23567 GCA_002779825.1 Armatimonadetes bacterium CG06_land_8_20_14_3_00_66_21 | reverse complement strand
TGCCGAAGGACGGCGTCTGGCAGGAAGACGGTCCGGTCGAGACGCGCGCATTCACGCCGGACAAGCCGATCCACGTGACGGTCTCTCTGTCGGCGCCCGCGCCTCAGGCACTGACGGCGGACGTTCTGCTGGTCGACACGTACGGTCGGCGATTGGGGCATGCGGTAGTGCCAGTTGCTGCAGGCGACACGTCGGCCGAAACGGTGTTTGCTCCGATGCCGCTGGTTGATCAGGGCCTCTTGATT
>PEVN01000306.1:0-23215 GCA_002779825.1 Armatimonadetes bacterium CG06_land_8_20_14_3_00_66_21 | reverse complement strand
CTGTTCGACTTCAACAGCCGTCTGGTGCGAGACTTCGGCGTGGACGTGTCCTTCGAGGGCGACACCGAGTTGAACACCGGGAAGGTGCGCGACAACGCCTTCTGGGGGATCAACCACTCGTGGTTGGGGTTGCTGTCGTACCTCGGCAAGGGCGTGGCCGACTTCATGGACACCGACTTCGCGAAGAAGGCCGCGGAGTACGCCAAGACGGGCGACAAACAGTATCTCGTGAGGACCCCCTCGCTCGTCGATCCCGAGTGGCGGGACGGGGTGCGAAAGAGCCTGATCGAGCGGGCGCAGCGGACCATGCCGGCGGGCGGCACGTACGACTACTGCATGGGCGACGAGATGTCGCTCACCTCCTACACCCGCTTCCACGACTACGACTGGTCGCCCACCAGCTTGGCCGACTTCCGGCGGTGGCTCAAGGAACGCTACGCGACTCTCGACGCCCTAAACGCCGCCTGGAGCACTGCCTACAAGCAATGGGACGAGGTGGTGCCACTCACCTGTGAAGAGGCGCAGAAGGCGGACAACCCGGCACCGTGGTTCGAGTTCCGCATGTACATGAACGACCAGTTGGCCGACTGCTACCGGTTCATCCAGGACACCATCCGCGGCGTGGACCCGAACGCTCGATGCGATCTGTCCGGCACGCAAAGCCCGGAAGCCGGCAACGGCATGGACTGGTGGAAGCTGTCGAAGGCGTTCAGCTACTACCACAGTTACAACACGAGCTGGTCCAACGAGATGCGTCGATCGTTCCAGCGCGATGGCGGCGCCGATCAGTCGCCCTACTTCAGCGGCTACAGCGCCACCGACCCCAACGCAGAGAACCGCATGTGGTGGTGCCTGCTCCACGATACGCGCGGCATCTCGGCATGGTGCACCGGTCTATTCTTCTACGGTGACTTCAGTCGAACGGAATCGGGCCGCGACACGCAAGCCCACCTGGAGACGTTCAAGCGGGGAATCTGGCGGCTGCTTCGCGGCGCCAAGCGGCAGCACGACGGCGTCGCGATCTACTACTCGATGCCCTCGATCATCGCCGGTGCGCTGACCGGCGAAGAAGAGAAGCTCAACGCCGCCAGAGACTCGTGGGTGAAGCTGATCGAGGACTGCGGCTTGCAGTACGAGTTCATCGCCTACGATCAGGTAGCCAAGGGCATTCTGAAGAACGGCGAGTTCAAGGTCGTCATCCTGCCATATGAGTTGGCGCTGTCGAAGGCGGAGACCGACGAGTTGCGAGCGTTCGTGAAAGCGGGTGGGGCAATCGTTGCCACCCGACCGGTCGGCATCCGCGACGAGTTGGGGCGCCCGCAGACGCCGGGACTATTGGACGACGTGTTCGGCGCCCGCTTGGAGGGCGCCGCGCAAGCAGTGGAGCCGACGGTGACGCTCACCGAAGGAGTTGCTGGTCTGGCCGCCGGTACCGAAATCAAGCTGCCGGTTGCCACCAGCCAGGTCGTCCTCGCCGGGGCCAAGGCGCGTGGGAACGCAGCCGCGGGCGAAATCCCCGTGCTGACTGCTGGCGCCGACGGCCGCGCGCTCTTGCTTAACCTCGACCTGACCCACTTCGAGCAGGAACGCCGGTTCCACTCGCCGACTGAGAAGCAGCTCAAGGCAATCGTGCTCGACCTGCTCGCGGGGGCAGGCGTGAAGCCGAAGCACCCGCTGGCGCT
Source organism: Armatimonadetes bacterium CG06_land_8_20_14_3_00_66_21 (assembly GCA_002779825.1). Taxonomy (GTDB): domain Bacteria; phylum Armatimonadota; class Abditibacteriia; order CG2-30-66-41; family CG2-30-66-41; genus CG2-30-66-41. The sequence goes on along the minus strand of PEVN01000306.1, from coordinate 21,533 downwards.
CGCGAGCGGCAAACCGTCGCAGGTGGAAATGGTGCGCTACGTCGCGGACGGGCTTGAGTACCTCTGTCTGCTGAATGCCGCTGACGAAGCCGAGGTCGCTACCATCGACCTCGGCGCCAAGCGGCACGTCTACGATGTACGCGGGGAGCGCGACCGGGGCGAGACGGACAAGCTCACGGTGCCCCTCGACCCGCTCTGCGCTCGCGTCTACTGCCTGTCGCCCCAGTCGCTGCCGGGACCGACGCTGTCCGCCGCCAACGGCAACGTGACCCGCGGCGGCGCGCTTGCTTTCGCCGTCGGGAGGAGGTCCAGCGGCCCGGCGCCGCAGCTCATCCGCGTGACGGTTGCGGACGCCGAGGGCAAAGAGCGGCAGGAACTGACACTGACGGTGTGGGTGAGAGGGGACCCAGTACCCGCGTCGGTCCCGCTGGCCCTGAACGATCCGCCCGGTCCGTGGAAGCTGACAGCAACAGACGTGGTGAGCGGGCAGAGGGCCACGGCGACCGTGACGGTCAAGTGACGGAGCGCCTGCGCAACCCGAGCACCGGCCGCCTATCCGCTACGCGACGTCCAGCTTCCATGGCGCCCGATAGGCTCGGGTCACCCACTTCGCCGCTTCCTCGTCCCCGATGATCTGCTCCTTCACCGGGTTCCAGCGGACTTTGCGGTTCAGGCGGACGGCGATGTTCCCCAAGTGACAGAGCGACACCGAACGGTGCCCAATGGCCACGTCGCAGATCGGCAGCTCCCGGCTCTTCAGGCAGTCGAACCAGTTCCCAAAGTGGCTGCTGCTCTTCCGGAGGTGGGTCTCGTCCGGTCTCAGTCCATTCTTCCGGTAGTCCTCCAGAATGTCGGCCGGCTCCGTCTTCAGCCTGCCCCGGTTGACCAACACCTTGCCCTTGGTACCCTCGAAGGTGGTGCCGCCCGGCAGCTTCATCCCGCAGACCAACTCGACGCCGTTGGCGTACTGGTAGGTGCACTGGAAGTAGCTGGGCACTTCATACCAGCCGTCCGGGTTGTACTCGGTCTTCGCGCTGGGCTCGACCTCCACGGGGCCGCTCTCGTCCATTCCGAGCCCCCACTGCGCGATGTCGCCGTGGTGTGCGCCCCAGTTTGTCATCTGGCCGCCGGAGTAGTCCCAGTAGAAACGGAAGTTGTAGTGGACATGCTTTGGGTTGTAGGGTCTGAGCGGCGCAGGGCCGAGCCAGAGGTCGTAGTCCAGCTCCGCGGGCGGGTCGCAGTCCGGCACGGCGGGTCCCTTGAAGTTGACGCCGCTGATGCCGACGGTGACCTTCTTCACCTCACCGATGCGGCCGTTGCGCACCAGCTCGCACGCTTCTCGGAAGCCCGCCATGGACCGCTGCATCGAGCCAACTTGCACAATCCGCTTGTGCCGCCGAGCAGCCTGGATCATCCTTTGCCCTTCGACAAGAGTCAGCGTCATCGGCTTCTCGACGTACACGTCCTTGCCCGCTTGGCAGGCCATGATCGTCGGCAGAGCGTGCCAGTGATCAGGCGTCGTGATGACGACGGCGTCGACGTCCTTCTGTTCCAGCAGCTTGCGGAAGTCTCCGTAAGCCTGGCACTTTCGTCCCTTGGCTTCGACCTTGCCCTGCGCCGCCCGAAGTCGGTCTCCATCCACGTCGCACACCGCCGCCGTCTGCCCGGCAGTCGCTCTCAGGTGCTGGCTGCCCTGGTTCCCCACGCCGATGTGCCCGAGCACGACAGTGTCGTTGGCGCCGCGGACGCTCCTCGGGATCATGTAGGGAGCTGCCAAGCCGGCGCCGATGCCAGTTGCTGCTTTGGTCAGGAATCGCCGTCTGGTGACTGAGCTGAATGCGTCCATGCTGGGTCCTCTCGAACGCTGTGGCCGGCGCGACGCTGTCGGCGTGGGAGAAGCTGCGCAACAGATCGGGGGGGGGGCTATCGGAAGATGTTCTCTGGGCTCCTGAACACCAGCCCCTCGCGCCTCTCGATCTCTGCGACAAGATCCCTGACGCCCTGTCTGGATCGGAGACCGCGTGTCCATAGGGCGCGCAAGAGCCCGGGCAAGTCCATTCTCCCGGCAGAAGTTGCGGGCGCGCTTGTCGTTGGTCAGCATCCTGACGCCCCTCCGCCGCAAGCAGACTGCAAGTGACTCGCGTTCGCCGGCCCCAAGGGAGTTGGGCAAGGTAGGCAGGAGCAGCAGCTCGCCGCGGTCAAGGGCAACCACATCGAGCCCCTCACCTCGCTCGACTTTCTCGACGACCAGGGCCAGGAAGCCGCATCCAACCTCGAGGGCGCCTCGCGCTTCACTCAGACAAGCCGGCGTCACGTACAGCGCTTGGCCTGCGAACAGCTTGCCAAGGAGTTCGACTTCCCCAACGCGCGCAAACGTGGAGAGGATGTTGAGGTCAACAACAACCACTGCTCACTCCCCAAAGAAGGTGGCAATGTCAGCGTCCAGCACTTCGGGGGCGTCGCACTCAACCACCACCGGCACGCCGCGGTCGGTGAGCAGCTTGCGAAAGGTGATGCGGTCGGTTCCCGCCATTTCGGCTGCGCGGGAGAGGGATACCTCTCCTTCTCTGAGCAGCTCTATCGCGGTCTCCAGACGCACTGCCGGACGCACGGCAAAGAGAACGTTGATCGCCTCCGCCACTGCTTCTTCCCGGTTGGGGAACAGACCGGCCCTAACAGCGGCGTTCACATCTCTCTCCAGAACAGGACTCACAGTACCACCTCCGACGAGGAGGCAATTGTATCACGTGCTGGGATTCATCGGTGGCTCTGGCGGGCGTCAAGGCCGAGCAGTGCGGGGCGAACTCGGCGGCGGGGAGTACTGCGGCCGAACTCCTACATCACCGGCGGTCGCCCGATGAGTGTCAGGAACTCGTTTCGGGTTGCCTCTGCGTTGTGGAAGCTGCCCAGCATCGAGGAGGTGGTCATGATGGAGTTCTGCTTCTCGACTCCGCGCATCATCATGCAGAGGTGGTGACACTCGACGACGACGCCCACACCCTCGGCGTTGATATTGTCCATGATGGCCCGGGCAATCTGCTCGGTGAGACGCTCTTGGATCTGCAGTCTCCGCGAATAGGCATCCGCCAGCCGAGCCAGTTTGCTGATGCCGAAAACGTTCCCTTGGCTGATGTAGCCGAGGTGACACTTGCCGAAGAATGGCAGCATGTGGTGCTCGCAGAGGCTGTAGATCTCGATGTTGCGCGCGATCACCATGTTGTTAATGTCTTGCGTGAAGATCGCGCCATTGATCACTTCGTCGATATCGGTCCGGTACCCCGAGGTCAGGTACTCCCAGGCTTTGGCGACGCGCTGGGGGGTGTCGAGCAGCCCTTCGCGGTCGGGGTCTTCGCCGATCTCGGTCAGTAGCTCGCGGATCAGTTCCTGGACTCTCTCCTGGTTCACGTTGGCTCCTTCAGTTCCAGCCGTTCGGAAAACTCCGGTAGCGGCGTCATGGCGGTTGCGTCCATGGGCGCGACGAGGGCTTGTAGTGGCGTCCTGCTGTCGGGCAAGACCAGGTCGGGCGCAAGCTCAAGCAACGGGACTGCCAGAAACGGGCGCGCACCGATGTCGGGGTCCGGGACGCGGCCGCCCTCGTCGCAGGTGACCGCGTCGCCGTAGAGCAAGACATCGAGGTCGATCGGGCGTGCAGCGTGCTTGTCGGTGGTCCGGACGCGCCCCAGTTCCGCCTCGATCTTGCGGAGCACCCGGCGCTTGAGTTCGGGCAGAGGGATGTTCGTCTGGCACTGCACCGCTCCGTTGTAGAACGGCGCCTGCTCAGGGCGATCCAGGGGCAGCGTTTGGTAGAACGTCGATACGCCGGTTACCGTGACGACCCTGCGAAGCAACTCCAGCGCGCGGGGCACATTTCGCTCCGGGTCGATGTTGGAGCCGACGCCGAGGTACACCGTAACAGGCCCTTCGCAGTCCATGCGCGCCGCCTACTCGCCCCGCTGCTTCGTGACCGCCACGCCGACGCTCTCGGCGAAGCGCAGAGCCCCCGGCTTCTCAACCGACACGTCGGCGGTCTGCACGCGCGGGTGCGCCAGACAAAGGTCAGCAATGTGATCCGCCAAGCGCTCGACCGTGAAGTACGACGAACTCTCGACGAGGTCGATCACGCTCTTGGCGACCGTCTTGTAGTCGATAGACTCGTCGAGGTTGTCGCTCGCGCGCACTGCGGACAGATCTGCGTGGAGCGTGACGTTGACGATGACATCCTGCTTCTTGTCGCGCTCCTCGGGGTTGATGCCGATGATTCCGCGGACCAGTAGGTTTGTGATGAAGATCCTATCCATAGGGTCCCCCATAGAGGTGCCGGCCACCGTCCACGAACAGGACTTGGCCGGTGATGAAGTCACTCCGAAGCAGGAATAGCACGGCGTCTGCGATCTCTTTGAGCGTGCCGGTCCGGTTCAGCGGCACGAAGCCTCTGGCGCGTTCCATGTACTCCGCGCCCTCCCCGGGCGGCGGGAGGATCGGGCCGGGAGCAATGGCATTCACGGTGATCCGCGGGGCATACTCCAGCGCCGCGAGTTTCGTCAGGGAATGCAGCGTGCGCTTGCTCAGGTGGTAGCTGAGGTGTGTCCGGTCATCGCCGAGGATGCGGGTGTCCAAGAGGTTGACGATCCTGCCGCGCTCAAGGCCGGCGGCAAACGCCCGGATCAGCAGAGCGGGCGTCAACGCGTGAACCCGCATGTTCTCCAGGAAACTGGCTTCGTTGAAGTCGCCCAACTGGTCGGACGGGTAAATGGACGCGTTGTTGACGAGGATGTCCAGCGACCCGCGCCAGACGCGGCAGTCGGCGATGAATGCCTCCCAGTCTCTCGGTGCCGAGAGGTCTGCTTGGACGGCCTTCGCGGAGACGCCGAACTCCTCCGCTTCGGTGCACACTTCGGCGGTCTCGCCCGCCGACGAGCGGTAGTGGACAAGGACATTCGCTCCGGCCTCCGCAAGCGCCAGCGCGAGGGCCCGACCAATGCGCTTGGCGCCACCGGTGACCAGAGCCGTCTTCCCTTCGAGAGAGAACGGCGTGGCTGGTGCGCCTGAGGAGGTGGGCTGTTCGCTCATCGTGTGGAGTTCAGAGCTGCTCGAAGTACCGGCTACGTTCCCAGTCGGTCACCGCCTCGCGGAAGGCTCTGGCCTCCATCTGGGCCGCGCAGACGTAGTAGTCTACTACGTCTGCGCCAAGTGCTTCCCGCGCAAGTGCACTGCCATCAAGCAGCTTCGCTGCCTGCTCCAGCGTCTCGGGCAAGCGGGGCAACGACTCCTCAGTGTAGGCATTGCCGGCGTAGGCGTCGCCGCAGTCCAGCTCTTCGTCGGCACCGCGAATGCCGGCGACCAAAGTGGCGGCGATGGCGAGGTACAGGTTGGCGTCCGCCCCAGGCATGCGGTTCTCGACGCGGAACGAGTTGCCGCGGCCGATCACCCGGAAACCGCAGGTACGGTTGTCATGCGCCCAAACCAACTTGGTGGGCGCCCACGAGCCTGGTTGACAGCGCTTGTACGAGTTGACCGTCGGCGCGAAGAAGAGGCTCAATTCGCGGCTGTACTTCATGAGCCCACCGAAAAACTGGCGGAACGGCGTGCTGCCGCCCTTCCTTGCGTCGTCCCAGAACAGGTTCCGCTCGCTGCTCGCGTCCCACAGGCTAATGTGCAGGTGGAAGCTGCTGCCTGCTTCGTCGGCGGCCCACTTGGCCATGAATGTCAGCGCGCGCTCCTGTTGGGCGGCGATGTCTTTGGCCCCCAGCTTGAAGAGGACGTGTCGATCAGCCGTCTCAAGAGCCTCGGCGTACAGCAGATTGACCTCGTGCTGCCCCTTGCCCCACTCGCCTTTGCTGCCCTCGATGGGGATGCCCGCGGCCGTCAGCTCGTTGCGGATCCGCCGGAGTACGTCCTCGTCCCGCGCAGGCTGCAGGAGGTGGTAGTCCACGAGGTAGTCGGCGGCCGGTGCCAGCTCGCGGTAGCCCTTCTGCCTCGCGGAGGAGTAGGTTTCCCGGAACAGGAAGAACTCCAGCTCGGAGCCCATGAGCGCCCGGAGACCTCGCTGCGCCAGCAAGTCCACCTGCCGGCTCAACACGCGGCGAGGCGACTCCTCGACCGGTCTGCCGTCCTTGTGGAACAGATCGCAGAGGACGAGCGCAGTGCCTTCCAGCCAGGGCAGCCTGCGGAGTGTCCGCAGGTCGACGCACGCGTGAAAGTCACCGTAGCCTTGGTCCCAACGCGCCAGCCCGAAGCCGGCCAGCGGCTCCATCTCGATGTCCACCGTCATGAGGTAGTTGCAGGCGTGCATGCCCGACTCCACGCCGTGGCGGACGAAGGGGTCATCGGTGAGCCGTTTGCCCAACAGGCGACCGAAGGCATCCGGGAAGCCGACGATGACCGTGTCGATCTGCTCGGGGGTGAGCCAGTCGGGCTGCCCCGTTTGTTTGGTGGTGTCCACGCCTACCAGACCTCCTCGTACAGCCGGAGCATGTCTGCCTGGGAACAGCGGCGCGGGTTGGTGAGGTGGCAGCCGTCTTCCATGGCTTTGGCCGACAGCAGGGGCAAGGCGTCCCGCGGGACGCCCAGGTCTCGGAGCCGTTGGGTGATGCCGAGAGAGCGGTTGAAGTTGTCGAGGAATGCCGCCACCTGTCCGGCCGGACCGCCGCCGGGTACCAGTCCGAGCGCGGTGGCGACCCTCGTGTACTGGGTCGCGTCCGTTTCGCCATTGAACCGGATCGTCGAAGGTAAGACGAGGGCGTTGGCCAGCCCGTGATGAACGCCGAACTCGGAGGACAACAGATGCGCCAGCGAGTGCGCAACGCCCAAGTCCTTCTGAAACGCCACCGCGCCCATGGCTGCGGCGAGCTGCATCAAACCCCGCGCGTCAAGATCGGCGCCATTGGTGTAGGCTTTGGGCAATTCCGCGCAGACGATCGAGATCGCCTCCAGCGCAATGGCATCGCACATGGGGTGGAACACTGGGCAGACGTACGCCTCGATGGCGTGGGTCATGGCATCCATGCCGGTCGCCGCTGTCAGGTGAGGCGGCAGCCCCACCGTCAGCTCTGGATCCAGAATAGCCATGTCAGCCAGTAGCGGGGGGCCGCCGATGACGATCTTCCTGCCGAGCGCCGGCACTGTGATTACGCTGCTGCGGCCGACTTCGCTTCCAGTGCCGGCCGTGGTGGGGAGGGCGCAGAATGGGGCGAGCCGTCTGGGCAGTTGCTCCCTGCGGATCTCCGTCAGCGGCGTGTTCGGCAACGCGACCCGGGCGCGGATGACCTTCGCCGCGTCGAGGGCACTCCCGCCACCCACCTCCACGACGCCGTCGCAGTGGTCGTTCACGTAGGCTGCGCGCCCGCGTTCGACATCGTCCTCAAGCGGGTTGGGGTGGACGTCCAGGAATTCCGTGAAGCCGTCCGGCCAGAGGTGGCGCACCTGCTCTGCGACGAGGGAAAAGGCGTCCGTGCCGATCAGCCCTGAGTCGGTGACCAGCAGCGGCCGGCGCACCGACTGCTCTTCGCGGAACTCGGCCAGCGCGGCGCGCGAACCCACGCCGTACCGAATGCCAGTCGGGAAGCTGAAGATGGAGAGTTCGCTCATGCTCCCGCCCATTCGCCTCAGGCGCCCCGTTTCCTCCGCTGGCTGCCTACTGAATGCAGACCTTCTCGCCCACCTTCACCTTGTAGAAGAGCGTGCGCGCGTCTGTTCGGTGGAGCCGAATGCAGCCATGGGAGGCCGGGCGGCCCAGTTTGCGGTACTGGTTCGGGGAGGTGCCGTGGATGTGGTGTGCACGGAAGAAACGCAGGGAGTGCGGCATGTACCACTCAGGGTTCAGTGTCGAGATGTGCCGGGCATCTTTCTGGATCACGGTGAACCAACCAGTGTGATCGTGGATGCCGCGCCCGCAGTAGCGCTCCTCGCGCATGCGCCCGGTGCTGCCTCCTGAACACAACGCAGCGAAGACAAGCTTGCCGTCTCGCTGGAGATACAGGCGCTGGTGTTTGTGGTCGGTGAGGTGCACGTAGAGGGCGTCGTCCGGCATGTCTCGCAGTTCTCGCGGGCGGAAACGGAAGGGGTGTAGCATGACCTGGGCGAGGGCGCCTTCGGCGGCGTAGCCCTTAATCACCAGCGTGCCCCTCAACCCGTCGAGCCAAGGAACTTGCCAGGAGACGTGACCGCCCGCGGCTGGAGTGCCGGGTGCGAAAACGACTCGTTGTGTGCCCCGGGAGAGCCCACCCAAGGGAGTGCGGAGCACGGCGGCGTAGGCGATGACGGTGACCACAGTGGGAAGGCAGACCCAGTGAACGCACAGCGAGTCGCCTTCGCTCAGCCTGTCGGGCAACTCTCGGACCGCCATCGGTGAGTCGGCAGAAAGCGTTGGCAGAGACTGCTCGCGCCACGCTTGGAGCGCAGCCGGGTCGCAGGCACAGGGGCCCGGCTGTGCTGCTTTGGTGGAGTGGACCGAAGGTCCTGCGGGGGTGCCGGGCGGGGCGGGGAGAGGGCTAGCTGCAAAGGCAGACTGCGCTGTCAGCAGAAGGGCGATGAGTCCGAGCATGATCGCTGCGATGATTCTCCGCAAGGTGGTATGGGCGGAGTCGTCGGGGCAACGATCATGCCATGGCCGTCAACGCCGGCGCCCCTGTCAGGTAGACTTGCCGTCCCCAATCCAGATCGCCGGTCAACAGGAACATCCCGCCCGAGCGCATCTGCCCCCCGGCGAGCACGTGGTCGAGAATCGCCCGCCGGAGAGTCGTGTCGCGCGGCGCCTTCGTCAGGTCGGCCGGCACGCCGCTGAAGACTCGCTCGAAGGTTTGTTCGCCGTTGCCGAGGCGCGGCCACAGGTAGAGTTCCTGCATGAACCGGACCAGGTTCGAGGAGGGCGGGAGCAGAGCGGGGAGTTGTGAGTCCAGCAGCCACGAGGTGCAGGAGAACGCCTTGAACGGCATCTCCGGGAAGTAGGCCCGAAAGAACTCGGGCGCGGCCCGCATCGACGCACCGCAAGCGTCATACGCCATCGGCTCGGCGGCGGGGATGTGCATGTCCAGCACGGTGTCGCCTCGCGCGAGGGCCTGCTCCCAGTGGTCGGCAGGCAGAAACACCTCGGTGCGGACGGCGTGTCCCTTGGGCGAAATGGGGTTGCCACGTGCACCGCGCTCGTCCACAGACAAACGTGAGGTCCAGGGCTCTTCGTCGAAGACGTCGTTCGTTCCGTCGCACTGGCCGTCGCGGCGGAACTGGAGGCCGTCTTCCGCCAGCGCGACCACCTCGTCCGTTCCGGTGTTGCGAAAGGCGAGGAGTCGGCCGGGGAACGGTCGAAGCATGTACTGCAGTCGGCCGATCCGGTACAGCTCTCCCCAGAGGTGGTTCATGAACCATCCCAGCAAGCCTGCCCTGATCCCCCACACGCCGTGTTCCGCGTGGTACTCCTGCGCCCACAGAGCGATGTCCAGGTAGGTGTCGCAGCGCACCTCCTCGGGGATGCCGCGGGCGTCGTGCAAGGCCCGCGCCCGGGGCAACCCCGACAGGGCGACCAGCAGGTAGAACGACGGCGCGGCCTCGCCAAGCTGCCCCTCAAGCCGCGTCCACGGCGAGTGGTCCGGGCGTTTCGCTACCGCGAACAGCGCCCGGTGCGCGTGCCAGACCAGGGCTTGCAGCGGGCCGTCGCTGTCGAGGCGGCGGGCGGCCTCCTGCACCGGTGCGACGGCCTCCTCCGGGAGACTGACGGTCCGGCACGAGTCAGCTGCCACGTCAGCCTGCAGAAACGGCAAGCCGCCCACAGGCAATACCTCCTGCGATGCTTGCCACTCTTGGCGCAGCAGTTCGCGGTGTTCCCCGAGGTCCAACGCCTCGACGACTCTCTGCAGTTCGATCACGCGATCTCCTTCGACTCGGCGGCAGGGCCGATCGGGGCGACAGGTCCCGGACGCGGCGGTCGCCCGCTGCCAACTACTCTTCACAGATGCCTGTAGTAGGTCACGTCCGGTGTTGACCGGTCAAATCCCACCTTCTCATAGCTTCGCCGGGCCGGCGCGTGCCCTTCGTCCAGACCCGTCGTCACCTTCGCGAAGCGCATGCCACGCTGGCGCATACGCTCCATGGCTTGCTCGTGCTGGAACGAACCCACGCCACGGGCCTGGCACTTCGGGTCGACCGCGTTGTTGCCGAGGGTACCGAGGCGGGTCTTTTCGTCCAGGTGGAACGTGCTGAAGCCGACAACCTCGCCGTCTACTTCGGTGACGTAAACGCAGTCAGAGCGGTGCAGCGCTGCCTGGCGCACTTGGTCGGCTTTTCTCGCTTCCCAGCCGGTGTGAAGCGCCTCGAACAGCTCGTCCCCCAGCAGCCGCCGATAGCTGGCGAAGATCGGTTGCCACGCCTTGACGGCAATCTCGCAGATCAACTCCACGTCCGCCGGTTCCACCGGCCGGAACAGGATCTCGTTGTGCTCGGACACTCATTGCTTCCTTTCGCGGTCTAGTCAGCTCGCGTGAACTGCCACCGTTCTCCTGTTTCGCCTGCCGCACTCGCAGCCCTTCTGTCGCTCAGCACGAAGTGCGTGGACACTTCAGCCGCCCACGGCGGTGGCCGGCGGCGCGAGGAAATGGGGGGGCAACAGCCAACCTCCTGTTGGGGCCCTCCAGGATCCGTAGCGCGTACCAGAAAGGTGCATGAATGGCAGGAAGACTCTCCGGCAAGGTGGCGATCGTCACCGGCTCAACAAGCGGCATCGGTGAAGGCATTGCCAAGGGATTCGCTCGGGAAGGGGCACGAGTGGTCGTGAGCGGCCGACGCCGCGAGCGCGGCGAGATCGTCGTCGCGGGCATCCGGGCGACGGGCGGCGAAGCAGTGTTCCAGCAGACGGACACTCGTTCCCCTGAAGACTGTCGGCAATTGTGCGGCCGTGCGACGCAGGAGTTCGGCGGACTGGACATCCTGGTGAACAACGCCGGAGTCTTCCCCAGAGCGTTGCTCGAGGAGACCACGGCAGAACTGTGGGACGAGATCTTCGAGGTCAACGTCCGCGGTGCATTCTTGTGCGCGCAAGCGGCCATTCCGCTGATGCGGCTGCGCGGCGGCGGCTCCATCATCAACATCGGTTCGTGCAATGCCTTCCGCCCCGGCGAGTCCCTGTTCGCCTACGGCACCAGCAAGAGCGCCCTGTACGCCCTCACCATGAATCTGGCCCGCGTCCTGGCGCGTGACCGGATTCGAGCCAACTGGATCACCGTCGGGTGGGTGCTGACCGAGAAGGAACTGGAAGTGCAGCTCGCGGAAGGGCGCGACCCGGCGTGGCTGCACGACGCCGAGGCGGATCGACCGATGGGGCAATACAACACCGTCGAAGACAACGTGGAGGCGTGCGTCTACCTCGCCAGCGACGCCGCTGCCCGAGTGACGGGCGCCAACCTCAACGCCTCGGCGGGGATGGGCGTCTACCTGTGAGCGGCCCGGAGGACAACATGAGTGAATCACACGTGATGGACCTGTTCCGCCTCGACGGCCGCGTGGCGCTCATCACCGGCGGCACAAAGGGACTGGGCCGCTCCATGGCGCTCGGTCTTGCCCAAGCCGGCGCTACCACCGTCATCTGCTCGCGGCACGCCGACCAGTGCGAGTCCGCTGCGGTTGAGGTCGCCGCTCAGACCGGGAGCGAATCCGTCGGTTTCGCCGCCGACGTGACGAGTGAAGAGCAAGTCCAGTCCCTTGTCGACGAAGCCGTTCACCGGTTCGGGCGGCTGGACGTCCTGATCAACAGCGCCGGCATCAATCTGCGTCACCCCATTGAGGAGTTCCCGCCCGACGAGTGGCAGCAGGTGATGGACCTCAACGTGAGGGGCACGTGGCTCTGCTGCCGGGCCGTCGCACCGCTCATGAAGCAGCAGCGGAATGGTTCGGTCATCAACGTTGGCTCGACGCTGAGCGCAGTCGGACTCGCCAACCGCTCAGCCTACTGCCCCTCCAAGCATGCCGTCATCGGGCTGACCAAGACGCTGGCGCTGGAGTGGGCGCCTTTCGGTGTCCGCTGCAACACTCTCTGTCCGGGGCCCTTTCTCACCGAGATGAACGTGCCGCTCCTCGGCGAGCCGGAGAAAGTGAAAGCAGTGGTCAGCCAGACTGCCCTGAACCGCTGGGGCGAACTGCCGGAGATCCGCGGTGCCGCGGTGTACCTGGCCAGCGACGCGTCGTCCTACATGACCGGTGCCTCGCTCTATGTGGATGGAGGGTGGACGGCGGGCTGATACCCTCGCTCCTCAGACTGCGCTGGCTGGCTGGTCGGGGCGTTGGGCAGGACGCCTGTGAAGGAACCGGTGGATTGCGCAAAGTCGAATGGGTACAATCCCCCGGTCTGAACGCACAATGAACGAAGGGATGAGCGCGACATGTCCGTTGCCAGAACAGCCGTAATCGGTGCCGGATTTATCGGCCCGGTCCATGTGGAGGCGCTTCGCCGCGCCGGTGTGGAGGTAGTCGGCGTGATGGGGGTGGACGAGAGCGAGTCGAGGGCTGCCGCCGCGTCGCAGGGCGTCGCCAGGTGGTACCACAACCTCGACGAGATCTGCGCGGACGCCGACGTGGATGCCGTTCACGTTGCCACCCCGAACAAGCTCCACTATGCGTTCTGCAAGCGGCTTCTCGAAGCCGGCAAGCACGTTCTCTGTGAGAAGCCGCTGGCGATGAACTCCGACGAGTCAGCGGAACTGGTCGAGAGCGCTGCGAAGAGCGGCCGCGCCGCGGGAGTCAACTACAACACCCGGTACTACCCCCTCAACCTCGAAGCGCGCGACCTCATCCAACGGGGCGACCTGGGCGACGTGTTCTCCGTCTGCGGCAGTTACGCGCAGGACTGGCTGTTGCATGACACCGACTACAACTGGCGAGTCCTGGCGGAGGAAGGTGGCGAGCTGCGTGCCATCGCCGACATCGGCACGCATTGGCTGGACTTGATCCGCCACCTCACCGGGCTCCAAGTCGAAGCGGTCTGCGCCGACCTGAAGACGGTCCATCCCGTGCGCCGGCGGCCGCTTGGCGAGGTGCAGACGTTCAAGGGCAAGGAGGAGCGGCAGACCGTCGAGACGGAGTCCATCGCGATTGCCACGGAGGACTACGGCGCGGTTCTGCTCCGCTTCAGAGGCGGCGCCCGGGGGACGCTCTGGTGCTCGCAAGTCACCGCCGGCCGGAAGAACTGCCTGCGCTACGAGATCGCCGGCTCCAAGTGCGCCCTGGAGTGGATCAGCGAACGCCCCAACGACCTGTGGATCGGCCACCGCGACAGCGCCAACGAAACGCTCATGCGCGATCCGGCGCTGCTTTCGACCGCCGCAGGCAAGTACGCCAACTTCCCCGGCGGCCACAACGAAGGCTTCCCCGATACCTTCAAGCAGTGCTTCCGCTCGTTCTACGACTACCTCGCGGCGGGTGACTTCGCAGCGCCGGCGACGTACCCCACCTTCGGCGACGGCCACCGCGAGATCATTCTCTGCGAAGCGATTCTGCGGAGCTATCGCGAGCGGAGGTGGGTGGAGGTGCAAGCCTGAACGCAGAGTCGCGGAGCCGCGGAGACGCAGAGAATCTGACGGTCCTTGCTCCGCAGCTTGAGGCTCCGCGTTCAGTTCGTTAGGAGGGCCGCCATGCACGAGAACGACATCAGCGGCATCATCGTGAACGCGGCGGTTGAGGTGCACCGAGCGCTGGGTGGGCCTGGCCTGCTTGAGGGCGTCTACGAGGAGGCACTGAGGTATGAGCTTGAGCTGCGCAAGCTGGGGATCAAGTCGCAGACGGCGGTGCCACTGAGCTACAAGGGCCGGGCGCTCAAGACGCCATTGCGTCTCGACATCCTCGTGGAGGGGAAGGGGGTGGTCGAAGTGAAGGCTGTCAAGGACCACCACCCAATCTTCGAGTCCCAGGTGCTGACCTACCTCCGGCTCCTCGACCTCAGGCTCGGGCTCGTCATCAACTTCGGCGTTCGGCGTGTCGCCATCGACGGCATCGCGCGCGTCGTCAACGGACTGGAGGAGTAGTTGACCCAGATCCACAACGAACAGACTTGCTCTGCCTGCCCTTCTCTGCCTCTCTGCGACTCCGCGACTCCGCGTTTCGGGAAGGACCTAACCGTGACCAACCACTACGAATACGAAGACATCGCCAAGATGATCGACCACTCATTGCTTCGCCCCAGCATGACCACCGACGACCTGGACCAGGGCTGCCAGGTGGCCCTTGACTACAACGTCGCCAGCGTGTGCATCATGCCCTACCGGCTCAAGCGGTGCGCTGAGTTGCTGAGCGGGAGCACGGTGAACGCGAGCACCACCATCGGCTTCCCCCACGGCGGGCACACCACGGCCGCCAAGGTGACGGAAGCGAGGCGGGCACTGACTGACGGCGGGCAGGAGCTGGACATGGTCGTCAACATCAGCCAGGTGCTCAGTGGCGACTGGGACTATGTTCGTGCCGACCTCAAGGCGGTCATCGACGTGACCCACGACGGTGGCCAGAAAGTGAAGGTGATCTTCGAGAACTGCTATCTGCAGGACGAGCACAAGATCCGCCTCTGCGAACTGTGCGGCGAGCTGGGCGCCGACTGGGTGAAGACCTCCACCGGCTACGGCACCGGCGGCGCCACGCACGAAGACCTGGAGCTTATGCGCCAGCACTCCCCCGCGCACGTCCAGGTGAAGGCGGCCGGTGGCGTCCGCACCCTCGACGCACTCCTCGAAGTGCGCGCCCTCGGTGTCACCCGCGTCGGTGCGAGTGCTACGGTAGTCATTCTGGACGAGTGCCGGAAGAGGCTGGGGCTTTGATCTGCCGGACTCCGGCTTGGGGTCCGAGGAGCAGACGCGAGCATGGCAAGGGTCATGCACGCCCCGGAGAGCGTTGCGCGGGCGGCTCTGCTGCTTCCGTAGTCTGAGGAGGCGCGTGGCTCGAGCTTGTTGGAGGCAGCGAATCGGGGCGCCCTTCCAATGGACCGCCGAACGGGCCGCGCCCACCACTCGTTGTCCAATACTCCCGGAGGGGGTTCCGGAAACCACTGAATCCAGTCTGCGGCCACGAAGGACCGCCGGAACTCGCCGGTACAGGAGACGCTCAAGTGCAAACCAGATATGTCAGACCACGGGGCTTCACGCTCATCGAGCTGTTGGTCGTGATCGCCATCATCGCCATTTTGGCGGCGATCCTCTTCCCGGTATTCGCCAAGGCACGGGAGAAGGCGCGCCAAGCAAGCGGCCAGGTTGTTGTCGCACACGTGGGACCAGTACGAGGTGTTGCCGAGGAATCACGCGGCGTACGGCCAGCCGCTGAGCTTTCTGCGGTGACCTCGTTGACCCTCTGACCGGCCGAACTCAGACAAACAGAAGGCCCCCGGCACAAGCCGGGGGCCTTCGTTCTGCGTGCCCGGCGCCGAAGCTACGCGATCGCGCTTGGCGTCGTAGCCGGCATGTTCCGCAGCGGCTCGATCTCCGCGATCTCCGCCTGACTGAAGCCGAGCAGTGCCAGCTTCTCGCGCTGGTAGTAGCGGTAGTTGTCGTATGAGACGTACTCGGGGCAACGGTGGTCAACCATCGGGATGAAGCCGCCCTCCTCAACCAACGGCGCCAGTCGCTTGAGTTCGGCCAGGATGTCTTCCTTCGTTCCTGCAAGCTCCTTCTTGGCGACGCCGCCGAAGAGGAGCACGTCTCTGTCGTGGCGCGCGCGGAGCTGCACCGGGTCGGAGCCGCCGTTGACCTCACAGGGGAACATGCCGTTCATCCCGCACTCGATCCAGAGCGGCAGCAGTTCGTTGACGTTGCCGTCGCAATCTGTGTAGATGACGTCGACTCCGTGTTGACGGAGAAGGCGCATGACCCGGGTCTGGTGGGGGATCACAAGCTCCCTGAAGTGCTTCGGGCCGATGACTGAGCCGGTGTTGAAGCAGATGTCCTCCCAGCCCGCGGCGAAGTCCACCTCAATCTCTTTGAGCGCTGGTTCCAGTTCGCAGAGGAACAGGTCGCACAGGTGGGCGACCATCTCCTCGACCAACCCGGGGTCGTCCGCGACCATGAAGGCCAGGTTTTCGAAGCCGACCCAGTTGCGGATGCAGCCGAGGTAGGAGCCGCAGCCGATGCAGATAGGCGCCTCGCTGTTCCGGTAGCGGTCTGCCAACGCCTTGTAGTCGTGCTGATGGCGTACCGGGTCCGCGGGGTCGAGGCGCTCCTTGAACTCCTCCCAGTCGTGGCGGGTCTCGATGGGGAACTTGAGGTAGTGGGGGATTGTGTGTTGGCCGTGCTTCTGGATCTCGGCGATCTCGCCGCTGGCCAGGCGCTTGGTGACGGTGCGCTCGGTCTCCTCGATGATTTCCTCCGCAAAGCCGGGGTGGAGGCTCAGGTGCACAGGCACGCCGGCAACCGGGTCGCGACCGAAGTAGCGCTCGATGGCGCCGTTGTCGTTGTACTGCTCCGGCAGTCCCTCTCTGTGGAAGCGCTGAATGGCCTCGTCCAAGAAGCCAAACTCCCAGTGAATGCCTCGGTCAACGCTCTGAAAGTGCATCAGGCGGCGAAAGCGTTCGCGGTGGGTGTAGGGGCGGTTGGGCATTGGGCGGTCTCCTTTGGGCGTCGGAAGAGCGATAGATCCTATTCGTCCTATGCGTCCTATGTCCTCTCGGAGCGCCCTCTCGACGGTCGTTGAGCGCGAAGGTAGAATGGCTGTCTGCCATGCCATCGACACCTCGAGAACGTGTCCTACAAGCCCTCGCGCACGAGCAACCCGACCGTGTTCCTTGCGACTTCTGGGCGGAGGACCTGACGTGGGAAGCCCTCTTCCGCTTCGCCGGCCATCGCGACACGGAACGGCTCCTGCGCGACTTCGCGGTCGACATCCGCGGCCTTGATGCCGTCTCACCGGCCGACACCTGCACCGACGGCGTGTACCAGAACTTCTGGGGCGAACGCCACCGACTCTTGGACACGCCACTGGGGCCGATGAAGAGCGCTTTGCCGGGCGCGCTCTCAGGCGCCACGACTCTGGCAGAACTCGAGGCATTCCCGTGGCCGAAGCCCGAGGACTTCGACTATTCGCTCCTGCCTAAACAGATCGAGCAGTGTGGCGAACACGCCCTCCGGTACGGGTTCTGCGACCTCTGGCAACGGCCGTCGCTGGTGCGCGGGCTGGAGAGCATGTATGTCGAGATGGCCGAACAGCCGGAGTGGGTCGACTTCCTCATCGGCAAGTTTGTGGACTTCTATGTCGAGGACTACACGCGCGCAGCCGAAGTGTCCAACGGGCGCTTTGACCTCTACCTCGTGATCAGCGACCTGGGTAGCCAGTCCGGGCCGCTGATCTCCCTGGGTATGTTCCGTCGCTTCGTAGCGCCGGCGCTGCAGACCATGTGCGACCTGATCCATAGCTTCGGCGCGAAGGCGATGTTCCACAGTTGCGGCAACATGGCGGCGTTCATCCCGGATCTGATTGCACTGGGCGTCGACGTGCTGGACCCGATCCAGCCGTGCGCGCCCGAGATGCAGCCTGCGCGCCTGTCGGCCGCGTTTGGCGATCGTCTCTGCTTCCATGGCGGGATCGATGTGCAACGTCTGCTACCCAGCGGAAGCCCGGCCGAAGTTCGGGAGGCTGTCGAGAGGGAATGCCGACTGCTGGGAGTCGGCGGCGGGTACATTCTCGGACCGGCACACCTGTTCCAGCCGGACACGCCGCCGGCCAACATCCAGGCGTTTTACGAAGCGAATCGGGTCTGTGGGGACCAGTAATGCCGAGGGCTGCGGGCGTCGTGGAGGGGAGTGCCTCCCTGCGTTGGTCTGCCGGGCGAGCGGCGTTGGTGGATGGGCTGGCAGCCCTGGCGGCGGCTGCGCTCTACCTCCGCCTGTGTGCTGCGCACACGCCGACGTATCTCTTCTACTGGGATAGCGCTCAGTACGGGCTGGCCGTCCTCCACTTCGACCCAGCCGCACATCGGCCGCAACCGCCGGGGTACCCGCTGTTCGTCCTGGTCTGTCGGCTGGCGACTTGGCTGAAGGGCGACGTAACTGCCGGAGTGTTGGCTGCGAGCGCCTTCGGCGGTCTCTGCACGGTGCTGCTCACCTTTCTGTTGCTGCGGACCCTTCTGGGGCGCTGGCAGGCGGTGGTTGGTGGTCTGCTGGTAGCGCTCTCGCCATTGCTCTGGTCTGAGGGGCAACTCCCGCTTCCGTACACGTGGGCGTCGGCGGGCGCCGCGGCGTCGGTTCTCTGCTCGCTGCGCGCAGCCTCGCGAAGGACGCTGTCGGCGGCTGTCGGGGCGGGGCTGGTGTGGGGCATGTGCACGGGGCTGCGGCCTGAGTTGGCCTGGCTGCTGTTGCCGGCCATGGTCGCAATCAGCTTCCTGAAGACGGGTGGTCTCGATATGGCCCTTCGGGGAAGAGAACCCGCTGCGCCCTCGAGACAGCGAGGTCTGCCACGCAGTCTTCTCGCCCTTGTCGTTGCGGCGGCGGCACTGGGCGTGGGCGCCGCTTGGGTCGCATACTGCGCCGCTTCGAGTGGCGGCTGGGCGATTTACGTCTCCGCGGCGGAAGACGTGGTCTCCAACGTGCGCACCCTCCCGGGCCGCGCGGCCGTAGGTACGCTTGAGCGGCAGCAGTCGAGTTTCCGGCTGGGATGGCTGCTGGCATTCGGGCTGGCGTGGCCCCTCGCAGGGGCGGCGTTGCTGTCGTCGCGTCGCCGCCAAGTGCTGGTGACCGCCCTCCCGTGGACACTCGTGCCGGCGGCCTTCTACGGGCTGGCCTACTGCGGCCGGCGCGGATATCTGTGCGTGCTGGTGCCCCCGATGGTGCTCCTGATGGTCGCCGGCGTGGACGGGCTGACACGAAGGCTGTCCGGCCGGACGCGCGCGCTGGCGGTCTGCTGCCTCACCTTGGTTGCCGCTCGCCTTCTCGTGACGTATGCCCACCTCAACGAATGCGCCCGCGAGACGGAACGCGCCGTCGCGCACGAACTGGCGGCAGCGCGATCTCTCGATCCACCGACAACGCTCTTGCTTGTATGGGGGGAGTACCGAGTCTTCAGCTTCCACCTGCCGGCGCACCGCGTCTGGTGGCTGGCTGGGCTTACTGCGCGCGACCGCCCTCCGCTTCGCGGACGAGTGTTTGGTAGTCATCTGCGCCGCGACACGTTCGGGGGCCGTTGGATCCCAATGCCGGCTTCGGCCTCGTCGGTGAGACTTCCCTCTGGAATACGACGCTTGGTCGCCTTCGACTCCCAGTACGCACGCACCCTTCGCGGTGCCACGATGACGCCAGCCGTGATCCAGGGCGTCCCGGTGTGGACGTTGGACGTGGGCACCGCCCGCCGACTGTGGGTGAGGCTGGGGGCGTGGGGACTTAAGTGACGGTGTGGGAGTGGTTCCGGTGTTTCGGCGATACCGACTACGGCCGGCGTGGAACTCACGTAGAGACGCCCGCAACTAATGCACAGACTGCCTGAGACATCGTGCTGCTGCAGCAGCACGCGATAGGCGGCAACCGGGCCGGCGACTCCGGCCTGACCCAAGGAGACCACCATGATCGGGCACAACAAATCCGGATCCACGTTCGGGGCCGCCGGCAGGGGAGTGGTCGGCGTAAGCGCACTGCTCTTTGCCATGTTCGTCACGGCCGCCATTGGCGAAGAAGGCGGGCCGTACCCTACGGGTATACCCAGCTACGCCAAGGCGGCCGTTGCGTTGCTGCCCGCGGCAGCCTCGTCGGGGAAGGAGCCTGCCGCCACGCAGTACAGAGCCGTGGAGGCGAACGTGGAGGGCAGCTTTCTGGTCTACCCGGCTGATGCCCCCGGTGACTACCTCACCCAGGAGATCGACGTTCCGGAGGAAGGGGCCTACGAACTCAACGTCTGGATGCCGAAGGGACCCAAGTGCGGCACGTTCGTGGTGCTGTTGGACGGGGAGCGCGTCGGCCCGGAGCACGATGGCTACGCCGTCGAAGCGCAGGGGCCGATGCCTGTTGAGCTTGGCGTGACGGCCTTGACCGCAGGCGCGCACCGGCTTCAGTTCCTGGTGACCGGCCGGAGCAAGGAATCGCGAGGGCACGAGTTGTGGATCGATTCGTACGTCGTGAGACCGAAGCCGACAGGCCGGTTCGTCACCCTCTGGGAAGTCGCGGGCCCGTTCGGGGGAGACGCGATGGCGGCGACGGCGCCGCCCGAGGCCGCCTTCTGGCGACAGGTGGCTGCCGACCGAGGCCGTCTTGACTTCGTCCGGTGGATGGGAGAGGCCGAGAACGCCGCGGCCTGGGCCCGGGCCGTCGTCAAGTCACCGACGGACCAGGACACGACGCTCTGGGTGGGCAGTGACGATGGGGTCGCGGTGTGGCTGAATGGCGAGAAGGTTCACGAGTACCTGAACGCCCGCCCGGCCTTGCCCGACCAGGACTTGGTGAAGGTTCACCTCAAGGAGGGCGACAACCAACTGCTGATTCGGGTGAACAACATAAGCATGGGGTGGGAGTTGCTGGTACGACCGCAGGACCCCAAGGGGGAGTTGGGCATCCCGGGCGGCGAACCGGAAGCCAAGCCTGCCGCCGAGGGATTCCCGGCGGTGCAACCGGACGGCAAGGTGACGCCGCCGGCTCCAGGCGAGGGGGAGAAGAAGCCGGAAGGCGAACGAAAGCCGCTGGACGGGCAGGAGTAGTGAGCCGGTGACGGACCCCGCTCGGCGAGGGTCTCCCGACCCCGCCGGGCCCCAGGGGCACCCCCCGACCGATAGGTCTCCCGGACCACTTGGAGACCTCCGGTCAGGCGTTTCGGGGCGCGCAAACGCGAAGCGTTTGAGGAGACCTACCCCGAGCGCGAACTCGAGAAGTCGGCACACAGAAAGCGCCGCCCAAAGCATACCCAGGCTTCGGGCGGCGCTTCGTTCCACGGCAAGGGGGGACGTTCGTGACAGGTCGGGCGCGCCGTTACAGCGGCTGTGCGGCTGTGTGGTTGTACTGCCACCAGTAGTCGCACTTCTTGTCCGCGTCGCGAATCCATTTCGCGTGTCCATCGAGGAAGGCGAAGTTGGCCCCGTCGTTGTGGCGCGGTGAGATGTACGCCTGGCTGGTCTTCCAGCAGTTCGGCGGCTTGTGCCGGTAGATGCCGTAGTGCCGGTCGGAGTGGCGCTGGCAGTAGCCGCCTTGGTTGCTGGCGGGATTGCGGTCGCGGCCATCCCACAGCCAGACGATGTCAGCGGGGTTGGGAACGGTCGCCACCAGGCGACCTGGCCACCCGCCGAGCTGTCGACAGCCGGCAGAGTACCCACCGTGCCACGGCTGGTAGGTCTGACGGAACCATGCGTGGGTGGAGGGGTAGCTGGTGATGCAGAAGCCGGTGTAGTTCATGTAGCCGCCCTTGTAGGCGTGGCTCGCGCAGATGCCGGCCTCCCAGTTCTTGATGTAGGGCTGAACGCGGTGCATCCAGAACGGCCGCCCGGTGTACATTTCATCGTAGTCCTGGGCGTACATGAACTGGGACAGGCCGAGCTGCTTCGTATTGCTCAGACAACTCGTCTGACGCGCCTTCTCGCGCGCCTTGGCGAACACCGGGAACAGGATCGC
>PEVN01000070.1 GCA_002779825.1 Armatimonadetes bacterium CG06_land_8_20_14_3_00_66_21 | reverse complement strand
ACTAACCAGCCGACCATGACCGCCGTCAGCCAGCGCCGCCCCCACAGGTCTCCCACGCGGCTACGCAGGCTGGGAGAGAGAGAGAGAGACCGTTCACAGCTATCGCCTCCCGTGAGTGCGAGACTCGATCTGAGGGCCAAGTGTAGCGCCGTGCCGGGGCGACTGTCAAGGGGACGCGAGCTTCGTCTGCCCCAACGCCCGCGAGCCGCGCCTTGGGGCGGTTGGCGAGACTGGAACCTGCGAGACAGACGAAACGGCACGCAGCCCCCCAGGCTGACCTGACCCGAAGTCACCTGCTCACCCAGCCACGCGCCTCACTTCCCCGCGCAGCACTTCTTGTACTTCTTCCCGCTGCCGCACGGGCAGGGGGCGTTGCGGCCCGGGTCGTCCTTCTCTTTCCTGTAGGTAGGCTTGAGGTGCAAGTCGACGCGGACGTGAGGGCGGAGGTCTTCGGGGAGTTGCTCCAGGCGGGCGGTGAATTGCTCGGTGAACCGCTCCGGGCCCAGTTCCTGGCGCATCGCGAGGAAGGCGACGAGGAGTTCGTTCAGCGTCTTGCCGTAGTCGTTCTTGACGGAAATGGCTTCGGACTGCAAGGCGTAGTCCAGCGCCTTGTCCCATTGCTCCAACTGCCGTGCGGCCTGGGCGGCGTTGCCGCGCGAGATCACCTGGTCTTCGACGGTGGCGTTCTCGTCGAGCGCGGCAACGGCTTGCTCGTAGTGGTCGAGCGCTTCCTCGTGCTTCCCGGCGTCGGTGAGGACGGTGCCGAGGTTGTTGAGCGCTTGCGCGACCTTGGTGGCGTCGCCGGCTTCGCGCCCTTCGGCCAATTCCTTCTCGTAGGTTGCCCGGTCCAGCGCGACCTCCGCTGGTCCGCGCTTCCGCGTACCCTTCGATCGTCCGGTCAGCCGCATGACAGGTTCCTTCCAATCGCTCCCGTTGCGCAGAGGCCCGAATGGCTATCTTAGTGCAAAAGCTTTGCCCTGTCGCAGCACCCGGCAATAGCACGGAGTGCTTGAGCCCTTCCCCCGCCTCTCTGCGCGGCATGTCCGGTTGCACCCCAGGCACCCACTCACTACAATACCGGCACTCCCCTGCCCCAACGGTGATCCATGCTCAAGAAGCCCACCTTCTGGTTGATCGTCCTGCTCGCACTCGCCGTGCTGGATAGCGCCTACTGGGGCTACGCCCGGTTCCGGCTGGAGCGCGGACACCGCACGGTCGAGGTTGCTGTCGACATGACGCAGTTGGCTCAGGTCGCCAATGCTCGCGGCACCGACCTCGACGGACTGCTGGCTCGGTGCAAGGCGGCTGGCGTCACGTCGGTTGCGCTCAGCGAGTTGACCCTGGACGAGTTGGAGCCCCTCGGGCGTGTGCAGATCCTGCCTCGATCGGCGCTGCCACCCGGGCTGGGCGTCGCAGAAGGCGCGTTCGCAGACTTCGACCTGTTCGTGACTTCGCGAGACGAGAACCTGCTGAGCGAGATCGGCCGGACCCTGGCCCGGAAGTGCTCCGGCTCCGTCCAGATGATCTTCCCCAAACTCAAGGAAGCCCGCCGTGGCGACATGTTCCTCGCTCTCCGCGGCGGCAGCGACGTGCGCGGAGCGATCGGCGCCTCCTTCGACCCGGAGCAGTTGCGGCTGGCCCGCAAACACAGCTTCGCGGTGATCTGCCGGTACCTCAATTATCCGGCCGTCACGCCTGACGCCATCGGCTACATGGCTGCCCTGGCGAGCCGCAAGAACGCGCACCTGGTCATTTTCTCCGAGGAGGAAGTGCTGGGCTACCAGGACCTGATCGGCCAAACGGCCGACGCCTTCCGTGAGTTCGGCCTCGCCTTTGGGACGGTCGAGTTCGCCAAGCAGCGCGGAGACGAGCGGCTCTCTGCTGCCATGTTCCCCCAAGTCCTGCGGGTCCACAGCATCGCGGAGAACGAGCAGCTTAAGCTGACGCCCGACGTGGCCGCGCGGCGCTTTGTGCGCGCCGCCAAGGAACGAGGCATCCGCGTCTGCTACCTCCGCTTCTTCCCGCAGCTCAAGGCCGGCGCGATCGAGGAGAACCTGAAATACGTCGAGGAGGTGACCAAGGGACTCCTCGCAGCCGGGCTTCCGCTCGGCGTCGCAACGCCGCTGTCTCCGTTCGCCGTCCCGCGCGTCCCTCGGGCCGTGGCGGGGATGGGCGTGGTCGCCGGGTTCGTTCTCCTGGTGCACCTTCTGGTGGGGCTCTCCCTGTTACCGGCCCTCGGGCTGTGGGCGTTGGGGAGCGTGGGCGTGGCGGCGGTGATCTGGGCGGCGCCGGGGATGGGCGCCAAGCTGGCAGCCTTAGGCGCCGGCGTTGTCTTCCCCTCGCTGGCGCTCATCCTTCCCGGTGTCTCCGGCTGGCTGACGGAGGGCGAGCGGCGGGGAGGCCTGGCGAAGGCTTCACTTGCGACGCTCCTTTCCGCGGCCGGCGTGACGCTGGTGGGAGCCGCGCTCTCGGTGTGTCTGCTGGCGGACGCGCATTTCATGCTGAAGCTGGACCAGTTCGCGGGGATCAAGCTGGCGCACTTGCTGCCGCTTGCATTCGCGTTCGTCTGCTACGTCGGCGGCTTGGTGCCCGTCGGCGGCCGGTCCTGGGGCGACCGCTGGGGGCAGGTGAAGGACCGGTTCGGTCAGCTCGCCCGGGAGCCTGTCCGCTTCTGGCAGGCGGCGGCGGCGGTCATTGTCCTGGGTGCGGCAGCGGTGGCGATCTTGCGGACGGGCAACGATCCCGGAGTCGGCGTGTCGAGCCTCGAACTCAAGATCCGCGACTGGATGGAGATGGTGTTGATCGCCCGCCCGAGGTTCAAGGAGTTCGCGATTGGCCACCCGGCGATGGTGCTGGCCGTGGCTTGCGCACTGCGGGGGTGGAGGTCTTTCACCCTTCCCCTGTTGCTCGTTGCCGCCCTGGGGCAGGTATCGCTATTCAACACGTTCTGTCATATCCACACGCCGCTCTACTTGACCTTACTGCGGGCCTTCAACGGGCTGTGGTTGGGCTGGTTGGTTGGGTTGTTCCTGGCGTGGGCGCTGACCCTTGTCCACCGCGACAGTCGCCCCTCGAAGCCCGCGTCGCCCACTGCCAAGGCGCCTCGCTCGAAGAAGTGACGGACTCGAACACACCATGCGCGTCCTGCTCTCCGGCTACTACGGCTTCGGCAACGCAGGCGATGAAGCAGTGCTGCAGTGCCTTGTCGGCGCGCTGTCCGAGGCGTGGTCTGACTTCCACCCTGTAGCCCTTTCGGCGGACCCGGCCGACACGGAGCGCCGCCACGGCGTGCGCGCTGTGTCGCGCTGGCGGCCCGACGTGTTCCTGCGCGAGGTTCGCCAGACCGATCTCTTCCTCAGCGGCGGCGGCAGCCTCTTCCAGGACGCCACCAGCGCGCGGTCGCTGGGGTACTACCTGGCGCAGTTGGAACTGGCCCGAGCCGTGGGCACCCGCACAGCAGTGGCGTTCCAGGGACTCGGCCCCCTGCGCCGCCTGCCTGCCAGGGTCGCGGTGACGGCAGTGCTGCAGGACACCTCAGCGCTCGTCTGGCGCGACGCGGACTCGGCGCAGTTGGCCCGGTCGCTGGGAATCCTGGCTCCGCCGACGCGGGTGGCTGCCGACCCGGCGGTGCTGCTCGAGCCGGCCGCCGCCGCCGAGGCCGAGGCGCTAATGGCACGCCTGGAGATCCCCGGCGGCAAGCCGCTGCTGGGTGTGTCGCTGCGGGAATGCGCCGGGCTTTCGGCGGCGATGCCTGGTCTCGTCGCTGCCTTGACCAAGGCAGCGCGGCGTTTCGGGACCAACGTCGTCCTCCTGCCCCTCCACCGCGACGCGGACGAAGCCCTCTGCGCGAGCGTCCAGGAACGGCTGGGCTCCTCGGCGCACACCGTGTCCGAAGACCTCTCCCCCACCGAGTGGGTGACTCTCCTCTCGCGATGCCGCGCCGTGGTGAGCGTCCGGCTGCATGCGCTCCTCTTCGCTATCACCGCCGGCGTCCCGGCCGTGGGCATTGACTACGACCCGAAGGTAGCCGCCTTCCTGAAGGCCAGCGGCCAACTCAGTGCCGGCGCCCCCGAACGCGCCTCGGCCGCCGCTCTGTCTGGAACCCTCCAACGTCTCTTCGACGACCACGCGGCGCTCGCCGCCGCAGCCCGCACCGCCCGCGACCAAATGCGCCAAAGCGTCCGCACGTCAGTTAGCTGGCTAACCGAACAACTCCCATAGAGTCCCCCCGTCCCCAAGTCCCCCTCCCCTCCCTACCCCCCTGTCCCCTTGTCCCCAAGTCCTTCTGTCCCCGCCTCTCTGCGTTCACGAAGCAACCCGTCCACCCGCCCGCGCAGCGCCGCCGCCGTCCACGGCTTCCGCAACAGCGAGAATCCCATCCCCTCGATTGCCGTTTCGTCGGACTCGAGCACCGTCCCCGAGCTGAACTCGATGCACAGCTCCGGGTGCGCCTCCTGCGCCGACCGAACGAAGTCGATGCCATTCCCATCCGGCAGGCCGATGTTTGCGAGGAGCAGATCGACCGGTCCACGCTGCAGCGCCTCGTCGGCCTCGGCGACCTTCCTGGCCTGGACAACGCAATAGCCGATCCCGGTGAGGGCCCTGGCCGCGAGGTCCTGGATCGCTTCGTTGTCTTCCGTGACCAACACGCGATGCCGGTTGTTGAAGACGCACTGCGCAACGAGGGCCAGGTACTGCGCGCGCTCCGCGACGGGACCGGGCAGCAGCAGGACGACCTGTTCCCCGTTCGCGTTGGTGCGGAGCACCTGCCCGGCCAACCTGAAGGGGTGACCATCCAGGGGCGAATGGAACCGGACCGTCACCGGCGCGCCATCAGCGCTGCGCCTCTCGCTACGGATTCGCATCCCACCCAGGGACAGATCCACGACCTCGCATGCACTGCTGCCGTCAGGGGTCTCGACGACTCCGGGAAACACGGCCGCGCCGCGCGCGTGCCGCCGCCTCTCCGCTGGATGGTTCCCGGGCAGTTGGGTCATCCGGGCCGCCGCTCTGTTCAGGCAGTCCCGGAACTCCGGCATCAGGAAGGGAGCATCCAACGGCTCGGCGTTCAGCGCCTCCAGTTTCGTCGTCTCGTCCTCGGCTCGGGCAGTGTGGCGGTGGACCGCCACCACCGGCAGGCGTGCGTCTGCCGCCCGCAGTCGGGCGACAATCTCCAGCCCCAGCGGATCCCGAAGCGCCAGACTGACCACGGCCACCTTCAGAGAGTCGAGGGCGGCCAACTCAGCCGCTTCAGCGCCGGTTCGCGCGACCGCGGCACGGTACTGCCGGCGCTGGAGCAAGTAGGTAGCGACCGCTCGCCCCTCTTCCTCCTTGGGGAACGCCACCAAGGCGCTGATCGGGCGGTCCTCCGGTGATTGGCGGTGAGCAGAGGCTGTTGACACTGTGGACCTCCCGGTCCGCGAACACGACCGCCCCCGGCCACCCCCGCCGAGCGTCCTCGCAATGACGCGCCGCGTGAAAAGCAACACCGCCCCATAGTAGCACGCGGCCCGTGCGGGCGCAAGGACGATCCGAGCCCCCTCACGAGTACGTTTCCGGGAGCCCTGCCAACGCCAACAATGACGGGCTGTCGGGATACGTAGTTGTGCGGGTGGGGAGCATGGTCATTCCTGAGTGGTGGAGTGGTGAAGCGGCGGCAAGAGGCTACACCGGCGCCTCAGACGCCGGCGGGCACATCCGCGTCCCGGAGAGACCAAGTGAGAGTAGCCCATCGAACCCCGGGGGCTCGAGGCTTCAGCCCTAGGTCCACTCCGCCGCAGAAGACCGCCAAGTCCCGAAGGGACGACTGACGCAGTAGCTCAGTCGTCCCTTCGGGACTTTGGAGGGTGTGCCGCATCCCAGGTCCCAGGGCTGAAGCCGCTGGGCTGTTTTCACATCGCCCCTTCAGGGCGAAGACCATGCGCCGCTCAGGTTCCATGCGGCTGGCCAGCGTGAGGGGGTTTTGGGGCGAGGGGAAGGGACGAGCCTGCTCTGCCGCTCGCCCGGTCCCCCTTGCCCTACACCGTCGGCGGCGGATCGCCGGTCCCGCCTGCCCCGGACGGTCCCGGAGCTGGCGTGACTTCGAGGCGGTCCCGAACCGGGCCGGTGCGGGAGCGTTCCGACTTGACCCGAATCGCGCTCGAAGGCGGACTTCAGCCGATCCGCGTAGCGGTCGCACACCGTCAGCAGCGCGTCGATGCTCACCTCCCGGGCCGGCCGCAAGTTGGCAATCTCGACCCCTTCCAGGACGTCCCTCCGGGTTTCGGGGGCCGACCGGCGGAGTCCGGAGGAGGGCCGATGGAGACCGGAGGCGCACCTCCTGCTTCCGGAAGAGGGCCGGCGGAGACCGGAGGCGCACCTCCTGCTTCCGGAGAGGCGGCCGGCGGACTTCCCGACGTGTTGGGGGGATACAGAGGCTTGACGGGATAGAGTCGTAGGTCAGCACCAGCCCGTCCTCGACGACGAGGTGGCGTTTGCGCCCTGGTGATCCCAACGCGTCCATGGTTAGCGGCCAGTCGGGAGCGCTCTTACGTGCCTGACCACGATCCAGCACTCACCCAGCATCGCTGAACCCGTACTTCTGCGGCCGGAACGTCTGTTCATTCTCCTTCCACCAAGCCAGCCAATTGGCCTTTGCTCCTTCGATCAGCGTGGCATCGCAGTTCGGGGGCGACAGGCCACGATCGTCCTTGGGCGCCAGCTCAGGCGTAGTCGCGTGTAGGAGCGGCACCAACGCAGCCGACCTTACCTCGACCGAATCGTAGTCAAGTAGCGCCTTGAGCGCGTAGATCGCCTCCTTGTCCCCGCCGTACAGCCGGCGCTGGGCATAGGCTGCAAGGAGTGGGACAACCCGGGCGTCGGGGTACGAGTCCCAGCAGCTCAGAGCGATCTCACGTTCCTCCTCGATCCGTTCGCCGTCGAACTGCACCGCACTTGGGTTCGCACGGAACCACTTGTGCAGACCCGCAACCTGGGCTGCTACCTTCTCGTACTCCTCGTATGGGTCGAAGGAGCGAAACTGCTAGATGCCCAGGCTTGCGAAGTTGGTGGTACTGTTCTGCAGGGGGTGCCCCGCTTGCTGGCGAACCCAGGGGTCGGGGTCGGCGAGCATGCAGAGCACTGCCCCGAAGTCATGCCGTTGTCTTGCCTCCGGTAGCTGTCTGAATTTGTCGCAGAACCGCGCGATCCGGTTTGGGCTGTATGTGCGGCCGAACAGCTTGCTGGTCTGCCGTCGCACGTGTGCACCCCAGTAGTCAACCGGCAGTGCGTGCGAGGACGAGATCAGCAGAAGAAGAAGGGCGTTGCGCAGTCGCATGTCATCCTCCGGACGCCAAGGCGGACACCGGGGCACCGGGGACACGAGCGCGCCGAACGCAGGAACCGTGCGGCCCGCCAATCACAGGTGCGCCTTGAAGAACTCCACTGCCGGCTCCACGTCGATCTCGTGGACACCGGGGAACACGTGGACGGCCAGGCTGTTGGCGGCGCCGGCTGCTTTGTAGATGGTCTTCAGGTGTTTCGCCGCCTTGAGTGCGTCGTCCAACAGGAAGCAGGTATCCTGCCGGCCCACCTGCGGCATGCAGGGCCGCGGCGCGAGGAGCCCGAACACGTCGGAGATCTCGCCGTGCTTGAGCAGCCCGAAGGCGAACTGGGAGCCGCAGGTGTTGCCGTGCTG
Source organism: Armatimonadetes bacterium CG06_land_8_20_14_3_00_66_21 (assembly GCA_002779825.1). GTDB lineage: Bacteria > Armatimonadota > Abditibacteriia > CG2-30-66-41 > CG2-30-66-41 > CG2-30-66-41. Next base: position 1,261 of record PEVN01000070.1, on the reverse strand, counting down.
CACGGTGAGGGCGCTCTTGACGGTGCTGAGGTAGCACACGGGGATCGACACTTTGATCCGGTCATCGAGGGCCGAGACGTAGCTCGTCATGGTGCCGCCGAAGGAGCAGCCGATCATGCCCAAGCGCGACCCGGCCACTTGCGGCAGGCTCTGCAGGTAGTCCAGGCAGACTTGCGCGTCGTGAATCTGCAACCCCAACAACTGGTAGCCGAAGTACCCCTGCGCGAGGTACGCCACGTTACAGCCGTCCCGCCCCGGGCGCCGGACCCAGGCCTCGGGGTCGGCGCGCTCGCCGAAGGTGCGCCAGTCGGGTGAGAGGGTGACGTATCCCTCGCGCGCGAGGCGCAATGCGATGTGGTGCTGGTACTCCTCCCCGGTGATCCCCGCCAGCGCGTCTTTGCCCACTCCGTGTCCGTGGGCGCAGAGGATGCCGGGACGGCGCTCGCCCGCTTCCAGACCTTTGGGCACCACGAGGTAGGCGGGCACGCTGGCGTAGCGCTCGGAGTCGAAGATCACCTTCCGGCGGATCACGTCACCGAGGTCGTCCTCGGCAATGACCTCAGCGCGGAGCGGCACACGCTCCGGCATGGGCCCCAGCTCAGCCACCAGCGCCCGGCGGAAGCTGCGCCGCCACTGTCGCCACTCGGCCGGTGTCTTGCCGCGGAAATGCAGCGCCATGGGCGGCTTCTTCAGCCGCTCGGCGACTGCGTCGTGGGCGGTGAGGATTCGTTTGGGTGGGGTTGGCATGTGGGGGGCTCCTGGATCAGGGGTGTCAGGTGTCACGTGTTGGGCGTTCGGTGTTGACTGTTCGGTGTTGACTGTTCGGTGTTGGGCGTTCGGTGTTGGGCGTTCGGTGTTGGGCGTTTGGTGTTGGGCGTTCGGTGTCACGTGTCACGGCTGCGCGACTCTTACTTCTCGGCGGGTGGGAATGATGCCGAGTTCCTCGGCGTATGTTGCGAAGCGCTCGATGCCGCGGAGATGGTCGTCGGATAGGTCGTGGTTGGTGTTGACTGAGAGGTATGACTCGATCAGCTCCGCGGAGAACGGGCGCTCGCGGGCGGCCTCCACAGCAATGCTACGGAGGTCGCCAACGCCGGCGGCTTTCGCCGCCTGCAGGATCTCCGTCAACTCGCGAACCGGCGCGCCCTTCCGCACCACCCACGGGGCAAATGTGAAGGGAAGCCCGGTCAACTCGAACCACACCTCCCCCAGGTCGAGGCGGTCGTGGTCGCAGCCCTCGCTGGCCAGCGCCGGATCGCCG
>PEVN01000522.1:10517-11046 GCA_002779825.1 Armatimonadetes bacterium CG06_land_8_20_14_3_00_66_21 | reverse complement strand
CGACGACGCGGTTCGCCGCTCGATCGAGTCCACCGAGGCGAACGCCGCCGACCTGCTGCGCGAAGTCGACCAGGTACGCACGCACCTGGAACGGGTCGTCGGGGACGACGCCGAGATCGCCATCGCGGACCGGCGCTACGGCTTCGCCGCTGGCGCGTGCCGAGAGGCGACGCAGACCACGCAGACTCAGCGCTTGGACTGGACGGACGCGGTTGATCGGATCGTGCTCAGCCGGCTGTTGGGCATCCCGATCTTCGTCCTGTTCATGTGGCTGCTGTTCGAGATGGTGTTCCGCCTCGGAGCGCCGCCGATGGACTGGATCGAGCAGGGCTTCACCTGGCTCGGCGCCACCGTCAGGTCGGCACTGCCCGAAAGCGAGCTGCGTTCGCTGCTGATCGACGGCGTCATTGCCGGCGTGGGGGGCGTGTTGGTGTTTCTCCCCAACATCATGTTTCTCTTCCTCGGAATCGCGCTGCTGGAGGATTCGGGCTACATGGCTCGGGCCGCCTTCGTGGTGGACCGGGTCATG
>PEVN01000522.1:9760-10491 GCA_002779825.1 Armatimonadetes bacterium CG06_land_8_20_14_3_00_66_21 | reverse complement strand
GTCATGCACCGGGTAGGCCTCCACGGGAAGAGCTTCATCCCCATGCTCGTCGGGTTCGGCTGCAACGTGCCGGCAATCCTCGGCACGCGGATGCTGGAGAGCGGCCGCGACCGGCTGGTGACCATTCTCGTGGTGCCGCTCATGAGTTGCGGGGCGCGGCTGCCCGTCTACATCCTCTTTGCGGGAGCCTTCTTCGCCCCGAACGTCGCCGGCCAAGTGATCTTCGCCCTGTATGTCCTTGGCATCATGCTCGCACTGCTCATGGCCACTCTGTTCCGCAAAGTCCTGCTGCGCGGGCCGACGACGCCGTTCGTCATGGAGTTGCCTCCCTACCGCGTGCCGACACTCCGCGGCTTACTGATTCACATGTGGGAGCGCGGCCAGCTCTACGTCCACAAGGCGGCGACCGTGATCCTCTCCGCCTCCATCGTCGTGTGGTTCGTCTTGACCCATCCGGCTCCGCCCGCGTCAGTCGGGCAGTTGCCACCGAACCAGCGCGCCGCGTTCGCCGTGACCCACAGCTACGCCGGACGCCTGGGCAAGCTCCTGGAGCCGGTGCTGACACCCTTCGGCGCGAACTGGAAAACGGGCATCGGATTGCTCACGGGGTTTGCCGCAAAGGAAGTCGTCGTATCAACCTTGGGGACAGTCTACAGCCTGGGCGAGGTAGACGAGGGGTCGAAGGAATTGCGGGGCGCCCTCCGCCGCGACCCCGACCTCTCCCCGCTGGG
>PEVN01000522.1:9533-9738 GCA_002779825.1 Armatimonadetes bacterium CG06_land_8_20_14_3_00_66_21 | reverse complement strand
TCCCCGCTGGGAGCCTGCGCGTTGATGGTGTTCGTCCTGATCTACGTGCCATGCGTAGCCTCCCTGGCGGTGATCCGCAAGGAGACGCAGTCGTGGAAGTGGACGCTCTTCGTTGTGTTCTACACCACGACGCTTGCCTGGTTGATGGCGACCGCGCTGTACCAGGGCGGCAGACTGCTGGGGCTGGGGTAGAGAGGGTGAACCC
>PEVN01000522.1:0-9493 GCA_002779825.1 Armatimonadetes bacterium CG06_land_8_20_14_3_00_66_21 | reverse complement strand
GACGCGAAGCGCGGCGCGGCGTGCTGCGACGACCCCGCCTGCACGCCCGCCGACTGCGAAGCGTGCCGCGCTACCGGATCGACTCCGCCATCTTCACCAGCGCGTCGCGGTTGTGATCGCCCACGATGAGGTAGCTCTGCTTCCCGTCGGTGTAGCGGACGACCTTCTGTTGCGGCGATTCCTGGAACTGGCAGTCCTGGCGCCCGCCGTGGAACTGCCACCCGCGGCCGCGGCCCCACCCGCGGCGCCCGTTCCCGCCGGCCTGTTCGAACACGAGTAGGGTGTTCAGCCCGTCGAAGTAGCGGAGCGCCGGTAGTGTCACATTCCTTCGGCACTGCCGGGCGAAGTAGCCAGCCAGCTCGTATCCCGGTGGGACGTCTCTCGGCAAATCGGGACGATGTCCGCACGCCCGCGCCAACTGCGCTGCGGAGTCCAGCGGCCGCAGGTTCTCGGTTAGCGGCGTGGTGCGCGTCTGCTGGCCAGTCGGGGGGTGGAACAGGGAGGCGTCCTCCGAGCGTCGCAGCGACAGCTCCTCGAAGTAGCTCTTGGAGATGAGCTTCCCGTCGCTGTTGTACTGGTCCGTCCGGAGCGCCAGCCCAGTCCTTATCTCGACCCAGAGCGTTTTCCGCGGATTGCCTGGGTGCTTGGCGCGGAGGTCGATCACGCGGCAAGCGAGCCCGGCCACCTTCTCACCGCGCAGGTTCGTCGCGTCGTAATTCCTCCCCAGCAGGCCGGAGTCTGCCGGGGCGTCCTGCTTCCGGCCAGGCAGTTCCAGCCAGTCGTCGCTGCCGGGCTCTTGCCGCCAACTCGTGTCCGGCGTTAGGAGGACGACGAGTCCCTTGGCCGGCCCCGAAGCGTACTCGCGCCGGAACCGGCCCCGGCCGTCCGCCCACACCTTCAGTTTGCTCTCGTGGCTGCCGTCCTCGAGGAGCGTCACCGCCCGCATGGTGCCGACGTATGCCGTACTGCTCTCTGCCGACTCGGCCTTGCGGACAAAGGCAATTCCAGACTCAGCCCAAGTCGCTGCGCCGCTGGTGGCAAGCGCGACGATCAGGCAAGCACTCAGTTGTGGGCGAGTGGGCTTCATGGCTTCTGGGACGGAGTCCCCTCATTCGTGACGAGCACAACGCTGCGGAGGTCGAGCCCGACCTGATCGGACAGCGGGTCGTTCTGCGACAGGATCGAGTGATAGCGGACGAACGGGGCGGCGTGGTCGAACACATGCGGCTCCCGGGCGGGGCTGCGCTGGAAGACGAGGACCGCCACCGTCGCCGCCGCCAATCCCAGACCGACGAGACCGCCGGCGATGCGGCGCGGGGTCAGGAATCCACGCGCAGACTTCCGGACCGGCGCTTGAGCCAGTGCCCCCTCAATGCCGCGCCAAATCTCCACCGGCGCCTTCGCACGTGGTGCCTTGGCAAGCAATGCCGCAGTCGCCCGGAGCACCTCGAGTTCCCTGCGGCAGTCTGGGCAGTCGGCAAGATGACGCCGCACCTGTTGCCGCTTCCACCAGCCAAGGGCCTCGACCTCAGCCAGCGGCAGCAGCTCCCTTGCGTTGTCGCAGTCCATATCGTCACTTCCTTGCGTGCTATTCCACCAGGTCCGCGAGAAGTTCCCGCAGTGCCGCTCGGCCGCGCCCCAGCCTGGACTTGACGGTCCCGACGGCGACGCCGAGTTGCTCAGCGATCTCTTTCACGTCGAATCCCTCGAGATGGTGCAGGACCACCACTTCCCTTCGCTCGGCGGGGAGCTTTCCCAGTGCCTGCTGAATGCGACGCCCCAGTTCGTTCTCTGCTGCCACCCGAGCTGGTTCGCCGCTCGAGTCGGGTACTTCGATGGTCGGTCCATCTTCTTCGCCGGCGGCCGGTTGGTCCAGGCTGACCAGGGGCGGCGGCTTGGCGCGCTTCGCGTGGTCGCGAACGACGTTGGTCGCGATCTGGAATAGCCAGGCGTGGAACGCCTGCGGGTCGGCCAAACTACCCAGCCGCCGGAATGCGCGCAGCCAGATGTCCTGGGCCAAGTCAATTGCCTCTTCGCGAGCGCCGGAACTACGCGCGCCGAGCTGGTTCGTCACGTAGCCGAAGATCGCGTCGGCATACTCGTCGTAGAGCTCTCGCTGCGCCAAGCGTTCGCCGCGCTGGGCACGCGCAACAACGTCGCCGGAGAGGACTTTCATCGAGGGGTGTTCACCACAGGAGTGGGCGAGCGCTCCGCCGCGGAGAACCTCGTGAAGGCGACGGAGCGCGAGGACGACAGGCTCAGGGATCGGTTCCCAGTTCGCCGGGGAGGGCTGGATCACTTCTTGCGGAGACGGGTCGGCTGCCCGCCCGAGGGCAGCCGACCCGTTGAAGGTCCTCCACTCACTTGTCGGCAGGCTGCGGAACCGCAACCGGGCAGTTAGGCCCGGAACCATCGCGGAGGCGCTGCTGGTTCCTGCCAGCGCCGGTCACCACCGGGCCGGCCGGGTCACCGGCCTGTGAGGAACTCAGCAGGCACGAACCGTCTCGCAGTTGCTGGCAGAGGCCCTGGCCGCCGCCGGCGCCCTTCCCGTTCCGGGCGCACTGCCCTTGTCCGGCGCCGCTCCCGTCGCGCAGGCGGAGGCGCTGTCCCTGTCCGGCGCCGCTGCCGTCGCAAGCACGGACGCACTGCCCGCGCTGGGCTCCCTGCCGGCCCCGCTGGCCGTTTCCTTGGCCCCCTTGCCTGCCCTGCGCCATGACAGAGCCGGCAGCCAGGATCGTTCCGAGGGTGATCGCGGTCGTCAGTGTAGTGAATCTCTTTCTCATCGTGCCACCTCTTCTATTGTGCTCGACTTTGTGTCGAGTGGTCGTTGATCGGCGCCGTCGGGCGGCAAGGACGACACCCCCGCAAATCGGTTCCCGAGGTGTTCCGCACGCTCTCTCCGCAGGCGCGACAATGCTCGCTCCCTCGCAGTACTGATTAGGTTGCCGTAACCTCCAAGCGGGCTGTGGCTCTATCCCTTCGTGTGGGGCACTGGGGCACAAAGGAGACAAGGAAATGCACGAAGTGACACACGTTACCTCCGGTCAGTTCGACGGGGAAGTCCTGAAGAGCGACCTGCCTGTCTTGGTGGACTTCTATGCCGGCTGGTGCGGCCCCTGCAAGATGATCGCGCCGCACCTGGAGCAGCTCGCCGGCGACCTCAAGGGGCGCGCGAAGGTTGTCAAGGTGAACGTCGACGAGGAGCCGTCGCTGGCAGCCCGATATCGGATCACCGGGGTGCCCACGCTGCTGTTCTTCAAGGGCGGCGCAGTGGTCGACACTGTCGTCGGGCTGGGCTCACCCCAAGCCCTCAAGGCGCGGTTGGAGGCACTGGCCCCCAAGCCCGAGCTGGTGGCCGCTTAGCCGTGATCCTGCGCGTGGAACTCCCTCAGAGGTGATTAGAGATGAATGTCGAACGAGCACTACGGTTGATCGCCGGGTTTTTCGTGATGGCAACGGCGGCCTTGGCCGCCTTCCACAGCCTGAACTGGCTGTACTTCACAGCGTTTGTGGGGCTCAATCTGTTCCAGTCGGCGTTCACCGACTGGTGCCCGATGGTCTGGATGCTCCAGAAGGCGGGGCTGAAGCGCTGTGGCTCCACCCCGCAACCAGAGGGTGCCGCCTGACGGCGCAAGACGGCTTCGCGACAACGGATCGGCCGGCAGACGGCCCGCGTGAACGCGGAACTACAAAGGTGTCCCTGTCCGTGCTGGAAAAGGGGATTGGGCATGAACCTCCGAATCAGACCTGTCGAGGAGGGCATGCCATGCCAGTTGATTGCCTGCAGCTCACCAGCCCCTTGGACGGGGACATTCTCAACCGCCACGACGGGGCGGAGACCGACGACGGGCTTACTGTCGAGGTCCGCGGTACTGCGCCGAAGGGCGCTACGGTCACTGTGAACGGCGCGCCCGCGGTCGTGGTGGGCGATGCTCTTTGGTCTCGCATGACGCTTCACCGGCAGCGGAACGAGATCATCGCCTTGGGCAGTCGCGGCGACCGGACCTGGAAGGACGCGATCACCGTGCTGTGGGACAAGCAGTCGAGACCGCGTTACCGGTTCTCCATCGACGACAACATCGAGTTCCTGTGCGACCTGGGCACGGATCCGGACAGCTTCGCCTCGCTCTTCGACCACTGGTACCTCGCCTTCTGGCAAGAGATGCACCGGGAGTTCGGGGCGAAGATCCATGTCAACATCTACTACCAGACCATGGACCGGCGGTTCACCTTGGCGCAGATGCCGACCAAGTGGCGGGATGAGTGGGAGGGGAACAGCGACTGGCTTCGGCTTACCTTCCACGCGCTGCAGAATGAGCCCAACCGGATCTACAAGGACGCCCCCTACGCGCGGATGGCGGGGGACTTCGACCTCGTCGTCGGCGAGATCCAACGGTTCGCCGGCGAGTCGGTGCTCAGCCAGGCGACGACGGTCCATTGGGCCGAAGCACCCAGGGACGCGTGCCGGGCGCTGCACGATCGCGGCATCCGGCGCCTGATCGCCCTCTGCAGGCGCCAATCCAGCGGGGAATGCACCACCGGCTACTACCTCTCTCCCAAGACCGTCGATCACTGCGACGCGCGCGACTACTGGTACGACACCGAGACCGACCTCCTCTTCCTGACCTGCGATGCCGTGGTGAACGGCCTGCAGGTCGCCGGCGTCGACCCGCACCTCGACCGCCAGGCAGAGAGCCCGCACACCAGTGAGTTGATTGAGCTGCTCATCCACGAGCAGTACTTCCGCAAAGAGCTGCCCAACTTCCAGCCGGACATCAGGGAGAAGACGATCCGGGCGCTGAAGTGGGTTACGGATCGTGGGCACGAGCCGGTGTTCTGGGGAGACGGGTTCTGCGGGAATCCCGTCGAAGCACCGAAGTAGCCGACCGCCTTGCCGCCCACACCATTTCCGCTAACGGAGTCCCTTGCATGACCACAGAAGTAACCCGGAGAGACCTCTTCACCGCCGCCGCCACGTTGGGCGCGGGCGCTCTGCTGCGCGGCGGGTCGGCCGCCTCGGCGGCGCAGGCTGCGGGCCCCTTCCCGCTATCGCTGAACACCAGCACCCTCCGCCCCGCCAGCCTGGAAGACAAGGTCGAGATCGCCGCCAAGGCCGGCTATGACGCCATCGAGTTGTGGAGCAACGAGCTGGACAAGCATGCCGGTGACGGCAAGTCCCTCAAGGACTTGGGCAAGCGCGTCACTGACCTCGGGCTGTTCGTCCCCAACATCATCGGGCTCTTCGGGTGTATGCCTCCACAAGACGACAGGCGCCCCCAAGCCCTCGAAACAGCCCGGAAGCGAATGGACTGCGCTGCCCAAGTCGGAGCCAAGTGCATCGCCGCAATCCCCGCCGGAAACCATGCTGACATCGACCTGTTCTGGGCGGCCCAGCGCTATCAGGAGTTCCTATCCATGGGGCGCGAGTTCGGCCTGAAAGTCGCCTTCGAGTTCGTCGGCTTCTTCAAGAGCGTCTACACCCTTGGTCAGGCAACCTGCGTCGCCCTCGAAGCGAAGGACCGCACCGCCTGCCTGGTTGCCGACACGTTCCACCTCTTCCGTGGAGGTTCCGGGTTCGATGGCATCCGGCACCTGAACGGCGACTTCCTCCACATCTTCCACTTCAACGACGCCCCTGCCGACAAGCCCCGCGAGCAGCAGGGCGACGGCGACCGCGTGTATCCCGGCGACGGGCACTTGCCGCTGGTGCAGCTCGTACGCGACCTCAAAGCCATCGGCTACACAGGGCCGCTGTCGCTGGAGGTCTTCAACCAGGAGTACTACAAGCAGGACCCGCTCACAGTAGCGCGCACGGGGATTGAGAAGATGCGGGCTGTCGTCGCCGCCGCCTGACCGTCGGCAACCTGCGCGGAGTGCGTTTCCATCCGATGCGGCGCCCACCCAACGGGCCGGCAAGAGTCTCACTGTGCGCCTGCCTCCGGGTCAGCCTTGGCTGAGGACTGTGTCAGGTGTGGGAGGAGGTCGCGGTCGGTCAGCCCTTCGATGTAGGTCGGCGAAGGAGTCAGTCCAACGGTCAGTCGGTGAGCGCGCACCGGCACTGTCTGAGTGCGCCCGTACAGGTCGACGACCACCGCCTGCTCAGCGCCCGACGCAACCGGAATCGCCTCCGTAGCGGTTCCCGCCATCACCCACGCGATCAGGACGGGCTTTGCGGCGTCGCCCTTCGGGGCGTAGGCGAAGGCGTACGCCCCGCCGCCGATCACGTAGGGCTTGATCCAGGCGGCGTGCCGCAGCCGGTGGATCAGGTTGGCGTACGCAACGATGGCCGGCTTGGGCTGGTGGTCGTTGCGGACCAGCCCGAAGTTGTGCTCGGGGTTGTTCGGCTCCCAGCCGTCGTTCATGAAGTCGTACCAGAAGATCCGCTTGACCCCGTGCGCCAGTTGCAGGACCATCATCCGGACGAGCAACTGCGCCTGCTCTGCCTCGGTGAGTGCCGTGTAGAACTGGGTGGGCGTTTTGTCGTCGCGGCGGAACGAGGAGAAGCCGACCTCGCCGGCCCACACTTCCCACGACAGCTTGCGTTCGGCGACGAATGCCCTGAAGTCGCGCATCTGTTCAAGGGTCGGCTGCTGCTCGGGGTAGGGGCGGCTCGGGTGGAGGTTGTAGGGGTGGGGCGAGATTGCGTCGATAGTCTTCGCCGCGTCCATCCCGGCGAACTCCCGGTACCAGAGCAGTTGGTCGATATCCTCCCAGAGCACCTTCGCGCCGGGGTCGGCTTGGTGAAGGGCGTCGGTCACCTGCTTCCCGTAGTCGGCGAAGGTCCTCAACCATTCGCCCCCTTGCCAGCCTCCGCCGAGCGCTTCGGACCACGGGCCGTGCGGCTCGTTCATCAGGTCGTAGGCGTCGACATACTTGCCGTACTTCTCGGCGTACTGGCGATGCCAGGCGACGGCTTCCGAGAAGTCCCACGTGCGCTCGGCGTTTGGGTCCTTGGCCAGCGTCTCCTTGAATCGCTGCGTGAGCCGATTCGTCCACGCGGTGAAACACGGCAGGTAGCAGAGGTCGTTATCGAGAGCCACCGGCAGCGCCCGATCGTCCAACGACGCCTCACCGTCGCGCACCCACGCAATGCCGGCACGTCTGACGACCTCCCCAAGGCTCGCCGGCCAGCCTTGGTTGAAGTGCGTGTTGACGCCGAAGGGCGAGTCGGGGTCGGCTCCCTGGCGTCTGTTGTTCGGGATCACGGCGAAGCGGGTCTCGCGCTCCTTGCTGCGCTTCCCGTCGCTCAGCGAAAGCTGGACCCGGTAGTACCCGGGCGCCGACGGCAGCGTCAGCGCGGCGCGGTAGCCGTTGTCCGGACTCAGCTCGACGGGGGGGACCTCGCCGGCGGGCTGGTCCAGCGCGTCGAGGAGCTGCCCGCGCACCGTCACCTTCATCCCGTTGGGTGGTGTGCCAACGGAGAGGTCCATGGTCGCCCTCTCCGTCGGGTAGAACAGGCTCCCTGGAACGCCTGTCTCCGCCCGAACCTGCAGCTCATTCCAGTACCACTCAGTCAACTCCTCGGTCGTCGTTGCCGTAACCACCTCCACGTCGTCCAAGTAGATCGTGCCTGCCTTCGGCGCACACCCGCGCTCTCGCAGGAACTGCAGTTTGGCAAACGGCTGATGGAACTGCCCGTCGTTCGCGCCGCCGAAGTGATGGGGCGTCGGTCTGCTGAGGTCGAGCTCGATTCGGTGCCACCCCGCCGGCTCTTGTGGCAGGGACTGTTGGTGCGTCTGGCCCGTGCTGTCGAGCAGGCGAAGGGTCAACGTCACGCTGCCGGCCGACCGCACCCAGAACCGGAGTGCCGTGACCTGCGGTGGGAAGATCCGCGCCAAGTCGGTCGAGACATAGCCGTTGTCGCACGAAGTGTCAAAGAAGAACGACCCGCACTGCTTCCCGCCATGCGGGTCATCGGCAACTGCCTCCATCCCGCCGGTCGGCCGGGGGTCTGCGTCGCCAGACCACGTGAACCAGTTCTGGGGCGCCTCAAAGTCCTCCAGCACGGCAACCTGCGCGCGGGTAGCCGCCGCGGGCGCCGCGTTCGGTGCACTGCCAGCGCCTGCTAACCACAACGACAGACTGATGATCGTATACTCGCGAAGGTTAGGAATACACCGAAGTGGAAGTTCGCAGAACTTCACCCGGGGGCGTGTGGTGAGCACCCAACACACTGCTGTGCACGCAGAGGCGTCGAACTTGTGCAATAGCTTCGGTGTATTCCTAACCTTCGCGAGTATAGCAGAGGAGGTGGCCTGTCGCAGCTTCATTCGTTCCGCCCCTTGCTCGCGAAGACCAGCCGGCCGAACCGGTCAGGCTCGTGCGGCCAGGTGCGGACGGCTGACCAGGCGGACAGGCGGAACTTCTCGTCGCCGAACGGGGAGTTGTCGTAGCGGTACAGGTTCAGCCGCCAGGAGTCGCCGGCGCGCGGCTTGGTCGGCGCCAGAGCGGCAAACGGGATGGCCATCTCGACCGTCCAGCGCGTGTCCTGGTCGTCCCGCCGGTCGAGGGTGCCTTCGACATGCACAGCGGTCCGCAAGCCAGCGGCGTTCCAGAGGAGATTGTGGGCGACGTTGCCGACCGACTTCTCGTCGGGGGTGTTCAGGTCAATGACCGCATTGAGCGGGTTGACCTCGAACTCCTTGTAGTTGCGCCCCTCCCCAGTCGGGTCGAGGTACACCTCGGCGACCTCGAAGTCTTCCCAGAGGAAGGCGTCGCGCGTAGCCTTCGTGGCGAAGATGTCGCGATCCTCGCACTCGATAGCGACATAGAGATTCTCGTCGTCCCACAGCAACCGGGCCGTGGTCTTCTGCGAGGGGGCTTCGGAGTGCCCGATCCAGTGCGACAAATCCGCCACAGCGACCGCCCGCCACGCCGCTTCGGTTGGCTTGCCGTCGATGGTGATCGGACCACCCGCTCGCACGCAGACATATCGTCCCGGCGGCGGCAATGTAGCGCTCGCCGCCGACGGGCGCGTCTCGCCGACCACGTTCGGCGCGCACAATAGCAGTAGCGGCAGAGTCAGCGCGGTCCAGTATCGAGTCACAGGGAATCACCTCCAAGAGCGTGTTTGGGAAGCTCCGGTTCAGGCTCGATGCCGGGAGGGCGAAGCTCCTGCTGAGCCGATTCTGCACGGTTTGGCGGCTCGGCAGGAGCCTCGCCCTCCCCGGATTCCGCCTTGCCAAACACGCTCTAAGCTCAAGCGTAGGACTTCCGAGGGGGCGACGGACTTGGCTGGTCTCATGCCGGTCCAACTGCCTTGGCTGCCGACGGGCGAGACCCGAATAGTGCCATCCGCATTATGCCAGTGCCAACCCCGTCTGACAACCGCCCGTCGGCCGCCCCGCGATGCGCTGCGCGGCCTGCTGGTCAGCGGGAGAGGGCGTCACGTGCCGGACTTCGCGCTCGCGCCACGCCCGCGACTGCTCGTGCGTGCGTCCGATGTCCGCAAGTAGCCTTGCGCGGCTTTCACAAGATCGATGACATGTTTCAG
>PEVN01000089.1 GCA_002779825.1 Armatimonadetes bacterium CG06_land_8_20_14_3_00_66_21 | reverse complement strand
CTGGCGGTCGAGGGACGAGTGTCCGCCGCCACGCAGAGCCAGGCGCTGAACGCCCTGGTGTTCGTCTTCCGGCATGGAGTCGGTCGGGAGCTCGAGGGGCTTGACTCGTCCGTGCGGGCGCAGTACCGCCGCCGTCTCCCGGCGGTCCTGACCCAGGCCGAAGTGCTCCGGCTGCTCGAACAGATGGAGGGCGCACCGAGGCTGATGGCCCAGATGATCTACGGCTGCGGCCTGCGGCTGCAGGAGTGCCTCCGGCTCCGCGTCAAGGATGTAGACCTGGAACAATGCTTGCTCACGGTGCGCGCCGGCAAGGGCGACAAGGACCGCGTCGCCATCCTGCCGGAATTGCTGGCGCCGGTGCTCATGGCGCATCTCACCTCGGTTCGGGCCGTTCACGACCGGGACCGGACGAACAACGTGCCGGGAGTCGAGCTGCCGCACGCGCTGGAACGCAAGTACCCCAACGCCGGCGCGGAATGGCCGTGGTTCTGGCTGTTCCCCGCGAAGACGCTGTCGGTGGACCCGCGCAGCCACACGGTCCGCCGCCATCACGTGTTCCCCGACAACCTCCAACGGTGGGTGAAGAAGGCGGCCGAGGCGGCGAGACTCAGCAAGCGGGTCACCGTGCACACCCTCCGACACAGCTTCGCCACCCATCTGCTGGAGCGCGGCTACGACCTGCGCACCATCCAGGAGTTGCTCGGCCACGCCAACCTGCAGACGACGCAGATCTACACGCACGTGGCGAAGCGGAACAAGCTGGGGGTCCGAAGCCCGTTGGACGGTTTCTGATGCTGCCCGTCAGCTAGGGAGCGCCCTCTGGGCAACAAGGAAGACAGGTCCCGCCTGGCGAAATTGCTATTGGTGGACCGCGTACTCCGTGCACTGAGTACGCGGAGCGCGCCTGCGCGCCGCCGGAAAAGCGGAGCCATACACCCAACCGGAGGTGCCCGCAGTATGGTCGTGTCGCCAGCAAGCCACGTCAGCAGTTCCCACTCCCCACTGCCCGGACTGCCTGTGCCCGGGATGGTGCTCTTGTTGCTTGCGTTTTTCGCACAGCCCTCGGCAACAGCGGAACCTGCCGCCGAGCGCACCTTCGACACTGTCGCCGCAATGTGTGCGGCAGCGGGTTTGACTGCGGCCGCGCAGCGCAGGGCCAGCGGATACCGCCAGCCCGAGGATGGCGGCGGCGGCCCCTTCCGCTACGACCCGGACAGCACAATCGCCGCTGACGCCGGGTCGGTGCTCGAACTGCAGAAGATGCCCGGCCGACTGATCCGGGTGGTGGACCCCGAGGAAGACGCCTCCGCCGAATGGTTCGGCGCCTACGGCGACGGCGACAGCGCCACGCCACATGACGACCAGGACGCCCTCAACAAGTGCCTGGCTGCCTATGGGCGCGTGAAGCTGCGGGCCAAAGTCTACGGCGTGCGCGGGAAGCCGTCGGCGTGGGATCCGAAGGTGACCTACCACGCGGTGGACCTCGGGCCCTACTACCAGATTATTGGCTCCGGGCGCGAGCAGACGACCATCAAGCTGCTGGAGGGCACGAACCCCGCGGGCGGCGGGCCGGGCGACAACTACTTCATTCTGTTGAGCAACCGCGCGTTCCACGAGAGCGCGGAGCATACCGTCGTCTCCGACCTCACGCTCGACTGCAACTTCGACAGGCAGGATAAGCACACCACCATTCACGCCCTCGGCATCCGCGGCGGCGGCGCGCTGGTGGAGCGGGTGAACTTCCGCGGATACGGCACCGGGTGCCATCCGGAGACGGGCAACTCGCGTGAGTGCTTCGTCATCCATCAGACGTTGGTGTACAAGGACCGGGGTAGCTGCCGCCGGGCGGCGGTCTATCGCGATCTGGACTTCACCGGGTGCGGGCACAACGGAATGCTGGACGGCAAAGTGGGCGAGATCACGCACATTTGCCTGGGGGGCGCCGACAACTTCGAGAACAAAGGCTGGATCCTGCCCAAGGGCGCGGATCCCGACTTCGACCCGGCCAATGACGGGGAGAACGAGAACAACTGGTGGCCCTCCTACGGCGGGCTGGTGGAGAACTGCGTCATCCACGACGAAGTGTACGACTTGGCGACCCAGAAGAGCCCGCTGAACGGCATCACCTACGGCGACTGCGTCGGGCTGACCGTTCGCGGCAACCGGGTGGAGAACTTCGAGGGGTCGGCCGTGTTCACCATGAGTTGGTGGAACCGGGACACAACCATCGTGGACAACCAGTTCCTCGGCGTGACCAACGGAGTGGCGCTGAACATGGCCTCGGCCGACGCCAAACCGCTCCAATGCCCGCGTCACGAGGCCGTGTTGATCGCTCACAACAACATCGTGCTGGGCTCCCACACCCACGCGCCCTGGGGAACCTGCGGAGTGAGCTTGTTCGGTGGCGACATGCCGGCCGTGCCCCGTATGGTCGGCATTCATGTCCGCAGCGCCAACCAATGCAAGGAGACAGACACAACATGACCGAACACCGGTTGCCCGCAATCACCGTGGCACTGGCACTGCTGCTGACCGGTGGTGCGGTCTGTGCGGCGGCCGCTCCGCCCAAGCCCGGAGAGGCAAGAGTGAACCCCCTCGACGGCGCACGGGTGGTGTGGATCCCCGCGGGCACGTTCGTCGTGGGCGAGGCTGCGGCGGTCTCGCCGCAGGCAGTGGACGGCCTCTGGGTGTCTGCCACCGAAGTCACCAACGGGCAGTTCCGCAAGTTCGTAGCCGCGAACCCCGACTGGGCCCCCGACCAACGCGGCGGTCCGGAGACCGCAGAGAACTACCTCGCCCACTGGGGCGACGGGGCTTCGGCGGCCACCCCCAAAGGGGACGACTACCCGGTGGTGTTCGTCTCCGGCCACGCCGCGGCGGCGTATGCCCGCTGGGCGGCCGGCCGGTTGCCGACTCCGGTCGAGTGGGAGTACGCTGCTCGCTGTGGGCGGCAGTCGGTGTACGGCACAGCCACGGGCGCGCTCAGTAGGCGACTGGCCAACTTCGGCGGACTCGCCGACGGTACGCGCCCGGTAGGGAGCTACCCACCCAACCCCTTCGGCGTGTACGACCTGGCGGGCAACGTCTCCGAATGGTGCAGCCCGGTGGGCGGCCGGTGGGGACTGCGCGGCGGGTCGTGGACGCACCCCTACTACGGACTGCGCTCCACGGTTCACTATGGCGGGTCGCCCGGCGCGTGTGGCCCGCTGGATGGATTCCGGATCGTGCTGCCGGCCGACGCCAAGCTGACGCCGGTTCCGGCCGGCCATGAGTCCGGTCCGAAGTTGGCGCCGCCACTGGAACCGGCTGCGCTCCTCGCGGCGTCGGCGAACAAGCAGCCGGCCGATTCCCGTCGCCTTCCGCAGTCGGTGGACCTGCGGCCCCAACTGGACGCGTGGGGCCTGGGACCGCGGAGCCAGGGCGCCCGCGGCACCTGCTCCGTGTTCGTCACCGCAGCGGCGCTGGAGTTCGCAGTCTCAAAGCACTACGGTCGGGGCGTGCCCTTGAGCGTTGAGTTCCTCAACTGGGCCAGCAACAGGGCGATCGACCGCAATGCCGACGGAGGCTTCTTCCACGACTTGCTGAAGGGCTTCGACGAACACGGGATCTGCCCCGAGAGAGACCTGCCCTATGCGAAGCAGTTCGACCCGCAGTTGGAGCCCTCCGCAGAGGCCCTTGAGGCTGCCAAAGCGATACGCGCCCTCGATCCGAAGGTCCACTGGATTAACCCGTGGAAGCCGCAAGCCGGGCTGACCGACGAGCACATGCGGCAGATCAGAGCGACGCTCGCCGCGGGTTGGCCCGTTGCAGCCGGCTCCGGTCACAGCCGGCTGCTGGTTGGGTACCGAGACGACCCAGACGCCCCCGGCGGCGGCGTGTTCCTCGTGAAGGACTCGGGCGCCGGAGCCTACACCGAAGTGACGTACGAGTTCGTGCAGGTGAAAGTCGGCGACGTGTTCTGGATTGAGCCGTGGGGTCGGCAAGGGCGCCTGCCCCGAGAGCGTGACGAAGGCTATGCTCTCGGCAGTCTGGGAGACGAGGAGAGGCTGCCGTGATATGCGCTAACAAGGGCAGACGCCGTCCGCCGCTCACTCGCCGCCTCGTCGGTAGTGCCGGGATCGGGGCGAGTGCTCTCGTTCTCTGCACAACGTGTTTCGCCGAGGGCGCAGCCCCACCGGTTCCGTCCCGCGCGAGACCGGACTTGCGGATCGGCGGGGTGGTGTGCGACTACCTCGCGCATCGGATCTGGGGGAAGCGCTGGCAGCAAGTGCACCCCCTTGACGTGCTACGCGAGAATGGGTTTGACTGGGTGCGGGTTGGCGTCCTGACTCGGAGTTCGGCGTCCCTCCGTGCGACGCCGCCTGCCCAGTGGGGAGCACTCCCCTGGCGCGGTGAGTACTGGTCGTCGGTCGAGTACGCCGGCGAGATCCTGCGCGAGGCGCAGGTGCGAGGACTCCGGCTCAACCTGTTCTTCCACTTGAGCGACCAGGCGGCGCATGGGGGGCGGCAGGAAGCGCCCGCGGAATGGAAGCAGCTCGACCTCCGGCAGACGGCCGACGCTCTCCAGCAGCATGTGTACTCCACGACACGCTACTACCTCGACCACGGTCTGCACATCGAGCTGTATGACCTGGGCAACGAGATCGACTGCGGTATTCTGGGCTTCACGCCCGGGCACCGAATTGCGCTGCCACCCGGGGTCGATGTCAATCGAGACATGGACTGCATGACGCGCGAAGTCTGGAGCGTCGAGGCGCTGCTGCTGAAGAGTGCGCTCGTCGGTCTGAAGCGCGCCGACCCGGAGGCGAAGGTTGTGCTGCACGTCGCCAGCTTGGCGCGCCCCAACGGGGCGGTGTTCACGACCTCGTTCTTCCGGGCAATGGTGAATGAGGGCGTCGCGTTCGACTACGTCGGGCTGTCGCAGCCCTACCCAACTGAGGAATCCTGGCCGCTGGCCGGTCGCGATTGCCGGGACTGGTTCAGCGAACTCAGCGCTGTCATCGGATCCCTCGCGTCCTTGGGGAAGGCCGTGATCTTCAGCGAAGCCGCGTATCCGCACAGCCCCGAGGGGATCGTCGGCGCGCCGATGACCGGCCTGCCGTTCACGCCTGCGGGTCAGGCGGAATGGGTCCGGCGTCAACTGGCTTACGCCAACAGCAATCCGCACGTGGCCGGCTTCTTCTACTTCTACCCCGAGTGGTTTGCGGGGTTGTCCGGCGAAGCGCCAACCCGGAGCCTCGAATCCATGGGGCTCTTCGCGACGGAGGCCGAGGGGCAGCCGGCCCTGCGGGAGTTTGGCCTCAGGAGCACAACACGTGACAGCTCCGAGCGTGGCGAGCCCATTCCCGTTTCCGTCACCGGACTCGAGGTTGACCGGCAGGCGGTGTTGCTGCCACTTGACGACTTGGGCATGCCTCGCCCCGTCCAGCTCTACCTCACCGAAGACGTGGAGCACTCCATGGGCGGCCCTTGGCACCCGCGCGGGCGGGAGCTTCCGCTCAAGTGGGCGGAGGCAGGCAGCCCGGGAAACCGGGGATCGGTGAGCTTCCAGGGCTGTCCGCCGGCACGCTCTGAGAGCGCCAGCGCGCGCCATACTGGAAGAGAGGTGTCACCGTGAAGCTGCTGACGCTCGAACACATGCTGCTCTTTTCGGACCAGCCGCGCCGCCTCCAGCGGTTCTACGAAGACCTGTTTGGTCACCGCGTGACTTGGGCGAGTGAGGCGGGGGACGATCCGACCTGGATTCATCTCACCGGCGGCCGCTCGTACTTGTCGATCTTCCGACGTCGCACGGACCCGCCGCAGGCTGCGGGCTTCCAGCACATGGGCTGGGTAGTGGACGACCTGCCGGCGTTCCGCGAGCACTTGGCGGCGCGCGGCGTCACCATTCACCGAGACCTGGTCACTCGCGAAGCCGACCACGTGTATCTCTACGACCCCGATCGCCATGAAGTCGAGCTGGTCCACTACCACGCTGGCTTCGCCTCCCCCAGCAACCCCGCTTCCCTGCTCGAACGGCTCAACCATGTCCGCTTGACGGTGGCAGACCTCGCCGCCTCGGTGGCGTTCTACACTGAGGTGCTCGGGTTTGGCGCCACCTGGCTTGAGCCGCTGGCTGCCGCAAACCGCGTTCACCTGCACTCCAGCGACTCCTACCTCTCGCTCTCGCTGGCTGCAGTCGACGACGGAGCCGACGACTCGGGACCGCCGCGCACGCCCCGGTTCCTTCACGCCGGCTGGGTCGCGCACAGCCTGCCGGCGTGCCAGCAACAGCTCGACGACCAGCAATTTCCGTGGTCAGTCGGGTCGGGCGGGTCGAGCGCGCGCCTCTACCTCCACGACTCCGATGGCGACCCCTCGGCAGGGCCGAGCATCGAGTTGTCGGCGAGCTCCTCGTCCTGAGCTTCCACTACTCGCCCGGCGCGGGTCTGGGAAGCCGGGATCGGCCCGCCTTGGTTGCTCCCTCGGGCGCGGCAGCCCTTGGTTGTCGGCGGTGCGTAGCGCGCAAGGCGTGCCGCGCAATGGCTCGGGTCTGGAGGGACTCCGCTTCCCGCCGGGAACAACCGCGGTGGTGCGGTCAGGAGTGCGACACGCCCGAATGCCGATGAAGAACTGCTTGCCCACAGTGGCCTCGTGGGCCTTGCTCTGGAGCCTGACGGCGGTGTCGGCTGCCGCGCAACCGGTGCAGCAATTGACGGCCACCGGGCACGACAGCCGGATCGACCTGCGCTGGCGGCGCGAGGCAGAGGCCGGGGGGTACAACGTCTATCGATCCGAGCGCGAGTCGGGACCGTTCGCCAAGCTGAACGCGGCGCCCCACCCGCCGCCCGTGTACAGCGACTTCCTCGGCAGGAACGACGCCACGTACTGGTACCGGGTGACCAAAGTGCAGCCGGGCGGCGACGAGTCGGAACTGTCCGGCGCGGTAGCCGCTAAGTCTCGAGCCCTGACCGACGACGAGTTGCTCACCTCGGTGCAGGAGGCGACGTTCCGGTACTTCTGGGATTGGGGGCATCCGGTGAGCGGGTTGGCGCGAGACCGGAGCACGGCGGGAGACGTGTGCACCAGCGGCGGGACCGGGTTCGGGTTGATGGCGATCATGGTGGGCGCGGAGCGCGGGTTCGTCACCCGAGAAGACGCCGCGGCTCGCGTGCTGGAGGTCGTCACGTTCCTCAAAGAGAGAGCGCCACGGTTCCACGGTGCCTGGTCGCACTGGATCAACGGGGCGACGGGCGCGGCGATTCCGTTCTCGAAGTACGACGACGGCGGGGACTTGGTCGAGACCTCCTACCTGACCCAAGGGATGCTCGCCGCTCGGCAGTACTTCAACCGCGAGAGCCAGACAGAGGAACGGATCAGGGACCTCGTCACTGAGTTGTGGCAGGGAGTAGAGTGGGACTGGTACCTCCGCTACCCCGACGGCAAGCGGCTGTTCTGGCATTGGTCGCCCAATCACGAATGGAAGCTGAATCACGCGATCGGCGGACACTTCAACGAGTGCATGATCACGTACTTGCTGGCGATCGCGTCGCCGACACACCCGATTCCGCCGTCCTGCTACTACGAGGGGTGGGTCGGCGACCCCAAGACATACGCCAACGGCAACACCTACTTCGGCGTCAAGCAGTGGGTCGGCTGGCCCCTGGGCGGGCCGTTGTTCTTCACCCAGTACTCGTTCCTGGGGTTCGATCCGCGCGGCAAGCGCGACCGGTTCTGCAACTACTTCGAGAACAACCGGAGCGTCTCGCTGATCAACCGGGCGTACTGTCGCGAGAACCCACGGAACCACAAGGGATACAGCGACTTGGTCTGGGGGCTGACCGCCAGCGACGCGCCCGGCGGCTACCAGGCCCACGCCCCCGGCGACCAGGACAACGGCACCCTCTCGCCAACGGCGGCGCTGAGCGCGATGCCGTATACGCCAGCGGAGTCGCTCGCCACGCTGAAGCACCTCTACCACGCGTACGGCAACCGGCTCTGGGGCGAGTTCGGCTTCAAGGACGCCTTCAATCTCGACCGCGATTGGTTTGC
The DNA here is from genome assembly GCA_002779825.1 of Armatimonadetes bacterium CG06_land_8_20_14_3_00_66_21. Classification (GTDB taxonomy): domain Bacteria; phylum Armatimonadota; class Abditibacteriia; order CG2-30-66-41; family CG2-30-66-41; genus CG2-30-66-41. The sequence continues at coordinate 128 of PEVN01000089.1, read as the reverse complement.
AGAGAGCTACCTCGCCATCGATCAAGGCCCCACCATCTGCATGATCGAGAACTACCGGACCGGGCTATGTTGGCGCACATTCATGGCCAACGCCGAGATCGGGAAGATGCTGGCGACGGTCGGGTGGG
>PEVN01000417.1:356-8311 GCA_002779825.1 Armatimonadetes bacterium CG06_land_8_20_14_3_00_66_21 | reverse complement strand
GGGGTTCTGCTGCCCGGAATTGAGGATGACGGTCTTGAGGCCGCGTTCGTTGAAGACGTTTGCGTCGCTACCGCCGCCGCCAGCTTTCCACCGAGGGCGCAGCCCCAGACGCTCCGCAGCCCTGGAGGCCAACCGCACCAACGGGTCGTCTTCAGGTACCGCGAACGCGCGGTACTTGCGGTCGATCGTGCACTCGGCTGTGCCGCCGCCCGCCGTCGCGCAGCTCTCGAACAGCTCCTGCATGTGCCGGATCTGCGCGGCCAGCTTGGCCGGGTCGTGGCTCCGCGCCTCACAGCGGACGCGGACCTCCTCAGGCACGATATTGGTTGCTTGGCCGCCCTCGATGACACCGACATTGGCGGTCGTCTCTGCGTCGAGGCGGCCGAGCTTCATCTGGGCGATTGCCTTGGAGGCAAGGGTGATGGCGCTGATGCCTTGTTCCGGTCTCATGCCGGCATGGGCGGCCTTGCCCCGGATGAGTACTTCCAGGTTGTCGTGGGACGGCGCCGCGAGGGTCCCGCAGCCGATCTTGGCGCTTCCATCAAACACGTACCCACGGCGAGCGCGGAGACGGCTCATATCGAGACGCTTGGCGCCGTTCAGCCCCGTCTCCTCGGCGACCGTGAACACCAGTTCGATAGGACCGTGGGGAACCGACTGCTCCTCGACGGTGCGGATGGCTTCCAGCAGCGCCACGACACCTGTCTTGTCGTCAGCGCCCAGCACAGTGTCGCCAGCGGAATAGACTACTCCGTCGCGCTCCACCGGTCGCACCCCTTCGCACGGGACGACCGTGTCGACATGCGCATTCAGCAGCAGCGCCTCGTCGCGGCCGCCGTTGCCCGGAATGCGGACGATGAGGTTGCCGACCTCGCCGCCCAGTTGGGTGCCCGCGCCATCGAGTTCGTAGGCAAACCCGGCCGCCGACAACCGCTGGCAGAGCGCGTCCATCACCAGCTTCTCACGAAGGGCGGGGCTGGGGATCGCCAGCAAGACCAGGAGATCCTCACGGACCCGGGCGGCGTTGACTTTGGGCAGAACGGGATGGTCCATGGGCGTAGTGACCGTCACGAAGGCACTCTCGGCCCCAATTCGGCAAACAAGCCATTATACTGGGTTTCGCAGGCACGGGCAATTATCCAGGAACCTGCAGTAGCGCCCGCAGGCGCTTCCTGACCAAGCGGCGACACCTCTTGGAGACCACCCGGCAGGCGCCGCTCCCGCCCCCGCTGTTGACATCCGCGTGTCAAAGCCTCAAACTGTGGGTATGCCGAATGTTCGGCCGGAGGAGGTGTCTCTCAATGCGCAAGTGGATGCTCCGTTCCATCGCCCACTGCAAAGAGGGCAAGTGTAGGTAGCCCCGGACACGGCGCAAAACTGTCCACCTGTAGCACAACCCCTGTTGCCGCCGGTTCCCCGCAAGGCGATGCCGGCGGCATTTGTTTTGGCGCCCGGCGGAGGCCAGGGCGAGGTCGCTATCGTCCTGCACCCCCGGTCGCTTCACCTACCAACCACGGCGGTCTCCTCGTCGGACTGCGCAGCGAGGGGTCGTGCATGTATTCCACGCTGGTGAATGCGGCGGCCCAGTGCTCGGCCGGGAAGGAAACGTTTACCGACACCGCTCCCTGAACCAGCAACCGGTTGCGCCGACTGTGCTGCCCCGGTCCGCCGGACACGGTGACTGCGGCGAAGGTGCCCTCGCGCGCCCAGACCAGGGCACGCAGGTAGGCGTTGGAACCAGTGCCGGCAATCGGCCGCGCGAGCTTCGTCGTGTTGACGCACACGTGCTCCGCGGCGATCAGCGCCAGACTGCCTCCCTCGGCTTGGCCGGCAACCGGCACGGGCGGGCCGACGGACGATTCGACGTAGATCGACCCACCCGACACGACGGTCAACTGCGTCCCTGACGCCTGGATGCCTCGCACTCTCACGTTGCCCTCGGCGAATACAACGCCGTTGGCGGGCGGCTCCCTGCGATTGAGGTCCAGTTCGATGCCGGGCGGGTCATACACGTGTCCGTGCCAGTTGCGCGACGACTCGCGCGTCCATTCGCGGACCGCCTCTGCCGGGTCTTGTCGCTGACCGGAGTTGTCGAGATAGAGCCCATCGCCGCCCAAGCGTCGGTCGGTCAGCCCTCGATAGAAAGCTACCGATAGCGGCGGCGGCCAATGCCACGGGGCGCCTTCCAGGAAGTGAGCGCTGGGACTACGAAGGACCGAGGTTGCTCCCCTCTCGTCGACGATGAACACCTCCGTAGGACAGGTCGCCTGACCTGTCCCGCCCTCGGCGATGCCCTGAATGCGCTGTCTTCCCGCGGCCGCCACCGTCTCGCCTTCGCACAGGTAAAGCAGGTTGCGTCCGCTCCATTCCACGTCGCCGTTGACGCGCACCGGGCCGGTGAACCGCGTACCCCGGAAAGCGTGCGGGGTCCGCACCGGGATCCACGTGTCGTGCTCGGTGAAGAAGAACCGCCCGCGCGCCTCGTCCAGCCCGTAGTGACCCTGGAGCCGGGGTCGGACCGCCTCGCGCACCAGCGGCCGTCCGCTGGCGTCCCACACCGCCTCTGTGTTCGGGACCATGGGGGTGTAGGGCACCGAGAAGGCGAACGGACCCGGCGACTTGGGGATGCGCCGAAAGTAGTCGTATCGGATCTGGACCGTCTTCCCGGCGTCCTTGGGGGAGAAGTCGATCGTGCCTGCCGCACCGTCCAGTCGGTACTCCCCCTGCCGGGATCCCTCCGCCTCCGCGCGGCGCAGGGCGCGGAGGTCGTCCCTCCCGCGCAGCAGCACCGAGACCGTGGCCGGATCGACGCCGGCGAAGACCGGCTCGGACCGGGCGCCGAGCGCGAGCCGCCCGCCGCCGGGAACGGTCCGCAGTTCCTGGATCAGACTCTCGGCGCCGGTATCGCCCAGGTCCGTGACGGCGTCTCTTCGACGGATGTCCCTCGCCCAGTCGACCTGGTAGACGTTGAGCGCATACAACCACAAGTCCGTCGGGTCGGAGGCGTACGTCGCGCGGGTGTACTGCTGCCCGCGAACGAAGCCCGTGGAGGTGATCCGCAACAGCGGAGGCGGCATTTCTGCGAGGGGCTTGCCTGGCGCCGGACTCGGCGCGTCCCACCCGCAACGCTCCACCACCAGCCGGAACCGCCCTCGGCTCGGACTCCCCTTGTCGCCTTGGCCGGCAGGCACCTCTGCAGCGTGAGTCAGCCGGTTCGCCTTCTGCAGCTTCCCCAGCCAGTCCCCCCGGTCCAACTGGTGCAGCGCGTACTCGACGCCCGCGTCGCAGAGCAGCCGGCTCTGCGCCCGGTCGCGCATCGTGGTCGTGAAGGACACGTGGTCGCGGGCGACCTTCACCACCACCGCCGACAGCCCGACCACGAACAGCAGCAACAGCAGGCTGAGCACCAGCGCCTGCCCGGTCCGCGGAACGCCAAACATAGAACCTCGAACACTCAACATCGAACGTCCAACTCTCAACGGCCAACTTCCGGCCCCTCACCCCCCTTCGCTCCTGTCGCCTGTCATCCCTTCAATGGCGGAGCCGCACCGTCGTCGCCAACGAGAACCGCGCCGACCGCACCGACCGCGGCATCCGCCGACTGACCGCGACGCGCACTTCGCAGAACGGCGGCGACAGCCGGAACGCCACGTCGTCCACCAGGGTCGTCTTCAGCACGCAGCGTCTCGCCTTGCCGGCGTCGCGCAGCAGGGATCGCTCCTCGGGCACGAAGGCATACTCGACGGTTGAGTCGCCCGGTCGGTGAACCACCAAGCGACGCCCGAACGTCTCCACGTGGTCCGCCTCGCCGAGGTCCCTCGCCATTCGTTCCACCAGCCCCGCCACGTCCTCCTGCAGCTCCGCTCGCGCCGCGACCTCGTCGGAAAGCCGAAGCGCCTGCAAGATCAACTGGACCGTCAGCCCAAGCACTACGCCGAACACGCCGATGGCGACGAGCAATTCAAGCACGGTCATGCCGGGCGCCGCTTTCCGAGCCGCAACGGTGACGGGCCGGGTGACAGGTGGCTGGTGACAGCGCGCCGCATTCCGAGCCGCGGGGAACTCAGCGGAGTTCCAGGTGACGGAGCGAGTGGCGGGTGATGGGTGACGGGTGGCAGGGAGCCGCCGCAGTGCTCCGCCATTCCAGCCTTCCTTCATTCGGCGCTCTACCTCACCTTCAGCGTCTCCAGCCGCACGCAACGCTCTCTCCCGCGCTCGGTCCAGAACAGCGCAGCCGTAAGCTGTTTGGGCGAGCTCAAAGCCACCTCCTCGCCGTACAACCGCCCAGTTACCTGCACCCGCTCTCCCGGGAGCGACTCGCCGGACGTTGTCGGCGCCGCGGCGTGGTCAAGCTCGAAGGCGTACTCCACCACCACAGTGCCCGACCGCCGCGTGCCCAGAATCGTCAGGGCGGCGGCCGCCGGATCGAGCCGGTACTCGCCCTCGAACGCCCCGCCGTCCGTCCACCGCAGCTTCTGACTGTCCCGCACGATGTTCGTGTTGGGCAGCCCAATCGTCAACGGCAACGCCTTCAAGTCATCGAGGCGAACCAAAACCGGCGGTAACTCCGAAAACGGCATGCCTTGCACCCGCGCCACCGCCCCCGAGCACGCGTACACCGCCTGCAAGTACCGCCCCGACGATCCGCCCACCTGCAGCGCCGTGCCCAGCACCCGGTAGGCGCAATAGACCGCCGTCAGCAGTAAGCCAAGGGCGATGATCACCTCGGTGAGCGAGAGACCATTCTCGATTCTCGATTTGCAATTTGCGATCATCCCGCGCCGATGATTGGCAGTCACAACTCACCACTCACCAATGATCTTCCCAAATCCAAAGTCGCAAATCCAAAATCACCTCAGCCTCGCCTCCTCCCCCAGCGTCAACGCCACTCGCGCGGGCGCCTTGCCGGGGGACCGGGGACTGACGCCTTCGAGCTGGACGCTCTGCGCCGTGATCCAGATCACCCGCCACTCCGCCGTCCCGCTTGCGCCGGTGGTCAGTGTGTCTCCCTTCCGCAGCTTGTCCGTGCGGCCGTCGTGTTCGAGGAGTGCCAACTTCTCCGTCTCCGTCTCGATGACGCCGACGAGCTTGGCAGAGGTTTGGCGCGGTGAGACCGGAGCTGGTAGTGTGCCCTGTGGTACAGTGGGCTGCCCCGGCGGGGGCAGAGGTGCGGGGACGACGGCGCCGAACGTTGCTCCGCCGCTCAGGTCGACTGACGGCGCCCCGGTCGCGTCGTAGCCGCGAGCGTCCGCCCGTGGCGCCGGTTGCGCCGGCTGACCGCCGGGTATCGACGCCGGCGGGGGCAGCTCGGGACTGTCCGGTCCGCCGGCTTGCGGCTTCGCCGGCGGGCTCGCCCCGAGGGACGGCGTGGCGACCGGCTCCCGGCGCAGCTCTTCCACCCGCCGCCACAGCCCGAGGAGCGCCAACGACTGCGCAACCACCAGCGCCGTCAGCCCAGCCGCCACCCAGCCGCCGGGGCGTCCCCGCCGCGACCGGATCGCGCGCATCAACCGGACGGGCAATGGCGCCGTCGCGGCTTCGTAGGCGGTCAACGCAGTCTTAGTCTCGCGCAAGCTGTGGAGCAGATCTTGGACGGGCGGCAGGTCCTGCAGGTCATCATCGACCTCCAGCAGCCGCCGGACCAATCCCAACCCGCTGTCCACACTGACCGCCGCCAGGTGTTGAAGGGATGCGCGCACTTTGTACTTCCGCGCGCCCTCCGCGGCCGCGTCCGGCGTCCATTCGATCTCCGCCCGCCGCCGCTGTCGCCGCACCCGCCAACTGGCTTCCTTCCCGAAGAATCGGCACGTCTCCCGGCTCCCGTTCATCATTTCCCGCAGCCAGGTGAGCCACTCGACCGCAAACAACAGCACGGCGGTGTGCAAGCGCACGCGTCGCTTGCCAGTGCCCACCGTCACCGTCCCCTCCAGCGACAGCAGCAACCCCGCCGGGTTCGAGTCCACCTCAAACCCAAGCAGTCGCGGATCCGTCAACGGGCAGTCGATGTCGAACGTCGATTGGAACACGGTAAGAGTCTCTCCGTGCTCTCCGCGTCTCAGTGGTGAGCCTTCCCTCACTGCAAGCCTGTCAGTATTCGCGGCGTCACCAGGATGATTAGCTCGCTCTGCCGGCTAGCCTTCCGGGTGTGGCGGAACAGCGGGCCCAGCAGCGGCAGGTCGCCCAGAATCGGCAGCTTGGACACGGACACCGTTTCCTCTTCCTGCTTCAACCCGCCGATGACGATGGTCTCGCCGTCCTTGACGCGGACGGTGGTGGTGACGGTGCGTTGGCTGACCTCGGGCAGGCCGTCGGCGCTGACGCCGGTCAGGTTGCTGACGGTGGGCGTCACCTCCACAGTGATGTCGCCCTCGGCGCCCACCCACGGCGTGATGTCCAACATGATGCCCGCCTTGATGGTCTGGATCTGCGACTGAACGAACGGCGAGAAGAGCGTGCTGTCCTTGTCAGTGCCCGCCCCGGCGTCGCCGCTGGGAATGCTGGTTGCCGGGATGCCGGAAGTGCGGAAGTACCGGTCCTGGGTGATCTCGATGTTGGCCTTCTTGCCGTTGAGCGTCGCCACCCGCGGGTTCGCCAACACACGCGCCTTGCCTTCACTGACCAACGCCGTCAGGGTCGTGGTCAGGAACTCCTTGAACTCGCCGGCAGTGCCGTACACCAGCGACCCTTGCAGCGGCCCCTGTCCCTTCAGGTGGCTCTTCTCGCCGAGATACTGGAAGCCCAACTCCTTGTCCAGGTTCTCCGACGTTTCCAGCAGCACCGCTTGCAGCATGATCTGCTGCGCCGGCACATCGATCTGCTCCAGGATAGACCGCACGCGGGCGAGCTGCTCCGCCGTGCCCGTGACCGAGAGCGCTCCCAGGTCGGGCAAGGGAATCAGGCTCTGGCTGTCCTTGCTGACGACCGCTCCCAGCAGCGTCGGCGCCTCCTCTGGTCGCAGGTGCTTCAGCGGGATGGTCTCCGTCGTCAGGAACAGCGCCGCTTCCGCGCCGTCTTCCCCCGACTTGCGGGTCGTGTCCCCCACGACGTACCGCGCCCCGTCCTTCACGTAGGCGTATTTGGTCCCCAGAAGCAAGTTCCGCAGCGCCTCTTCCACCGTCACCTTCGCCCACCGCACCGTCCGCGTCAGCTCGGGCGCCGTGAGCACCACGATTTCCACACCCGTCTGCTTGGCGATCTCCGCCAGGATGTCGGCCGCCTGTGCGTCCTTGAGCTCCACCGTCACCGTATCGAACTTCCCAGCCACAGAGATCCCAGAGACTGACTGCCCAGGTCTATCGCCCTGCCCTTGCCTTTCCTCTGCGCCTGTGCCTCTCTGCGTCTCCGCGTTACCGTCCCGCCCTTGCCCTTCCCCTGCCTCTCGCCCTTTCTCTGAGCTCTCCGCACTCTCTGTGGCTTCTCCGTACCCCTGCCCTTCCTTTGCGCCTCTTTGCGGCTCCCTCCTCCCCACTACCCGCACTCCTCCGCCCCGCTCCAGCACCTCCAGCCCCTGCGCCTCCAAGATCGCCCGCACCCCTTCCTCCACCGGCGCCCCCGTCACCGCCACCGTCACCTGCCCGGAAAGCGACTGCTCCGGCACCAAGCTCAACCCGCTCTTGGCCGAGACCTGCTGGAGGAATTCTCGGATCTCCATCCGCGCCACGTCCACCGTGAGCTTCCCGTCGCGCACCTCGATGACCGCCGGCTTCGGAATCGGGTTCCGGCTCAGCAGATACACTCCTCCCTGCTCCGCCCACTGAAGCTGCGCCATCCGGGCAATGGCCTGAATCGCCTGCTCCAACGTCACCCCTTTCACGCTCAACCCGATCCGCCCCTGCACCGTGCCATCGGCCACCACGTTGACCCCGGTGGCTTCCGACAACCCGCTCAGCACCTCCCGGATCTCGGCGTCTTTGAAGTTCAGCGTGACCGTCTTCGGCGGCGGCCCACCGGCCGCG
>PEVN01000417.1:0-334 GCA_002779825.1 Armatimonadetes bacterium CG06_land_8_20_14_3_00_66_21 | reverse complement strand
CACCGGCCAACGCAAAGGCGCCCCGCCCGGGAAGACCCGCGAGCAAAGCCAAGCGCCTCCCGGCGAACCTTCGCGTCCTTCGCGCCTTGGCGGTTCAAACCAAGTCCTTCTCCGTGCTCTCAGTTGTCTCCTGAAACCACCGGGTTTCTCCGTGGTGCAAACTCCCTCTCCGCCCCGCCTTACCGGGCCCCGCGCGCCGCCGGGCAAGAAGTATGCTACTTCCCCCCGGGAAGTAGCATACTTCTTGGGCGGAAGTAGCATAGTTCCCGACAAGAAGTATCATACTTCCCGGCTGGTCGGGCTGACGGGCGCCGGGCTACGGCGTCGCCAGCTC
>PEVN01000263.1:7828-8205 GCA_002779825.1 Armatimonadetes bacterium CG06_land_8_20_14_3_00_66_21 | reverse complement strand
AGCCGCAGAGGTCGTTCTTGGGCTCTGCGGCGCCGGTGAGCTCGATCGAGATCAGCACCGGCTCCCCATCCCCCACCTTCGCAAACTTCAGCTTGATGGTGTCAAGGGCGGCGAGGGGTCCGTCGGCTGGGAGCAGGTTGGGGTTGGCAGCCAGTTGTGCCTGCGCCATCTCTTCGGAGAAGCCGTCTCTGGCGGCCTCGGCGAGGATCGAGGCGCCGCTCCTCCAGGTCGCGATGACCACCGGTCTGTCGTCGTCCATTGCGGTCTGGTCGCCGCCGAGCGATCGGTCCGCGATCTGCTTCGTCGGTTGGGACAAGGCTGCAGTCACTTCAGCCACGGTGGCCTTGCCGAGGACGAGCGCCTCGAGCCCCGCGGGG
>PEVN01000263.1:0-7745 GCA_002779825.1 Armatimonadetes bacterium CG06_land_8_20_14_3_00_66_21 | reverse complement strand
GGCCAGGACGATGGCGGAGGATTCGAGCCGTGGCGCCGGGGGGTGCCTCCAACCCGGTTGGCGCGGACACTCTGTGCGTCGAGAGGGCTGTGATCAGATCGAGGCGTGCGCCGGTCATGGGGTTCGTCGGTTTGTTTGGCGTAGCGGCAGCTTACGGGCCCATCGCTGAACGAGAGCTGCGGTGTTCTCGTCGCTCCTCACCAAGTCGCTCGCAGGGACGCGCGTCGGCGGTGGGAGCGGTTCTCCTCACCAGCGGGACCGTCACTTCGCCGGCGGCGGAACGGTCACGCTCTTCTGCTTGTGGCAGTCAGCGCAGCCTGTCTTGCCGTGGCACTGGGCGCAGTAGACCTCCCGGCCGGTGGACTGGGCGCCATGGGTCTTGCCGTAGTCGGCCGCGTCGTGCGACACCGGCGGGCTGTATTCGTCGTGGCACTTCTGGCAGTCCGTGGGCGTGTGGCAGTGGACGCAAAGCTGAGGGGACTTCGCGGACAAGTCGTCGTGCTTGGCGCGAAAGCCTCGCGGGTGAGGCATCTCCAGACCATGACAGCGGCTGCAACTGGCGCTGGGGACGAACGGCTTCCGTTGGCCGTGGCAAAGCTCGCACAGAGCTTCCTTGCCATGCGCGCGCTGGCCGTGGGTTTTGCCGAAGTCGGCGGCGTCGTGAGACTTGGGCCGGCCATATTGGTCGTGGCACTTGCGACAATCCGGCTGCGGGTGGCACTTCGCGCAGAGCGCGGGCGTCTGAGCTGCCAGTTCGTCGTGCGTCGCCCGGAAGCCGCGGGGGTGAGGCAGCTCCAGTCCGTGGCACTGATCGCAGAGGGTCCGCTTGTGGCAGCGGAGGCAGGCCCCGGGGTTCGGCTTGGCTGCCCGACCGTGCCGGGCCTGCCAACCGGGCGGATGGGGCATCTGCGTGCCGTGGCAGGAACTGCAGAACGGCGCGCGATGGCACGTCGCACACTTCTGCCTGCCTCCCTTGGCGGCGCGTCCGTGCGCCTGCTGCCAGTCGGGCGTGTGCGAGGCGGGTTTGGCGCCGGTGTGGCAGTTCTGGCAGAAGCTCTCGGCGTGGCAGCGGCTGCAATCTTCCGTTGACCCGGCGCCATGTCTGGCCAGCCATTCGCCGGTGTGGCTGCTGGGCCGCGCGCCACCGTGACAGCTCTGGCAGAACTCCGGCTGGTGGCACTGGCCGCAGGCGTCCCGCCGTTGGTTTGCCACGCTCGCGTGGCGGCTGAGCCAGCCCTTGGTGTGAAGGACGTCTCGGTGGCAGTCGTCGCAGAACCGCTGCTCGTGGCAGGCTTTGCAGTAGAGCGGGTTCTCCTTCGCCACGCCATAGTGGAAGCGCAGCCAGTGGTCGAGGTGTGAGTCCGGCTTGCGGCGCTGATGGCACGTCTGGCAGAAGCTGGGCTGGTGGCACGACTCACAGTAGGCCGGGTCCTTGCGCATCTCGAATCTGTGTGCCAGGAACCAGTTCTCCTCGGAGTGGGAGTAAGGCTTCTTCGGCCCCACCGAGGGCACGCGGGTGAGCTCGTAGTGCTCGTCGACCTCCTGGAGAAACGCGACGAGCGCTCCCAGCTTGGCGGGCGGCAGATCGACCTTCGGCATGATCGACCGGGGGGCAAACGCGCTCGGGTCGCGCAGGAGCTTCTCGAGTCTCTGCGGGGAGCGAGCGGCGGCGTGACCGAGGTCCGGCGCGATGTTGCCGCCGACGCCGTTGATCGGATGGCAGGCGTCGCAGCGCAGGTCGATGAAGACCTTCTCGCCTTGGCGCGCGGCCGCGCTGAGCTTGGTCTTAGGGGGAATGGACTTGAGCCCTTGGACACCGAACACGGTCACGCCGGTGAGCACCAGAACCATCATCCCCATGGCGAGTGGCCGTCGCTGCGGCAGGCGATGGGGGTTCCGGTCGAGGTAGGGGAAGAGCAGCAAAGCCAGGAACCCGAGACCCGGCAGCACGATGGCCCCGACGAACTCACCGTACTTCCCGGGCAGGTACTTCAAGAGCTGGAACATCGGCAGGAAGTACCACTCGGGGCGGGGCAGGTAGTTCGTGTCGGACGGACTAGCCATCGGCTCGAGCGGCGCGCCCTTCACCACCGCCAACACCATCAGCACCGCCAAGACGAGGCCAGCCAGCACGCAGTCCTTGGCGATCTGATGGGGGAAGAACCGCTGTGGCTTGGGGACGTCTTCCGGCTCGCCCACCGCCCAGGGTGGCGTGATGCCGTGGTGGCGAACCTGGAAGATGTGGAAGGCGACGAGCAGTTCGAGCGCGACCGGCAGCAGGAACACGTGAATCATGAAGAAGCGAGTCAACGTCGCTGCCCCGACGTTCTCTCCGCCGCGCAGCGCCCCGCGGAGAAACCCGCCGACATAGGGAATGACCCCGGCGATGTTTGTGCCGACCACCGTCGCCCAGTACGCCTTCTGGTCCCACGGCAGCAGGTAGCCGGTGAACGAGAAGGCAAACGTGACGCCCAGCAGCGCCAAGCCGAGGACCCAAATCATCTGTCGCGGTCGCTTGTAGGCGCCCCAGATGAACACCTGCAGCAGGTGCAGGCCGACGAACACCACCATCGCCGTCGCCCCGAAGTGATGCAGCCCGCGCACAAGCTGACCGAACGCCAGGCTCTGCATGTACTCGACGGTCTCGTAGGCATGGTCGGGCGTTGGCACGTAGTAGATCATCATGAACGCGCCAGTCGCCAACTGCAGCAGGAAGCAGAACGCCACGGCACTCCCCAGCGCGTGCGGCCAGCCGACCTTCTCCGCCAGCGGCTCGTCCATGAACTCGTGCACCATGGACACGATGCCGGTCTGGTCGTCGATCCAACTGCCAAGTTTGCGGAGGAGTTGCAGCATAGAGGATTCCTTCTGGAAATCTGGCGCCTGACCGCCGGCCCCGGCCCGACTACAGTTCCACGAACAACGTCCCGTGTTCGACCTTGTGCGGGAACTGCTTCAGCGGACTGGGCGGCGGTCCGTAGACCACTTCCCCCTCGCGGTTGTAGCGCCCATCGTGACACGGGCACTGAAAGACCTCCCGCTCTTCGTCCCAGCGGACACCGCAGCCGGCGTGGGTGCAGGCATTGGACAGGATCACGAAGGTCTTCCCGTCCCGGGTCAATGCATAGACCGTTCCCCGCTCCACCTTCGACAGCCAGCCGTCCATCGTCGGAAAGGACCACACGAACTTGGTTGGCTTGTCGACAGGCACCTCGGCAGCCTGGCACAGCTTGACCCATCTCTTTCGCGAAGGCTTGAACAGGGGGGCTAGCGAGAAGCCGACCAGCGGCACCGCCAGCGCCACGCCGATTGCGAGCGAGAGCAGACCGCTCAGGTAGGCCAGGAACGTCCTGCGCGCGAGCTCGGCTGGCTCCAGCGCGGCTTGGTTGTTCTCAGTGGCGGGCCGTGCGGCCATGGTTTCCTCCTTCAACGGGGTTCAGATGCGGCGGTTGCCGCCTCGCCGGTTTGGTCAGGTCCGCTAACTCCGACTCCACAAAGCCCCGGGTCAGGGCGGCGAACTCGCGATAGTAGCCGTACTCCGCAGCTTCGCTCACTCGCTCGGCAAACGGCGCGATCCAGACCACGAGATGCTCGGTCAGGAATTGTCGTTGGATGCGCCGCAGGTCTCGGACCGCGTCCCGGTCCTCGCGACGGGCGGCGTTGGCTTCTTCGCGGACCAAGTGCCCCAGAAACTCCAACTCAGTGCTGAGATGGTCCGGCGGCATCGTTGCCGGCTCGGACAGTTGGTAACCGTAGGTCTCATAGAACTGCTTGACAGCGACCGTGCTGTCGCCCCAGTACCGGCCTTCCCCGCGCTGGACTGACTCGAATGGCGCCACCATCCGGCCGGGAACCAGGAACAGCGATGCATACTCGACCGCCAACGCCTCGGTTCTCTCCTCGGGAGACGCGAGGGTCCACGGCGGCTGGGCGAAGTCGATCTCCAGGCTCTCCAGGTCCGGTCGGACCTTGGGAGAACGAAGGGACTCCGAAAACGCCGCACTGGGCTCGGCCGCGAACACTGTCGCCAGCAACCGATAGAGGTTGCCGCGGCTGGTTGCCAGGAGGGCGCGGATGGTTGGGATTGGTGAGGTCATCGCTCGGTACTGGGACAGACCTGTCGGGCGTCGCAGACGACGGCGCGTGGCGCGTCACGAACCGGGCGCAACAAGCGCGCCCGGCGCCACCCCCTGCCAGCCGGCGGTGGCGTCCACGCGCCCCGCTGCTACGCGCGCTGCAGGCTGACGACGGTGTCGTTTTGCGACCACTGGCCGCTGATCGGGTCGGGCTTGTTGGGAATCAGCCAGTTGGGCCGGACGCCGAACGTCTTCCACCATGGCGGCTCGCCCTCGACCTCGGGGAACGCCTCTTTGCCGGAAGCATAGCGGCCGTAGGCCCAATGGCCGAGGTGGTGGGAGATGGCGATCACCTGCGGATGAACGCCTTCGGTCAAGTGCACCTTGGTCTTGAGCGTGCGACCTTTGGTGCCGTCCGACTTGGAGGTCAGCACCACCTCGTCGCCGTCCTTGATGCCGTACTTGGCGGCCGTCGCCGGGTTCAGCCAGGCCGGGTTGTCGTGGAACATCTCGGTGAGCCACTTGCAGTTCTGTGTTCGCGACTGGGTGTGCACGTTGACCTTGAAGCTGGTCAGGTGGAGGTCGTCGGGCCCCATGGATTGGTGCTCCGGAATCGGCTGCCAGGACGGCAGCGCGGGCAAGCCCTTTCGCTCCAGCAGGTGCGACTTGAGCTCGAACAGCCCGGACTTGGGCACCTTGTCGGGGACGAAACCCGCGTGCACTCGGCCATTTCGGACCTGGCCCAAGTAGCTCTTGTAGTCGTCCTTGTGGTCGCCGTACTTGCCGGTCTTGTTCGCGGCGTTCTTGGCAGGGTTCCAGACAACGCCGGTCGCCTCGTCATGGACGGCGCCTGCGTTAGCGGTCAGGAACTCCGCGAGCGCACCGAGGTCCTTCGCGTACTTCCTGTACTTGGGCTGGTCGGACTGGACGAATATGCCCTCCTTGGCGAGCAGGTCGAACCCGCCGGCTTCCTTCAGCCCGTCGGTGTTGGCGCACGCCAGCCGCAGGTACTCTTCCGAAGTCTTGAACGGGAACAAGTCGCCTTTGCCGAGGCGGCGCGCCAGCTCCATCCAGACATCCTGCGCTGCCCGCGCTTCGCCCAGCGGCTTCACCACCGGCTGGCGGATCTGCACGAACGGGATCAGTTGGTAGGACTGCGGCGCCTCCGGATCGTAGCGCTCCAGGTAGGTCGCATCCGGCAGCACCAAGTCCGCCAACTGGGCGCTCTCGCTCAGAGCGATGTCGAGAGCGACGATGTACGGCAGCAGCGACTCATCCTTCATTGTGTCGATGTTCGCCTGGCAATCCCCGTTCACGTACAGGGGGTTGTGGACATACAACATGTAGACTTTCGGGCGGCCGCCGGCGCCCTTGCGGATCTGCTCGAAAACCTTGTGACTGCAGTGGTGAGTCGGATAGGCGAGCCCCTCGCCATCGAGAATGTTCAGCTTCTTGTGCGACCCGGGGATCGTGAAGTCAGGCGGCGTGCCCCACTTGCCGGTGACGTTCAGACAAGTGCCGCCCGGAACGTCGATATTGCCGACGAGGGCATCCAGCATCTTGGCGGCGCGCTCTCCCATGGCGCCGTTCTCATGGGCGACCAGCCCCCGGTACGAGAGGACGGTGGAGGGCTTGTGGGTCGCGAACTCGAGGGCGATACGCCGGAGGTCCGCGGCGGGCACGCCGGAGATGCGCTCGGCCCACTCCGGGGTGTATTGGGCGAGGTGCTCCTTCAGCTCGGCGACGGTCGTCGTGGTCCAGGTTTCGAGGAAGTCGTGATCGATCAGGTCGTCGCGCTGGATGATCACATGGCCCATGGCAAGGATCACTGCCAGATCGGTCCCGGGCTTGATCGGGACCCACTCGCTCGATTTCGCCGCGGTGTTGGAGAGCCGCACATCGAAGGTCACCAACTTGACGCCCCTGGCAAGTGCCTCGATGACACGCTGCGAGAAGTAGCTGTGGGAGGTGTGAGCCTCGAGGACGTTGCAGCCGAAGTTCAGGAGGTAGTTCGTGTTCGCCACATCGTTGATGTCGTAATGCTTGCCCCAGGTGAGCTCCTGAGCCGTCCACTTCCCAGCTTCGCAGATGGAGGTGTGGTCGCCGACGGTGTGGGTGTCGAGCGCATTGCAGAAGGGCTCCTGGATCCACTTGCAGCGGTTGCGGCCGCAGTGGAGCATGAACTCCTCGGGGTGGCCGCGATCGAGGCAGTCCTTGATTTTGGCGGCGATTTCATCGAGGGCCTCGTCCCACGAGATCCGCTTCCACTTGCCTTCGCCGCGGGCGCCGACGCGCTTGAGCGGATAGAGCACGCGGTCGGGGTCGTAGACCTGGTTCACGCCCGACTGTCCGCGCGCGCAGATCATGCCGCGGTTGTTAGGCGAGCGGGGGTTGCCTTCGATCTTCACCAGGCGACCGTCCCCGACGTAGCCGATGATCCCGCAGATTGCCACGCACTGCAGGCAACTGGAGGGCACCGCCTTCAGGTCGCGCCTCGTCAGCGAGTGCCGGTCGCCCACGGCGCGCTTCCAGCGATCGGCGCCGAACTGCTCCTGCCCCGCCGCCTCGGTCAACATGTGGGGACGCGTGTGTGCGACTACGAGCGCGCCGCTGGCTGCGCCGAGGCGCAGGAAGTTCCGTCGATCCATCTGTGTTTTCGCCATGGCAGTCTCACTCCTCAGGCGGCGGACGCGAGGTCGCGCGCGTAGTCTCCTCCGTTGGTGGGCTGGTAGTCCAGGTCGGGCGGCAGGCCAAGGTAGAACACCTTCGGCTGCGTGTCCTTGTCGGGGAGCAGCACTGCTGCCTTGTTGGCAGCCAGGAGCTGACTGATCTCCGACTGAGGGTCTTTGAGGTCGCCGAAGATCCGTGCCCGCGCGTTGCAGGTGTTGACGCACGCCGGCACCAACCCGTCAGCGAGGCGGTGAACGCAGAACGTGCACTTGCGGGCGACCTGGTCTTTGAAGCGGTCGAGCTTCGGGTCCGGCGGCACCGCCAGCATCCACCGGACCTTGTACGGACACGCCCGCTCGCAGCGAGCGCAGCCGATGCAGCGTTCATCCGTGAGCTGCACCGTGCCGTCCGCGGCGACGAACGTTGCCTTCGGTTCGGTGGGGCAAGCGGTCACGCAGGGCGGATTCTCGCAGTGATTGCACAGCACGGGCAGGAACGTGCGCGCCGCCTTCGGGAACTGCCCGGTTTCCCGGCTGTTCACCCAGCTATTCCATTTGCCCAGCGGCACGCGGTACTCGGCCTTGCACGCCGCCGAGCAGGCGTGGCAGCCGAAGCATCGGCGCAGGTCGACCACCATGCCATAGTGCGGCCCGCCCGAGGCGGCGCGGACCTCGTGAAGGACGCTCTCGGCTGACACCAGGCTGGCGGCCGCGGTTGCCACTCCCGTCGTCCGCAGGAAGTCGCGACGGGAGCTGGGAGGCTGGACTTGCGTGTTCTCCTTGCCGTTCATGGGCGGTTCCTCCTTGGAAGAGCGAAGCTGCTCACCAAGCCGTCTGGAAGTTGATCAGAAGCTGCGTCCGCGAGGCGGCAAACGGCGACGCGGCGTCCATGTCCTTGCGCACCAGGTTGAGCTGCAGCTTGGCGTTCTTTCCTTTGAGGAAGTAGGTGGCGCCCAAGAGATAGTCGCGCTCGCGGTCGTTGACGACGGCCTTGCTCGGG
>PEVN01000390.1 GCA_002779825.1 Armatimonadetes bacterium CG06_land_8_20_14_3_00_66_21 | reverse complement strand
CGCGATCGGATCGTCCTTGCCGCCGCTGGCTTCGGCCGTCCCGACGCCGCTGACGATCCGTTCGGCCAGCTCGTCCATTCCGGCTTTGTCCTTCAGCCGCTCCGCCACGCGCTGGGCGACGGCGTCGAAGCCGAGGGTTCCGAACAGCGACAGTGCGGCGACTTCCGCGGACTGGCGCAGGAAGTCCCGTCGTTTGGTCCCGTGGGTCGTGGGTGGGCTCTTCTTCTTTGGCATCAATGATCACCTTGCTTTGAGTTCTGTCTGGTAACTCGGGTCGGATGTCGCGGCACCCCGCGGTCCGGTCGCCACTCGCTGCGGACTGCAGGCTGGCGCCAACTCCCCAACGTGGCCTTCCTCCGCAGGTCGTCGGTCAGTCCGGCTCGCCGAGCCTCCCGGTTCGCCCATCCGCGCCTTGATCCGTTCGATGATCGGCACGAGCTGGCACTCCAGGGGAGCGGGGCGGAAGAGGTCGCCGGTGGCCTCGTAGTTGGTGGCTGGACAGCCGCCGGCGCACTCGTCGGCGTGGCCGCAGGTCGCGCACCTGGGCCGGGCGGACGGGTGGATGTTCAGCAGATCGCGCCGCGCGGGCAGATTGGTGATTCCGTTCCACAGGTCCCCCAGCCGGTGGGTGTCCCGAAGGCCGTCCACGCCGAGGATCTTGGCGCAGCCGTAGAGTTGGCCCTCCGCCGAGATGCAGATCCGTCCGCGGCCGGCGCCGCACCCCCACACGCCCCTCAGCTCGCATTCGAGGTCCTTCTCGAACAGGGTCATGCGGAAGGGCTGTTTCCTCGCCTGCATGTCCTTGTACAGGTCGGCCACCAGGCACATCTGGTCTTCGTAGGTCTGCAGCGCCTCGGCCGACCACTCGATGCCCGTCGCCGGGCCGATGATGAACTGGTTGATGCCGCAGCCGTAGAGGTGCTCCACGTTGTGCCTCAGCTTGTGGGCAGTCTCGGGATGAACGGTCAGCCGGGTGCCCTGCCACGGCTGGTAGCGTCTGATGAGCGGGACGCGCTCCATCACCGCCTGAAAAGACGAGCCGCCGTCCACCAGCTTGCGGTTCGCGTCGTGCGTCTCCTGATCGCCGTCGATGGACAGGAGCACCATGACGCCATTGGCGCGGAAGTAGGCCGCCATCTCGTCGGTCATGAGCGTGCCGTTGGTGGTGATGTCGAAGCCCAGCTCCTTGCCAGCCTCGGCAAACCGCTTTCTGCCGTAGTCGATGAAGTACCGAATCAGGTCGAACTCCAGCAGCGGCTCCCCGCCGAAGAACAGGAGGCGCACCTGCTTCGTGTCCTTCGAGGCCGTGAGCAGGAACTCCAGCCCGTCGCGGGCGACCTCCTCCGACATCCGCTTCGGGTTCTTGCCCTTCACGAAGCAATAGCTGCACCGGTGGTTGCAGTCCTCGGTGAGGAAGACATCGGCATAGCTGATCGCCGGCCACAGCCGCCTGGCGACCTCCGCCGCAACGGACACAGCCGCTTGGTGGACGCAGGGGCGGAGGTCGTCATGCGCATCTGTCGTCGGGACCGACCAAGTTGTGCGGTTCATCGTCAACATCGTGACAGTATCCGCTGAGCTTGTCGATGCATTACCGATCCGGCCAACCCGCTTCAGGGCTGCTCCTTCCGCTCTTCTTCGCCCCAAATCAGCAGGTATTCGCCCGTGCACACGGCGACGCGACCGTCGCGGAGGGGCAGGACATAGTTCACGGGCTTGCGGTCCGTGCCGCGCAGAACTGGTAGATGCTCGTTCATGGGGTGAGGGCGGAATCCCTCTTCGTCGAAGACCATGACACCCGAGCCATCCGTGGCGAAGTAGACCTTGCCATCGTCGCCACAGGCGACGTCGTTGATCAGGCTGCTTCCGAGGAACTTCTGGAAGCCCTCTTGCTCCTTCAGACCGTCGTCTTCGCAAACGAAGACACGCACAACCGTTTCGTCCTGCCCAGCGAGCCAGAGTCTGCCTTCCGGGTCTGCACGCATTCGGACTCGCGAAAGGGACAACCGGGGCGAATCCCTCAGCATCCCTCCCCTGTCCAGCGATGAGGGAGGATACGGGTGCTGGGCGTCACCTCTCGCAGAATGCAGAGCCGGGGGCAGATGCACGAGCCTGCTCCCTCTGAGGAACACCCATGCCCCTCGCGCTTTGCTCGAAGCTGAGAGGTCTAGCGGAGCGCCGCCGAAGTAGAGAAGGTGACCGGTGGGCTTCGCATCTTGGCCGGAAGCCGGAAACAGGCAGAGTGGGCTCATAAATGGCCTGTGGGCGCTGACCCACACCCACCCATCTGCATCCGCTGCCACCTTGAGCACTCCCCCAGGCCAGCCCTCCTGGGTCTGCTGAAGGCTGCCCATCACATATGTCATTGCTGGCCCGCAGATCCTCGCCTTTCCCAAACCCACGCGCAGGAGTCCCTTGTCGGTCCCCACGAATACCCCGTCATTCGATGAGGTCATACTGGTCACCTCACTGAAGACAAGCTCGCTTTCAACATGACCCACGACTCCCTGTCTGTTGGCCCCATATCGCTGTCGGTCCTCAAGAAGGAGGGACCAAAGTGAGCAAGCCCCAGGGTCCCTGGTGCTGCTCTGAAGGGCGACGACCAGAGTGCCATCGGGGCCCACTGCTGTGGGGCCTACCTCACAGGCCTCCGACGCAAGCGTATCGGGCCACGAATCCATATGTGGCCCGTACGGGCCTCGGGTAAACGACATCCCATGTGGGCCATCGGCCCCGCTCTCGGCTACCGGCCGGAACGGAAGTGCGGGGAGCACAAGGAATAGGAAGCGGCTGGGCCAGGTCAAGTAGGGGCGTTCTCGAATTGCCATGTGCTTCATCTGGTCACCTCTACGGATAGTAGGCCGGGCTGAAGTTGTTGGCCGGCCCGCAATCGAAAGCGGCTGCCGGATCACACTTAAACCCCCCGGTGTTGTTGCTGGTGTCGCACTTGAACTGTCCCCCTGGCATCGGTTCGCACCTGAAGAGCATTGCACCGCACAGGAAATTCGGGTCTGTCCCGTCCCCACGGCACTCAAAGTCATCCAGAGTAT
>PEVN01000295.1 GCA_002779825.1 Armatimonadetes bacterium CG06_land_8_20_14_3_00_66_21 | reverse complement strand
CCGGGCTTGAGCATGTGGTAGGTGTCGGTGACGAGCGCTGTCCGGTAGCCCTGATCCCACAGCATCTCCGCCAGCAGCACGTCATCCGGGCGAATCGGTTCCCACCCGCGGAACGGGAAGGTGAACCGCCCCGTGAAGAACGCCGTCCGGCACGGCAGCGTCGGCATCCCTTCCACGTAGGCGTTGTCGAAGAGCATCGACTCCTTCGCCAGCGCGTCGAGGCGCGGCGTCTCGATCCAGGTATTGCCGCAGCAACCCACGTGGTCATAACGCAGGCTATCGGCGACGATGACGATGACGTTCATGGGTCCCTCCGGGAGTGGCGAGTGACAAGTGGCGGCCCGCGCGTTGGGGGCAGCTCCTTGAATTATCATTCGACCCAAACCGCGCAGACCATTCTGCGGTCTGCCGTTGGCCAGTCGGAGGGTCCTTCCGCCCCCGCTCTCGTCGGCGGGTGCGCGACCGAACTGCTATAATCCCTCTGACGGCCCGAAGAGGTGAGACCCATGCCCAGCCCATTTCCCGGTATCGACCCCTACCTGGAATCGCCGCTGCACTGGTCGGACTTCCACGAAAGCTTCATCACCTACTGCCGCGATGCGCTCGTGGCGCAGTTGCCTGAGCACTACCGGGCCCGCATCGGCGAACGGCTCAGCATCGAGACCGCGCCCAAGCCACGCTACCCGGACATCAGCATCGTGGACCGGGATGAGTGGAAGGTGGCCGAGACAGCCACGGTGGAGTACCGTACGGCAGCCGGGCCCGTGGGGACGGCTGCGGACCCTCCCGTGATCTCCGAGACGCTTGCCGAGGGTCCGATGGAGTCCTACGTCCAGATCCTCGACCGAGCCGGCGATTCGGTTGTGACCGTCATCGAGCTACTGAGCCCGGCCAACAAGACGCCCGGGGAGGGTCAGGGGCTTTACCTCACGAAGCAACGCCAGCTCATCCGTGGGCGCGTTCATCTGGTCGAGATCGACCTGCTCTGCGGCGGCCGACACACCGTGGCGATCCCCCTGACTCACCTCAGTTCGCTCGAACCGCACTACTCGCTCGTGTGCGTCTCTCGCGCGCCGGACCCGGGTCGCTTCGAGGTCTACCCCGTGCAGCTTCGCCAGCGCCTGCCCCGCATCGGCGTGCCCCTGCTGCCCGAAGACGAGGATGTGGTCCTGGACATCCAGGCGCTGTATACGCAGTGCTACGATCGGGCGCGCTACGATCGGGACCTCGACTACCGGGAAGAGCCGCCGGTGAGCTTGTCGGAAGAGGACTCCCGTTGGGTCAGGCAGCTCCTGAGCGACAGAGACCTGCGGTGCGGACCGCCCGCTCAGCCGTTCCTGGTCGAAGCGAGTCCGACCGTGTCCCCTGTCGTTGTCAACGAATTTGGCGGCGGGTAGAATTGCGCTCCATGTACCGCCGGTTTGGCAAACGATTGGCGGATCTGCTGCTGGTGTCCCTCGCGATGCCGGTGGCGGCGCCGGTCATGGGGCTGGTTGCGCTCGTGGTTCGGCTGCGGCTGGGGTCGCCGGTGTTCTTCCGACAGCTCCGCCCGGGGCATGGCGACAGACCGTTCCGGCTGCTCAAGTTCCGCACGATGACCGACGCGCGCGACGCCGCCGGCGAGTTGCTGTCGGACGCTGAGCGCCTCACGTCGTTGGGGCAGTTCCTGCGGAGCACCAGCTTGGACGAGTTGCCCGAGCTGCTCAATGTACTGAAGGGCGAGATGAGCTTGGTCGGCCCGCGTCCGCTGCTCATGGAGTACCTGGACCGCTACACTCCCGAGCAGCGACGCCGGCACGAGGTGAAGCCTGGGATCACCGGCTGGGCGCAGGTGAACGGCCGCAACGCGCTAACCTGGCAGCGGAGGTTCGCCCATGACGTCTGGTACGTCGATCATCTGTCGTTCTGGGTGGACGTGAAGATCCTTCTGCTGACCGTCGGCACCACGCTCAAGCGGGAGGGGATCAGCCAGTCCGGACACGTGACGATGGAGAAGTTCATGGGAAGTGAGATTGCCGCTCGGGAGTCCCCGCGGAAGAGGGACTGAGAGGCAGTCTGCCCCAACTCGGCCGCGTCTGCTTCGTTTCGCACTCAGCCCTGACGAGATCTGCTCCCGCGACGACGAACGCTCTACCTCATCAAGTTCTGGAGGCCCCTGATGACTGACTCGAATCTGGCTTCGACACCCGTCGCCGGTCAACAGCCAACCGACGAGCCCCAAGGGGACACCACAGGTCCCCCGAGCTACCACAACGCACCCCGAGCCCGTGTGGACGCGGCGCAGCAGGTACTGATCTTCGGAGGTGGGGGCCACGCGAAGACCTGCATTGACGTGCTCAGGCAAATGCCCGGATACGCGATCGCTGGCGTGGTCGACGCCAAGCTCCCCATTGGAAGCGAGGTGATGGGAGTCCCGGTGGTCGGGAGAGACACGGAGGAAGACCTGCGGAGGATGCGGCACACAGGCGTCGCATTGGCAGCAATCGGGGTGGGAGCCATCGGCAATCAGCCGCTGAGGGGGACGATCTACCAGAAGCTGAAGGGCGCCGGATTCGCGCTCCCCAACATGATCCACCCCAGAGCTGCCATCGAGCCCTCTGCCCGGATGGGAGAAGGGAACCTGATCCTGGCGAATGCGGTGGTAGGCAGTTGCGTCCGTATCGGCAGCAACTGCATCGTCAATGCAGGAACGGTCGTCTCTCATGATTGCTCCCTGGGCAATAACGTGCACCTGGCGCCGGGCGCACTGCTAGCGGGAGGGGTGTCGGTAGGATCGAACACCCTCATCGGCATGGGGGTCACGGTTTACCTCGGTGTCCAGATCGGCAGCAACGTCCAAGTTGCCAACGGCGTGACCCTCTACCGGAATGTGAGCGACGGAACCAGAGTCCGAGCGTCTGGCGCCTGAGCGCAGCGGTCGAAGAACCGGCTCACCTCGGGGGGGCTCGTCCCCGCGAGCAGCGCGAATGGATCCGGTGTGGGTCGTGCCCGGCGGACATCTGCAGAAGAACCAAGCCAACTGCCGCAGACTCGGGTATCATATAGGGCGACGATAGCTCGCCGGCCACTCACAGCAGTCCACTCTGGAATGCCGAGCGAGAGGCGAGAGAGCCACCGAGGCGGGAACTATTGCTGAACCGAACAGTGCCGAGGATTTGGCAGGCATGACCGAGATCTGCCCGCGGGAAAGGGAGTCCATCACGCCGCCGACGTCAGGGCCGTTCGTCCGGCCGGTTAGCTGGCAGGCAGCGGTGCTGGTCGTCACGGACGTCGTGTCCCTGCTCTCTGCGGTCGCCTTGGCGTTCTCGCTGAGGTTCGACGGCACGAACGAACTGCTCCGAGAGGT
>PEVN01000069.1 GCA_002779825.1 Armatimonadetes bacterium CG06_land_8_20_14_3_00_66_21 | reverse complement strand
GCGCCGCAACGTGGCTCAGGAGGACCTTCGCCCTCCCACCGAGCCAAAGCGCCGCAACGTGGCTCAGGAGGACCTTCGCCCTCCCGCCGAGCCGGTGGCTACTGCGCCGGCACGGTGTTGTAGCTGGCGGTGCCGATGGAGACACGGGCGGAGGCTATGTCTTCGGCTTCGGCTTGTGCTCCTCGGAGAAGCCCTCGCTTGCAGTAAGCGCTGTAGAACTGGCGCCAGGGGTTCTGGTTGGTGGCGAGATCATCGAGGCGGTCCTGCGAAACGAGGGCGAACAGCTCGCAGTCTCCAATCGGCTCGACGATGCGGATCCGGGTGCCCACCGGGGGCAAGGTGGCGGCGCCCTTTGACCAGCGTCGGCTTTTGTCCTCGTCTTTGAAGGGATAGAGGATCGAGAAGTCCTGGCCGCCGACCGTGCTGGCGAGGTAGAGGTAGCCGTCGAAGGGTAGCTCGACGCTGACCCGCATGACATCGCCGATCTTGTACTGGGCGGTGTCGCAGGTGAGCCGCACGGCGTTTCCGGTGCCCCCTCCGCCGCCGGGACGGAACACAACGGCTGTGGGGTCGCCGGTAAGTTCGGGAATCTGCTTGCCGCCGCTTCGGTTCTTGACGGCGTCGCGGACCATGGGGAAGACATCGCCCCACCGAAGGCCGCTTTCCGCCTGCTTGCGGATCTGGGCGCACGCCTCGTAGGTCAGCATCCCCCGGTAGTTCCCGTCAATGGGACCCTCGTACGACTTGGTGTCGGCACTGCACCCCGACAGCAGCATCCAGGTCGGCCCGTCGGAACGGTCATCCTCTGCCACTGCGCCGCGGACGTCGACGAGGCTGTTTGCAGGGATTGTCGCGGTCCGCAGGTCCGCCGGTTCTTCTCCCCGCGTTCTCTCCAACTCGAGGTACTTCACCTTGGCCCCGGTCGGGGCGCCGATCTGAACGCCCCGACCACGAGTCAATGTGCCGCTGTGGCAGGAATCGGAGATGATCTGGAAGCTGGCGCCTTTGCGGTTGAGCGTCTCCAACCACTGCCCGATCTCGTCATCGAGGACCAGGCCGAGCGACTCGCCATACCCGGTATCGTAGCAGCAGAGGACTTCGTCCTTGCCGTCCTGCTCGTCGCCGTTGCGGTCAGTTACCTGGCCGCCGTGACCGGAGAAGAAGAGGACGACGAGGTCGCCGGATTGCGCCTTGCCAATGAGCGACTCCAGCTCCTTGACCACGTTGCTGCGCGTGGCCCGGTCGTCCAGGAGCGAGCGGACTTCGGGGATCACGGTGCCGAAGTTGGCTCGGATCAGCTTGGTGAGGTCCTCGACGTCAAGGGCGGGGCCTGCGAGGTTGTTGTCAGGGTTCTGGTACCTGGCTACGCCGACTGCCAGCAGGTAGCCTTTGGCGGCGGCCGGGGGGCATGGGAGCGCCACGGTCGAAGCGAGAGCGAGCGCCGAGAAGAGAGTACGGAATCTGTTCATGGAAGCAATCCTCCGGGTGTTGGTAGACCGGGGCGCCGTGACGGCGCCCCGGTTGCTGGTCAGTGAACGCGATAGTCGGCCGCGCCGGCGCTGCCGCCGAGGCGAGTCAGGGCGGGGTCGCCGCTCTGACCGCCGCCACCGCCGATGACAACGGCCTTGTCCCCGCGCAACGCCTGCCGGAGTTGGGTAACCTGGCTGATCTGGTCCCACTGGGTCCGGAACTGCGCCGGCACTTTGCCTTTGGGGAACACCAGCGCATACGCCCGTTGGGGGCCGCGCGGCTCACCGGCGTAGAGCGACTCCGACTGACCTGCATTCTCCAGTGCGGGGTCGGGGAAGACGCGCAGTTGATTGGGCGTCAGTTCGTTGTTCGGCTCATTTGCCCGCGGCAGCAGCCGCGAGACGACGCCGATGGGGTCCACCGACACGAGAAACACTTCGCTCGGCTGGGGGGCTTTGAGCTCCAGGTGCATCGGGTCGCCCACGCGCAGGTCAGCATCGGGCATGGTCACCGCGACCCCAGGCTTCCGCCCCGGTTCGCCGGCGGAGAACAGCCCGAGGTCGGCTTCGAGAGCGATCACCTGAATCCAGGGCGTGAGCTTGTCGATCAGCACCGCGGTGGAGAGCTCCGACAGACTCCACCCCTGCCACAGGGGCGCATTCTTCCGGTCGAGGCAAGTGGCGCTGTAGCCGCGGGCGTCTCGGGTGAGGGAAAGACGGACCGTGCCCTGGAAGGAGGCGGGCTCCAGCCCGGCGTCGCGGGCGAGCGCCCCCAACCGGTCGCGAAGCAGCCTGGCTTCCTGCTGGTCGATCCGCCCATCAGGCTCGATGGAGAGGGTGACCTTCTTGGGCGGCTCTGTGTTGCCCCCCAAGCGGGTCCAGACTTCCGTGCCCTGCGCCATCGCCGGCGCCTCACCGAGCCAACGCGCCGTGCTCATGTGGGCGCCCGTGAGGACCACCACCGCGCTGCCCCCGGGGTTGGCGTTCTGCTGGGCCTCCGAAAGCGAGGCGAACACTTTCAGGGTCATGCCCACCTGGATCTTCTCATTGGTCCCTGCCGTGATGGCAAGCCCGTCTTCGCGCACGATCGCTTTTACGATCGGACCGCCGGCGCCCCCGATCACCACTTGCTTGGACTTCTCCGCCCGAACTGGTTGACCTACCAACAGGACTGCCGCCCACGCGGAAGCGGCCACGAAGGCGGGGTAACGAATCTGTCGAACGCAACTGCTGGATCTGGTCTTCATCTGTGCTGAATCCTCCGAATTGGTTTGGTTAGGTCTCCTGCGAACGCATTGTTCCCGGGGAGGGCGAGGCTCCCGCCGAGCCGATATGCGGGGCCGGCTGGCTCAGGGGGACCTTCGCCCTCCCGGACTACCTCCCGGCGGGGGAACCGGACGCGCCGGCGGTCATCGCGCGAAAGGCTCCGGGGAGGCTAATCGCGCCTTTTTCCATCATCAAAGGCTCTTTGCCTGCGACTTGAGCCATCACCTCCAATTGCGATCGGGTGCCGTTCTGGCGGGTCACGTCGAATCTGAGCCGATAGCGGCCGCCGGGGAAGGCGCCGCCGTCAACTCGAACTACGAAGAAATCGGCTTCCGACACCGTTTGGTCGAGTTCGGCGGGGGGGAAGTCCGTTCCACCGGGACCGGTGCACAGAAATGAGGAGACCCGGACCGGCTCGCTGAACCGCACTTTGAACACCTGGTAGCAGAGGAAGTCGAACCGGGGATCGCGCTGCTGCCGGGTCGAGACTACGGCCGCCGACAGGGTGCCGGGCGAGGGGGGAGCGGGCTCTGTGCGGTCGGTGGCGACGTAGGCCTGTCGGGTGAGCTTCACCAGCGTGCCCTGCTCGATCCACACTCGGCCTTTGTCACCCCAGTCCGTGCCCCACGAGTTCTGGAGCAGGTACGCGGTGCGGTTGCGGTCATAGCCCACGAGGGCGATGGCGTGGTATCCCAAGAGGTTACCCGCTTGTCCTTGCAGAACCTGGCTGCCCTTGAACCGATAGAAGTTGTCATAGACCTCGATGCCGAGCATCACTGCTTGACCCTGTGCCAGGTGACCCTGGAAGGTGGCGTCGTCGATCCTGTCGAGCTTCGCCCAACTCAGGAGGCGGTACTGTTGCGCCTCTGTCCGTGCCGCCTGACTGGGCTGGGTTCGGTAGTCGCGGTCGGAATACGGCATGGTGGCGAGACTAACGCAGCCCTGCTCGGTCAGCAAGTTCAGGGCGTCGTGGATGCAGGAGCCCGCGTCCACGCCCCCGTTGATCTGGTTGTAGAGGTAGGCGGGGCTGAAGAGGTGGCGCGAGTCGCTCAGACCCCAACGGCGCTCCTGTTCCTCCTGGTAGGACTTGAGGGCAAACCCGGTCGCCCAAGCAGTGCAGGATCCCTGTCGGCCCTGGCTGGCTGGCGTCGGCAGGTCGTTTGTGAGCACCACCGTGTCCGGCGTCGCCGCCTTGGGGGGAAGGGCGGGGATGAAGCGGCTGTAAACCTCGTCCGGGGCGAGGCGGAGCCCCAGGCGGTGCTCGCCCGGCTGTGCAGGGCAAAGCGAGGCTGCCCAAATCACTGTCGCCAACCCCGCACGGAGTACGGTGCTGCACCGGCGTACCCAGACTGACTTCACATTGGTTCCCTGCATGGCAACACTCCCGACTGGCCCGGCACCGTTGGACTCCGGCGTCCATACCACGGTAGTGCGCGCCGTACGCTGGTGCCAAGCAACGAGAACAACCACACTACCCTTCACGCCTGACAGCCCATCTGTAGGAGAGAATCCTGCGGGGCGCTGTGGCAGAGGGCGGCAGTATTATAGCGTCGCACAGACGCATTGTCAAAGGGGAGCCGGCCGTTCGGAGCGGAAGATCCTCAAGGAGTGGGAGTTTTGAGCGGCGAAGCGTTCCTTCACAACCTCCGAATTCGGAGCCAAATTCAGACTTACTGAAAGGAGCCACGACCATGGGCTTGACCGCGACAATCCAGCCGGTGAGTGTCCTGAAGTCCAAGTCGGCCGAGCTGATTCGCCATGCTCGCGACACCGGCGACCCGATCATCATCACCCAGAACGGGCGGGCGACGGCGGTGCTTCAGGGGTTCGAAGCGTACAAGCGTCAGCAGGAGCGCCTGGTGATGCTGAAGCTGCTCACGCAAGGCGGGGAAGACTACGAGAAGGGCCGAACGGCAACGCACGCCCAAGCCATGAAGCGTTTCGAGAAGAAGCTCCAGGAGCTCAAAACCCGTGAGTAGATACCGGCTCACCTGGACCGAGGTGGCCCAGCGCGGCGTGGAGGGCATCTTCGACTACGTTGCCGAGCGCGACAACCTCGACACGGCAATGGCGCTGTGCGAGCGCTTGAGAGCCGCGGCCAGCACGCTGGAGACAATGCCGGAACGCTGTCGTGTTGTGCCAGAGCTGCGGGTCTTGGGGACAACGGAATTCCGCGAGTTGATCCTCAAACCGTTCCACATCCCCTTCCGGCTGCGCCCCGGGGAAGTTGTTATCGTCGGGGTCCTCGATGGTCGCCGCAAGCTGGACGAGATCCTGCTGGAACGGGCGCTGTACGCGTGATGGCCGCACGCTGCCTCTGCAAGTCACCCTACAGACTTCGGTGCTTTCTCGAACCGGACGGACGCAGGCGTTTGTGCACTGGGGTCCAACCTACCCGCGTGGCAAGCCCGGAGGCAGCCCACCCCCCCTCACTCGATCCCCAACTCCACCTCATCCAGGTAGAACACCCCATCCACGTCATCGCTTGCCGAGACCCCCAGCCAACTGAGTTCGCCGAACGTCTGGTGACGGAAGGGCAGCCGCTGGGTTTGCCTCTCTCCCCGGTACTCGGTGACCAGCGAGTACTCCTTCGGCGCCTCCGCGCCAAGCTCGAACGCAATCTCGAGGTGGCACCAGGTTCCGGGTTCGGCGGTCAGCACCGTCTTCCCGTTCGCCTCGACGTTGCCGTCTTTGCCGAAACGGATCGACGGACCGACGTCGTTGGTGGAGCCTGCGCCGCGGAACTCAACGTAGAAGGGGGCGGGGTCGCCTTTGTGCTGCATGGCGTCGAAGCAGAAGGTGATCGTGCCTTCGCTGAGCTTCTTGGGGGCGAGGTGAATGTACGGGTAGAAGGGCTTCTTCAGTCCTTTGCGGTCGGTGCACTTGTACGACTTCTGCCCCACTGAGGCGGCTTCGCTGGTGACGGCGAAGGTGGCGTCGCCTTCCTTCGCCAAGCGGAAGGTCGAGGGCTCGTAGCCGTCGGGCAGGTCCTCGAAGTCGAGGCGGAAGGCAATCAGTTTGGCGAGGTCCTCGGGCGTCCAGACGGCCGAAGAGGTGCGCGGGGTGTACTTCTCCGGCAGCTTGCGCCAGGTTTCGTCGCCGTACAGCCCTGCCTTCTTGATCTCGTCGTCAAAGGGCACGAACCCTACGCCCTTGGTTGCCGCGGCGGCGGGCTTGAGCGAGAAGTCGTAGCGCGCCGGATCGACGAAGCCAGGGTCGCCGACGACGGAGCCTTGGTCCAGACCCTGTGCCTGCCATTCCGCGAAGCTTTTTCCGGCGAAGGCTACGTCCGTGCCGGTGGCAAGGCTGAAATAGAGGTTGTCGTGCAGCACCGGCGGCTTGAGACCGGGTTCCCAGGCATTCCGCAGAGCAACTGCGTCGTTGGCGACGTATACGTTCCGGTATGTCTCGCAGTAGTTGGCGCGCCACTGGTCGTTCAGGCCGCCGCGGAAGAACAGCCCATCCCGGGCGAAGGCGCCGATGTTGTTGCGGAAGGTGTTGTCCATCCCCTTGTGCTGGAAGTAGGCGAACCAGTCGACGTTGTAGACGAGGTTGTTCTCCACCAGCGCGCCGCGGGACTGCTCGTCCAGGTAGACGCCGGCGTAGCCGCAAATGTAGGGGTAGGCGACGGTATCGTGGATGAGGTTGTGGTGGATGTGCGTGTCCAGCGGACCGAACTCGTAGACGCCGCCGGCGTCAGTGTGATAGCGAAGCCCGAGGTGGTGCAGGTGGTTGTAGGCCACCACGTTGCCGTGGGAGTACGTCTCGCCCTTCCAGTTCCAGCGCGCGTCGAGCCCGATGGCGTCCCAGTGGGTGTCGGTGATTTCGTTGTGGGTGAGCTGCGTGAGCGAGGCGAACCGGTTGACGATGCCGTAGCAACCGTGCCAGAGCGTGCCCAGGCGATGGATGAAGTTGTTGTCGA
This sequence comes from Armatimonadetes bacterium CG06_land_8_20_14_3_00_66_21, assembly GCA_002779825.1. GTDB lineage: Bacteria > Armatimonadota > Abditibacteriia > CG2-30-66-41 > CG2-30-66-41 > CG2-30-66-41. The sequence continues at coordinate 1,618 of PEVN01000069.1, read as the reverse complement.
TGACGTTCGCGAGGACCTCCCGCTCGGAGTGCCAGTCCTCCCCGGACGCGGGGGCACGGTCGCCCAACAGACGGTTGAGATCGGTCACGCCAAGCTGCATCGCACCGGCACCGACGTCCCAGATATGGCAGTGCTCGACGCGATTGTCGCGGCAGCCATCGGCGAGTTCTATGGCGTATTCGCCGACCTGCGCGATCTCGCAGTTGACGAAGGCGGAGGACCGCAGCCCCTGGGCGTAGATCGCTGCATCGAGGAACATGTGCCCCTGGCGGTACATGCCGTTGTACCGGTCCAGGTCACCGTCCACGTGCCGAAAGTCCAGGTCGCGGAACTGGAGGTGCTCGACGAATCCGCCGCCGGAGACATCGCCAAGGAACTCCACCAGGCGCGACTTCACCGTCGGCGCGACCACCTCTGCCGTCGCCAGGTCTTCCCCCGGCAATGGGTAGTAGTACAGCACGCCCGTGTGCTGGTTCAAGTACCATTCGCCGGGTTGGTCCAACGCCTCGAACACGTTGGACACGTAGTAGCGGAAGTGTTGCTCCCACGCGTCCACCGCTCGCGTGTGCGAGCTATGGAACCGGACCACGCGCCGGTCGGGCAGCACTTCCTCGATCCTGTGGAGCGTCGGGGTCCAGGAGCACAGCAGCACGAGGTCCGCGTCGTTCAGGTTGCTCCACGAAGCGTCAATGTCGCCCGGTCGGTACCGGAACGCCTGCCGCTCATCCTCGCCGGGCGCGCGCTCTTCCGCCCGAAACACCTTCTCGCCCCAGTTCGGCGTGCGCGCCCGCTCGCGCGACCTGCCATTGACGTAGAGCGAGTTGAACACCCACTTGCCCTCGCGCGCTTCCGGTACAGGCGTCTCGAGATAGGGCTTACCCGGCGACTGCCGCCAGAGGCCGGCAATCCGGCGCCCGCCGCTGAGCACCGCGCGCTCACCCGGGTAGGACGCATAGGTGACCGGGGAGGTCGCTGTGCCCGAGTCCTCCGGCCGGAAGGTGAGCTTCTCCGTCAGCTCGTAAGTGCCGCCGCGCAGGAACACAGTGACGCCCCCGGCGGGATGCCGCAACTCGCGCACGGCCTGCATCGCGCGCAAGAGCGTCCGAAACGGTTGCTGCTTCGTGCCGACGTTGCCGTCATCGCCCCGCGGCGAGACGAACAGCTCGCGCGGCGCGGCCGAGACACTCAGGCACGTTGAGGCGGCAAGCAACGAGGGCAGGGTCAGACCCGAGCGGGCGAACAGCCGCTTGGGGAGGGCGTGGACAGTGGGCGTTACTGACTTTGTGGCGTTCATGGGTTGGAGTATACTGCACGCACCACCGTCTGTGCAGGAGCGAACGCCCATGGCATTCCCCGAACACGATACGGACCTGATTCGTCGGCTGGCTGCCCGCGTCGCCGAGATCGCGGCACTGCCGATCCAGCGAGCGCGAATCGACCTCTGGAAGCGCCTGAACCGGCTGGAGCGGGTCCGCCCGCCGATCCACGTGCAGGCGCTCGATGCCAACATCTGGGAGGAGCTGATCCCGCCCGACACCTTGGAGGCTACCGATGCGTTCTGCCGCGGGCAGGAGTTGGAGCTGCGGAAGCGGCTCTACTGCTTCGAGCGCTTTGCTGA
>PEVN01000297.1:187-5905 GCA_002779825.1 Armatimonadetes bacterium CG06_land_8_20_14_3_00_66_21 | reverse complement strand
GCGACTCAAGCGTGCGGCGACCCTTGCCGTCCGGGCCGGTGAGCTTGTGGCAGTTGACCAGCGCGGAGAACCCGTACTTGTTGCCGTCCCAGAGGTGCCAGATGAAGGGACGGTGGTGAAAGAGCTTGCAGTGTTCCTCGAAGAACCTGTCGCGCAGCCAGGTTTCGAGGGAATCCGCGGGCTTCTTGCCGTCACCGGCGACGGTCAGCAGGTCACGCTCCCTGGCAGCGGACCATTCGGAACCGAATGCGGCGGCCAACAGCCGGCGGAGGCGGTCAGCGCCGGAGGACTCGCCGCGCGTGGCACTCAGGCAGACGATGCCGTCCTGGTCGCCATACTGGGCGAGCGGCTCGCAGCGGGCGGTCCAGTCACGGGCTTCATCGGCGAGACGCATAGCTAGGTCGAGTTCCGGTGGCCAGCGATAGCCCAGCAGGCGGGCAACGGCGACTTGGAGGATGGTGGGCGACTCGGCCTTGGCGGGGTGACCGTGGAAGAGCCACTGGGTGGGGTCGTCTGAGTACGGTTCCGGCAATCCGTCGGGATACTGCTCCTCCGCCACCTTCTGCCAGTGGTCGAGGTCGAAGGGGACTTTGACGAGGGTGGCGTTGGTGACGTTGAGCTTCTGGTCGATTCGCCGCACCGCCTTGTTGAACTCCGGCGAAGAGCAGAAGGCCCAGATGGCGGGGAGGTGTTCAGAGGAGACGGGTACGATAGCGGCGGTGTTGTCGCTGAAGTGCTCCCCTGTGTAGAGGGTTGCGGGTAGACTCCTCATCTCAGACAGAAGAATCCCTTTCCTGCTCCAAGCCGCCTGTCCACACACCCGCGCCCCTGGCATATGTGTTAGCGCCCCCTCCCCAGCACACCAACAAAGCGCGCCGCTTCGGCCGGCGTAGAGGCAGGGCGCCGCCGGGGAGCTTTGAAAGCACACCCAGTCCCCTCCATAGCGCGGTAGCTCCCAGAACTCTCTGAGGAGTCGGGGACCGTCACCTGTGTGCATTCCAACAACGCTGGCAGCGTAGGTGTTGAGCAGGGCGGCATCGGTCGCCTCGTCGAGAGCAATCCTCGCATCCGGGTTCCCCACCTGCCCCGCCTGCCCGAGCCGCTTCACCTGTCCCTCCCGCAATACGGCAGCCTTCTCGTGCGGCGTCCTCGGTTCACTCGCGTCCAAACCCGCAAACGTGTGCTCCGACTGGGGGAGCGAGTTGGACAGCACGAGCAAGGTCACCCGAACCACCTCGCCGCTGATCTCGGTGAAGGCGCAAGGCCCCAGCCTCGCCACCACGTCCCATTCCTGTTCTTTCAAGAGCATTTGCCGCATGTTCCTGTAAGTCGTGAGGAACAGCCAGTTCTGCGGAGTCAGCAGTGCATAGCTGCCGCCGGGCGCGCACCAGTCTCCGGACCGCTGCACGAAGCAGGTGGCGAGGTCGTTCTTTGCCGCCTTGTGGTAACGGTCACAGAACTCCTGAAGCGCCTCACCTTGCTTCCTGCGTAGGAGATACGGCACGTTCGTCGCCGCCAGATGGTACTTCCCCGCCAACAGTCCCGCCGCCCGCGCCATCCCCTGCGCCGCCACGGCGCGCTCGGCCTGTTCGTCGCTCTCCCGCTCGCGCTGCAGCGCCTGCGCTAGCAACGGCTGCATTTCGGTGAAGGTGGTCTGGTAGAAGAGGTGACGTGTGAGGGAGGGCGGGGCGATCAGCGACCCCAGCTCCGGCGCCTGCTCGAAGAGGTCGTAGAGCCACTCCATACCATTGCGCAGCCGGTCGTCGTCGCCGGCAAGCTTGGCCCACTCCTCCTTGGTGGCATTCGGCGCCAGCCCTGAACAGGCGATGTGCAGTGGTGGCAGCTTGATCGGCTTGCCGGCGAGCTTCCACGCAGCCAGCGCTACGTTGAAAGCCGCGATCTGGGTACAGCGGGGGTCGATTTCGAGACCGAAGAGGTTGTCGGACAGGGCGGCACCGATGGCGTCTTCGAGGGTCAGCCCTTCTTCCTCCATCCGCAGCCGCACCAGCAGCTCGAACCCCTCGACGAGGAAGTGCCCACTGCCACAGCAGGGATCGAGCACCTTCAGTTCCGCCGCGGTCTGCGGCCAGCCGTCGAACGTACCCGCGCACGGGACCTTCGTAGGATAGATCTCCGATCTGTCGCCCTTTCCGGTTCTGCCGCCCGTCTCGGAAAGGTCAAGGGCGTCAGATTGGAAATCTAACCCACGGGGGCTGGCGACAGCAGGAGGGTCGTCCCAGAACCGCAGGTACTCCCACTCGGCGATCAGTGGGCTGTCGGGGTGCTTGCCGTACCACCAGGCGCCGAGGGTGTTGTGCAACAGGAAGAGCACCATGTAGTGCTCGGTGAAGAGCTGGGTCACCGCCGGCAGTTCGTCGGCGCCGATCTTCTTCCCGCTGGCGTTGACTTGGTCTTTCTTCTCGGCCTGCCAGAACTGATAGGTCCAGCCCAGGGCATCGTCACCAGTGAAGACGGCGGCAGGCAGGGCGTTGAGCTGACGCTCCAACGCTTGGCGGGTCTCGGGGGCGAGGGTGACCTCGAGTACCGGGTCGTCGGTCCGGAAGATCTGCGGGAGCATTCGCTGGGCGAAACGGGCGGCCAGCGCCCGCGGATCCTCGCCAGCCTCCCGAGCCAACTCCTCGCACTCGTCCATCGTGATCGCCACGCCGGAGTCGGGCTCGATGAGCAGATGGTTCTCCGCCAAGAAACGGGCGAAGAGCATCCGGTGCCAGTGCTCGTAGGCGACCTCATGGGTGAGACGGTCAATGGTCTGGGTGCCACTGATTGTGTTGCGCACGTCGCCGAGCTGACGGCCGCGGGCGCGGAGACGGTTGCGGAGCGCTCGTTCCGCGGGCGTCATGGAGCCGTGAGGCTCGTGCCGGTCCACCGCTAACGACTGCAGGGCAGTGCGCGCCCCCGCCTCGGCCTCACGCCGCGCCGCGGTGATGGCCTTGCTGAGCTGATTGCGGAGGTCGGTTGGGAGAGGGGGCATGGGAGGGGTTCCTCATGGGAGCATCCCACCCTCACGTGTTCCTGTAGCATAGCCTCTTGTGGGCGTCGCCTTCGCGGACCGTTGTCCGCGAGCGCATTGCTGACGCCCACAAGGGACTATGCTACAAGGTCACTGGTGGGGGCGAGACGCACCCGCCGCATCACGGGCCGACAGGTCTCCATCGTCGTCTTGAGACCTTCGGTCGGGCGTTTCGGGGCGGTCGGAGACCTGCCCCGAGCAGGATGGGTCCTAACTCACGATCACGGGGCCTTTGGTCACGGCCTCAGTGAGCTTCTTCTCGTGCTCGGCTAACCACTCGCGAACCGCCGATTCGTCGGCAAGCGTGCCGCGGCGCACGGCAACGGTCGTGGTGAGCTTTCTTTGGTCGTCGTCGTTGAGGCGACGGGCGGCCTCAGTTAGGGCATTGGCGACGCGTTGGGGCACGGCATCCAGGGCGGACTGCCAGCCGGATAGCGGTTGCTGATCGAGGGTTCGCCTCAGCGCCTTGTCGTCAGCGATGGAGAGTGGCGCCGGCGCCTTGAGGCCGACGGCGCGGCAGATGTCCGCCTGAATGTCCGCTGCGAGTTTCAGCCACGTGGCATCGGCAGCAAGCTGCGACTCGGCAGCCGCCACTGCCGCTGTCAGAGCAGCGTGCTGCGCGGTTAGCTCCTGCCGGAGCGCCGTGCCGAGCTTCGACGCCAGGGGCGTGATGTTGTCGGTGTCAGCAAGCAACGAGCGCTGTGCGACGATGGCATCGAGTTCGGCGCCGGTCTCGTCCGACACCGGCAGACCCTCTGCGTGGCCTCGGAAGGCCACGGCTGCCTCCCACGCGGGGCGACGAGCAGCAGCGCGCTCGGCAAGGGCCTTCCAGGCGCCAATCTGGGTTTCGAGGTCGGCCTTCTTCTGAAGGAGGGCGCCGAGTTGCTCGGTGCCAGTCAGGCGCCCGAGATCCTCGACCAACTTGGTGTCGGGCGGGGGCGGCAGGGGTGCGGCGCCGCCGGCATTCACAGCCAGTGCCGCGAGGGCGTCCAGGAAGGCGGGCGCTTTGAGCTCCTCCTCGCCGCTGCGCGTTGTGATGCTGACCTGTTCGAAGAGTCCACGGAGGGTGATCCGCTCCTTGGTGGTCAACCGCACCTTCTCAGGCCGGAACTCGGCAGCCTTGATGCTGCCCTGGTCGAGGCTGCCCACGGCTATGGGTTGCCCGTTCTTCGTCGCGCGTATGTGTCCGCTACGGTGCAGGGCGAGGAGCGCTGCGTCAACGGCATCCTGGCCCCAGCCGTACGGCGCAGCCTTGAGCGCCTTCTGGATGTCGCTCCCGCGGGCGCCCGCACCCAGCGTGGACAGGACTTCCTTGGCGACAGGATGATCCTCGGTGGGCGAGTCCCAGCCCACGACCTTGAACGGCTCGTCGGACCCGTCTTTCGCTCGCCTGACGGCGGCTTCCCAAGCCCGGTGGTCACCTTCGTCGAAGCGGGGAAACAGCCGGGCAAGGGACGCCTTGGCGCCCGTCTCCACCTTGTCGCGCAGGGCGTCACCGAAGAGTTCGTTGCCACCGCTTTGGAGTACCTTCGCCGCATGGATGACCTCGCGCACAATCTCGTCACGGGTTGCCTCCGCCGTCCGTTGCCGGCTCTCCATGCTCTCCCGTGCCTCGTTGCCCTCGGGCGTGGTGGGAATACCGTAATGGTCGAGTACCTGCCGGGCCGCTTCCGCGTCGATGATGCGCGCCTTCAGGTCGTCGGCGCTCTTCTTCGGCAGGTAGACGTGGAGCGTGGGGTCGTCCTGGCCCAGGCGGCGGGCATCGGCTACGACCTCCCGCTCGGCGCACGACCAGCCGTCACGCAGCCAGACAGACACATGGTCGCCACCGGGCTGCGGCGGCTCCCCACCCGGGTGCATCGTGAGCGTCCGGCGGAGCTTCGCTTCGCCGTGACTGAGCTTGACCTCAGCCAGCACTGCCTGGACATGCTGCCCAAAGAGATGATCTCGCCGAGCGGAGACCTCGACCTCGTTCTGCTGCAACACTCCTCGCCGCTCGCGATACCTCCGGTCCCACTCAGCCCCCTCGGTGGTCTGCAGACGGAACTCGTCACCAACCTTCATCAGCGTGCCGCTGCTGGCGAGGGCTTCCAGGAGTTGCGCGACGTGGCTGCGGAAGGGGCCGGAGTCCTTCACTACGTCGTCGATCACCAGGTCAGCGAGCGACGTTGCGTTGGCGCGCACGCCTAAGTCGACCCCGGTCTCGCGCGGTAGCTTGCCAATCAGGAACACCAACCCGCAGAGGTCACGCCGCAGGCGGCCGGCGTCGGTCCTGTCGTCGAGTTTCTGAATGCGGGTGTTGATTTCGTTCAGCAGGACCCCGGTGTTGACCAGGCTGGGCGCCAGGGCGTTGAACAGGTCACTGGCTGGAATCGCAGCGCCGAGGTCGCGGTCGGCAAGAGCGTGAAGAGAGTCGTGGATGATGCGCAGTTGGGACCGGAGTTGACTGTGCGTTCCGGCGGCGTCAGCGGTCTGAAAGCACGCTTCCCAGAAGCGCCGTCGAGTCGGCAGCAGCGGGTAGTCGCCCGCGCGGTCGCGGCGATCCTCCGGCCGGTCCCCGATCTTCGTCCCCCGGAGATGCCGGGCGACCTCGCCGGAGTTCTGCTCCAGCATCTTCTCGACCGCGGGCACCGCGCTCGGCTTCTTCCTCAGCAGAACTTCCCGCGTTACGGCCTCGACATCGGCAT
>PEVN01000297.1:0-108 GCA_002779825.1 Armatimonadetes bacterium CG06_land_8_20_14_3_00_66_21 | reverse complement strand
CGCCCCGACCAACATGAGGCGGCTGCCGAACTGGGTCTGCAGCGCCTCGGCGACCTCGGTAATCGTGGTCGCGCGGTCGGTGGCTTCGTTGATGTACTGCTGGACCTC
>PEVN01000014.1 GCA_002779825.1 Armatimonadetes bacterium CG06_land_8_20_14_3_00_66_21 | reverse complement strand
TCGAGGAGACCTGTCGGTCCGGGGAGCGGCGGGGTCAGGAGACCCTCGCCGAGCACATTCGCGCTAAGTACGGTTGTAGTATTAACCTCGCCGCACAGGCAGCATGCTGACTCTGGGACGCGTAGCCCCCCGACCACCTGCTCCGCCCCAAGTTCGAGCGACTGACGAAGCAGGAAGAGCGCTACGGTCTCTACGAAGACACCAGCACCATCGGCACCCGTCAGAAGTGGGATGAGCTGCTAGCGTCGAAGGGGGTTCGGTTGGCAGGGCATCGGGTGGTCAAGGGACGTTAGCAGCGGCCCCAGAATGTTCGTTGCGGTGCAGACCCACCGCCTGGGTTGGGTCGGGAGCGTCCGGTCGGGCCTTCAATACCGAGACTCCCCTCAACGAACCGACTCGGATCCGACGCGCTCCTCCTCGCCTCCTCAGCAGGTGAACACGGCTCCGACACGAACAAAGAGACCACACCCGAACGCCTGTGGACCAAGGAGTGCAAGCCGTGCGTGCTCTATCGCGACTCAAGCCTTTTCTCGCTGCTCTGAGCGTGCTGCTCGCCGTGTGCGCGTCGTGGGTATCACAGTCGGCGGCCGCGGACCGCTCCGGGAAGTGCCCGGGCTGGCTGCCTGTGGGCGAGCTGTCTCCGTTCTTCCCTGACGACGGATTCACGCTTCAGGTGAAGGACTGCAAGGAGGCTTGCCTGCGGAAGTCCTTCGATCTGGCTGGCGCGCCCAAGCGGGCGGTGCTGGCGGTGACCGGCTTTCATACTGTCGCCGTTTGGCTGAACGGCAGCCTGGTTGCCGAGAACCACGCCGATGGACCCGACCATCCGCCAGCGTTTGCGGAAGTGACGCAACAGCTCCGGGCGGGCAAGAACGACCTGGATGTGCGCGTGTGGACGGAGTGGTCGCCGGTGGTCTACGTGCAGCTTCGCGTCGAGTTGGCGGACGGGTCGTTTGTGGATGTCGCCACCGACGATACGTGGGAGACGCACCCCGGCGCGGCTGAGGGAGGGCCGCGCGGGAAGGCGCCGACGGACGGTTGGCAGAAGGCTTTGCTGCTGGACGACTACTACGGCAGCGGCGGGGAGGCGAAGAGCTGGCAGAAGGAGTTCGCGTTGATGCCGCGCGACCTGCTGCGCGAGCGGGTGGGCGCCTTCAACCAGCGGCTGCAGGCGGAATGGACCGCGCCCCAGGGGGCGCCCAAGTCCGCCTTTGGCGGGGAGTGCGTGAAGCCCGAGTATGCCGCGCAGTATGGCAACGTGCTCCGGCTCGATCCCGCGACCGGGCAGGTCCTCGACGCGACCGGCAAGGTGCGGCATCTCTTCTTCACCATCTACGGGCAGAAGCTCGCGGGCGGCTCGACGTTGGGTTGGGATGGGTTCGACTTCGACTTGTTGGAGCACGACCTGACGCTGATGGAGGCGGCGTGCGTCCACCCGTATCTGCGGTTCGTTGGCTGGGGGTTGCTCCTCGACGCCGAGGGCAACTGGCGCCGCTGCGAGAAGCAGCCGGCCGGGGCCAACCTGCCCAAGTTCACCTACAACTACGAGATTCTCGACTACTTCCTCGACCGCTGCCAGGCGCACGGTCGGTTCGTCGCCGTCGAATGCGACTTTTTCTGGGCCGCCAACTGGGACACGCTGCCGGCGCCGTACCATACGCGCTACTACCTGTATCCCGAGGTGGCGGAAGCCAACGCGCTGGCGCACCGTAAGCTGCTGTCGCGCCTGGCCGACCGGGCGTGCGTCGCGGGCTTCATGATCGGCGAGGAAGACATCATCATGGCGCCCGACCTGGACAACGGGCACTTGCGGGCGGCGTTCCAGGAGTACCTGCGCGGGCGCTACGGCGCTCTCGGCCGCCTGGCGGAGACGTGGCAGCGCGGCTACGACTATGCCGACCATTCGCAATGGAAGACGGTCAATCGCAAACCCGGCTCGTGGGGACTGCCGGCCGACGCCAACGCCGGCGAAGACGTGCTGCTGTCCAACTCGCCGTTGGTGGACGGCTTCTGGACCCGGCTGCAGAACTGGTCGCAACTCGACCTGCCGGTCTGGCCGCGGTTCCGCTGGGCGCAGCCGCCCAACGCGGAGCTGCCGTCGCACATGTCGTTCCCGGGAGACCCGATTGATACCGACGACGACCCGCAGTGGATCGACTACAACGCCTTCCGCGAAGATGTGCTCTATCTGAAGTTCGTCAGCCGCTGGGCGGAGGTCGTTCGCGAAGCCGTCCCGAAGCACTGGCTGTTCCACAGCAACGCGCAGGACTGCACCTCGCAGTGGCACTTCCTGCACTTCTTCCGGCGGGCGGAATTGCCGTTCGCGGTGATCGGCGTCGGTTGCCACGACTCGGGCGCGAACCTCGACGAGATCCCGCCCTGGGACCGGTTGCGCAAGTACGTGAAGAACATCGCCTCCTACCGGCCGTACGTGTTGGCTCCCGGCAGCCCGGCCGTTGCCGTGTCGTCGGGCGAGGGGGAAGGCGGCAAGTCGGGCGACGAACCGGCCATTCGCGACTACTACTGCGGCCAGAGCATGGAGATGGTCGGCCACGGCGCGGGCTTCGAGCAGTCGTACACGTGGGCGCATCTCTCCGGCGCGCAGGAGGACCCGGACGGCCGCGGTCATCTGACGAAGGCCCTGGAGTGGATGGGTGGTTTCTACCGCGCGGTGGACGGCGTGACGTTTTCGCTGAAGCGCGAGGTGCCCATCCTGGTCGTCCGCAACAACAACCTGCAGCGATCCAACCGCAGCGGCCACGACTATGGGAACGTCCTGGGGCTTGCCAGTTTCCTCGCGCAGCTCAATGTCGAGTTCGATATCGCCATGGATCAGGACTGCGTCTACGGCGCGGCACAGCGAAAGATCGACCTGAGCAGCTACCGCCTCCTCTTCCTGCCGTCAGTCGAGTGTGACTACCTGGCGCCATTCTGGCAGGCGTTGGACGCGTGGCTGACCGACCCGGCCCACAAAGGCGAGCGTTCGCTGGTCGTCGGCAATGTGGGCAAGCGCACGCCGTACCTGGCGCCGACCGGCGCATTTCAGCCGACGTTGGCGAAGTGGCTCGGCGCCACCGACTACGCCGCCACGGTGCCTCTCCGCGGCAGCCAGGAGCCGTCGTGGCAGCCGCGCAGTCCGCTGTTCGCCGCCGGCGCGCTGAAGATCAACTTCGGCGAGCGTGGCGACGGGTCGCCGTTGGGCCTGTTCGACGGCGGAGAGCCGCTGCTGACACTGCCGGACGGCCGCGCCCTCGGCATCGCCACGACCTGCGGCGGCAACGCCGTCTACGCCTTCGGCTTCCCGCTGGGATTGGCGTTCGACAACCTCTGGGGCCTGCCCTACGGGCTCGGCAACGGCAAGCCCGCGCCGCAGGAACCAGACGACGTGCTGGCGTCGCTCTACGAAGACTTGGTGGAGGCAGCCGGCGTCACCCGCCCGATTCGCGCCCCGCACAATGTCCGCGTTGCCGTGAGCGACGACCGAAGCGTGATCCTGGTGCGCGAGCTGTTCGGTCGGGAGACGACCGACCTGTGCACGCTGGCGCTTCCCGCCGGGGCGAAGTATGAGGGCTGCGAACTGATCCCCCAAGCTGGCGGACGGACGCTCCTTCGCGCGAAGCTGCCGGCGTACGGCGGGCTGTACTTCAAGCGCGCCAACTAGCCGCCGGTCATTAGGCGGGCGCGGCTGGTCAGGTCGGTCTGACCGGTCTGACCTGTCGGACTCGTCTGACGGGGCTGCGCCGCCCCCAAAGGAGAACCCATGCCCAACGACCTCAACCGCCGAGACTTCGTGAAGAACGCCACTGTCGCCGCCACCGCGGCCACGGTCGCGTGCGGCCGGGCCGAGGAACAGCCCGCGCAGCGCCCGAACATTCTCTGGCTAATCTCCGAAGACACCGGCCCGGAGCTCGGCTGCTACGGCTATCCGCTGGTGCACACACCCAACCTCGACCGGCTGGCCGCCGAGGGGGTCCGCTTCACGAGTGCGTTCACCAACGCGCCGGTCTGCTCTGCCAGCCGGTCGTCGTTCATGACGGGCAGGTACTGCACCAGCATTGGCGCCCACAACCACCGCAGCCACCGCGGCGACGGGTTCGGGCTGCCGGAGGGCGTGCATGTCTTCACCAAGTACCTGCGCGACGCGGGCTACTTCACCTGCCTGCCTGGCGCGAAGAAGACGGACTGGAACTTCACCGACAGCGAGAAGCCGTACGACTCGAACGACTGGGCCGACCTGAAGACGCACCAACCGTTCTTCGCTCAGTACGGATTCGGCGAGACCCACCGCACCTTCAAGCACTGCCCCGGGCATCCCGTCGATCCGGCGAAGGTCACGCTGCCGCCGTACTACCCCGACCACCCGATCACGCGCCAGGACTGGGCGCTGTACCTGGAAGACATCAACGTGCTCGACCAGAAGATCGGCGCGGTGCTGCAGAAGCTGGAAGACGATGGGCTGGCCGACAACACGGTCGTGTTCTACTTCGGCGACCACGGCCGGTGCCATGTCCGCGACAAGCAGTTCCTGTACGACGGCGGCATCCGCGTCCCCCTGCTGATTCGGTGGCCCGGTCAGGTGCAGCCGGGAACTGTCGACGACGAACTGGTCAGCGCGCTGGACTTCGCCCCGACGTGCCTCGACGTGGCCGGCGCGCCCGCGCAGAAGCACATGCAGGGGCGCGTCTTCCTCGGTGCCCACAAGCAGCCGGAGCCGCGGTACGTGTTCGCCACCCGCGACCGGTGCGACGAGACCGTGGACCGCATCCGCTGCGTCCGCGACCACCGCTACAAGTACCTGCGCAACTTCCTGCCCGACCGCCCATACATGCAGCCCAACGCCTACAAGGCGCGACAGTACCCGGTGTGGAACCTGCTGAAAGAGCTGCACGCGGCAGGCAAGCTGACCCCGGAGCAGGAGCTGTTCGTCGCGGACCACCGGCCGCCGGAAGAGCTGTTCGACCTCCGGACCGACCCGTGGGAGGTCAACAACCTCGCTGCCGACCCCGCGCACCAAGATGTGCTGCAGCGAATGCGCGCGGCGTTGGAAGCGTGGATCGTCGACACGGACGACCAGGGGCGCTTCCCCGAGTCCGCGGAGGCGGTGGCAGCCGCGCAGGAGAAGGCCCGATGACCGTCGCACTCAGCGTGACGTTTGCCTTTCTGCTGTGCTGTTCAGCGGTCAGCTTGGCCGCCGACTTCGAGGCGCCCCTCGCCGCCTTCCAGACCACCCCGCGTCCCGCCGACGGCGAAACGGTCAGCGCCAACCCGCCGTGCTTTGTGTATCCGGCGGATAGGACTTATGAGTCCCAGGGGTCCCATGAGTCCTATGAGATCGAGGTCAGCACTGGGCCAGCCTTCACAGAAGGCACCACGAAACAGCTAGCCAGCCCCTACCTGCTGCTCGCCCCAGCCGAGCCGCTCAAGCCCGGAGCGTACTTCTGGCGCTGGCGGCCGAGCGGGGCTGCCGAGTGGTCCGCAGTCCGGGCCTTCACCGTCTCCGCCGAGGCGCCGGTTGTGCCGTTCCCCGACATGGACGGACTGGTGAAGCGGTTGGGAGCCAGCCATCCGCGAGTGGCAGTCACTGCGGCAGGGCTGGCAGACGCTCGGCAGCGGGCCCTCGCGCGGTTCGGCGATTCGTGGCTGGGGGGCGTGCGCAAGTACGCCGAGCAAATGCGCGACAAGGAGCTGCTGCCGGAGCCGGAGTTCCTGCCGGAGACGCGCGACCAGCGCCGGATCGAGCTGTATCAGAAGACCTTCCAAACCACCCGGCCCTTCATGCGCGAGCTGGCCAACCTGGCTGAGAACTACCTGCTCACCAGCGACGAGCTGACCGGTCAGGAGGCGAAGCGGCGGCTGCTGCACGTGGTGTCGTGGGACCCGAAAGGCAGCACGAGCCTGGGGCATAACGACGAGCCGGCCACCGAAGTGGTTCGCTACTGCCCGACCGCCTTCGACCGGGTGTACTCGCTGCTGACCGCCGAGGAGAGGCGGAACTGCGTCGACTGCCTTCTCACTCGCATGACCGAGATCCGGGACCGCTGGCGGCAACGACCGTTCGAGCTGAACCCCTACGAAAGCCACAACATGGGCTACTATCTGCCCGACATGGTCGAAGCCTGCTTGGCAATGGTTGGCGACGCGCCGGTCGAGGAGATGTTGCGCTACACGTTGTTGCAGCTCTGGTCGCCGTTCTTCCCGCCATACGGCGGTGCGGACGGCGGCTGGTGCGAGGGACCCAGCTACTGGGGCTGGAGCACCTCCGTCTTCGCCCGGACCTACCAGCTCGTCGCCCAGGCGACAGGCGTGCCGGTGCACCTGCGGTCGAACGTCCGCAACATGTGGCGCTACAAGCTCTACGGCAACCCGCCGTACTTCAAGATGTCGCCCTTCGGCGACGGACAGGAGAGTCCGGCAGGCGGCGGCGGGACGATGGCGCTGCTGGCAGCGCTGTACGACAACCCGCACGCCAAGTGGTATGCCGACTGGCAGAACGCGAAGCTCTCCGGTACAGACGCTCTGCTCAACGCGGAGCCGGTCGACGCGAAGCCGCCCTACGACTTGCCGCAGGGGCAGGCGTTCTACGACGTCGGTCTCGCCTGCATGCACACCGTGTTGCCTGACCCCGCCGACAACGTGGCCGTGCTTATGCGGAGTTCTCCCTTCGGTTCCATCAGCCACGCCTTCGCCGACCAGAACGCCTTCGTGCTCGATGCCTACGGTGAGCCGCTGATTATCGCCTCCGGCTACTACCAGCTCTATGGTTGCCCGCACCACGCCGAGTGGACGTGGGAGACCAAGGCGTCGAACTCGGTTCTGGTCAATGGCGAAGGGCAATCGAAGCGCGACTGGGACGCCAAGGGCAGGCTGGCGACGTTCCAGACGACCGCCGCAGGCGACTACGCTGTAGGCGACGCCACACAATCCTACAGAGGCAGGCTGGATCGCTTCCAGCGTCATCTTCTCTTCCTCCGGCCCGTGCACACCGGCGGCGCGCCGCTGGTAGTGATCCACGATGATCTCTCGGCGCCCGAACCGGCGACCTATCAGTTCCTGCTCCATGCGCTGAACGAGATGCAAGTGGTGGCGGCGGCGCAGCGGGTGACGGTCGCCAAGGGCGACTCGCGCTGCCGCGTGGAGTACCTCGCCCCGGCCGACCTGAAGTTCAGCCAGAACGACCAGTTCACCAAGCCGCCATTCCGCCCGGTGCCGAACCAGTGGCATCTCACGGCAAGCACAGTGGAGCCGGCACGCGACGCCTCCTCATTGATTGCGATCCAGCCGTATCGGAACGGCGAGGCGGACGTGCTGCTGTCCCCCTCGCAGCAAGCCGGCGAGGGCTGCCTCGGCTTGACGTTGACGGGCAGCGACCGCGTCGTGACGCTGTTGTTCCGAACGGACGCGATCAGAAAGACCGTAACACTCGGCGACCTGACCACCAATGCTCAAGCGGCAACCGTGTGCCTTGTGGCCGGTAAGGTGCGCTCAGCGGCGATGTTCGGCGGCACCTCGCTGACGCGCGGCGGGAAGGAACTCCTCGCGAGCGATCAGACCGCCGCGGCAAGCGCGTCTTGTTGCGGCGGCGCGGACCGCCTGCTGCTCTCTTCCGACGCTGCCCCGGGTGCCCGATTGGCCGCCGAGCTGACCCGGCCCGAGAAGTGGTCACAGGGCGCCGGGCCGTACGTGAAAACGAAGGGCGACGCCGGAGGCGCGACGTTGCCGCCACTCGCTTTGTCCGAAGGCCGGCAGGTCCCCTTCGAGACCCAACGGTACGACTGGGTTCAGCGACTGGTTGCGCAGGCAGCCGTTCCCGGTCCCGTCGGCCACTGCGCGGTGCGGCTGACGGGGGCCAACTCGGGCGACGGGAAGCTGCCAGTCGCCCTGATAGCAGGAGCGGCCTCCGTCCGGCGGGTGCTAGCCCGCGGCGCCCAGGACGTGGACCTGACGCTGCCGGCCGTCAGCCTGGGCGGAGACACGAAGCTGCTGGTCACCGCCGACGAAGCGTTCGGCGGACACCTGCGGGTGCGCCGCGCCGCGGCCGAGCGGGTGTATGGCGTCAACCTGCTCCCCAACGAATCGCTCAGCGATGCGCCCGACGGCGTACCGGCAGGCTGGCGCGCAGCCACAATCAGCCAGAACGCTCAAGCCGAAATCGCCTCAGCCGACGGCGGCCGCAACGGCGGCAAGTGCCTCAAGGTCACCTGCACAGACGCCACCGGCGGCGACTTCGGGACCGTGCTCGCGTGGCCCGGCATCCCGCCGAGCGGCGCCGACCGCACCTTCCGCATGAGCTGCTGGGTGAAGACAGACGCCACCTCCGTCGCCGGTCTCCAAGTCACGAGTCAGGATTGGGGTTGGTGGAAGAACACCGATCGTCTCCGGGACGCGAAGGAGTGGACTGAGACGGCGCTCGAGTTCACGCTGCCCGCCGGCGAGAACCTCACCAACGTCCGCTTGCATATGAACGCGCAGAAAACTGGGGCGGCGCTGTTCGTAGACGACGTCCGTTTGGTGGAGGTGGCGCCGCGGTGAAGGGGATTGACAAGTCCCGCGGTTGTCTGAGCGCCACGTCGGACCAAAGCGCGGCCCTTGGCTTGGCACTTGGCACTTGACGCTTGACACCCGTCTTCAGGGGAGGCATCCACAATGTCAGAGACCGTTACCCGTCGTGAGGCACTGAAGCTCGGAGCAGCAGCAGGGGTGCTGGCTGGCGCAGCCCGACGCGCCGCGGCTGCGACCGGCCCGAAGCCGATCCGGTTCGGCTTCATCGGGGTCGGCGGCCGAGGCACTGGGCTGCTGCAGCAGGCGCTCGCCCACGAGGGTGTCGAGGTCACCGCGATCTGCGACATCGACGAGGCGCACCTCAACCGCGGAATCGATCTCGTTCGTAAGGCGCGGGGCAATGAGCCGGCGGGGCACTCGGCCGGGCCGACCGACTACCGTCGACTGCTCACTCGCGACGATGTCGACGCCGTGCTCATCGCGACGCCGATGCAACTGCACGGACGGATGGCGGCTGACTCGCTGCGCGCCGGGAAACACGTGCTGAGCGAAGTCGCTGCGGCAGTGACGGTGGACGAATGCTTGGACTTGGTCCGCGCCCAGAAGGAGTCGGGCCGGACGTACATGCTGGCCGAGAACGTCTGCTACTACCGGGCCAACCTGATCGTGTTGAACATGATCGAGCAGGGGCTGTTCGGCGAACTGACCTACGCCGAGTGCGGCTACGTGCATGACTGCCGGAGCCTTCTCTTCAACGGCGACGGCTCGCTGACGTGGCGCGGCGAACTGGCGCGCCAGGAGAGCGGCAACTGGTACCCGACGCACTCCCTCGGCCCGGTCGCCCAATGGCTGGGCATCAACCGGGGCGACCGGCTGGTGTCGCTCGTGTCGCGCAGCAGTCCGGCCGTCGGCGTGAAGGACTACGCGACCAAGCGGTTCGGGGCAGACCACCCCACCACGAAGCTCCCCTGGCGCGGCGACTCGAACACCTCGTTGCTCTCGACGGAGAGGGGCCGGGTGATCGAGCTGCGGTTCGACACCTCGTCAGCCAGGCCGCACCCGACGACCACCTACTTCACCCTCCAAGGCGCGACGGCTTCGTACCACGACCGCGAAGCAGTGCCCTCGATCTGGGTCGACGGCAAGAGCAAGGAGGTCGCCTGGCAGTCGATCAACG
>PEVN01000544.1:17951-18022 GCA_002779825.1 Armatimonadetes bacterium CG06_land_8_20_14_3_00_66_21 | reverse complement strand
GAGGCTCCACGGGCGGAGGCGGCCTCAGTCGCCGAAGCGCCGAGGGATCGGGAAACAGAGGCGTGGCTCGC
>PEVN01000544.1:0-17943 GCA_002779825.1 Armatimonadetes bacterium CG06_land_8_20_14_3_00_66_21 | reverse complement strand
TCGACGGAGGGTTTCCTCTGACACTGGGAGCGCCGGTGCGCTATGTGCTCGCTGGAGGGCTGATCGTCGAACGGGCGGAGCAAAGCGATGTCCCGAACTGCTGAGGTGGGAGATGGGAGCGGGACTAACCTCGCACGACTGGCGACAGAAGGCAGGATCCCGGTCAGACGATCGACTCGCAAGTAGTTCAGTCGGCCCCTCATACACTGCCAGTAGCTGTTCCCGAGGGGGGCCTGGACCAGGGACTCGCGGTCTGTGTGCAAGCTCACGGCTTCCGCTTGATCGCCTTCCATAGCCAGAGCTGGGAGGCGTGCGGGGTGCATCCCCAACGGCGACCCCGAAGCCGCGCTCAGGTCAGGATGGCAGCTCACGTGCCTGACCCGCCGGGGCCCCAGACGGGGTAGCTTCCTGTGCTGATCTCCACAGGGTCAGACCCATTGGCCGTGGTCACGTAGATGCCACCGAACACGCTGCCGTACACCAGGCGAGAACCGTCCGGAGACCAAGACACGCTCTCGACGGATGGGAATGGGACGGCAAAGGAATTCCTGACAGTGCCATCAGCGTTCACGATCGCCACCGTTTGCTGCAAAAAGGAATCCGTGTAGACCACTACCATTCCCGCTGGAGACCAGGATAGACAGCCGCTGAAGGCGAACAGACGAGTCATGTCGGTACCGTTAGCGGCGATCGTGTATATCCCGCTGCGGTCCGGATCCGGCACACCCGACCCCCGACCCTCACTGCCAGCGTTGCTGCCAACTCGCCAAATCCTCGGTCGAGATGACGTCTATGGCGGCCTGGTACTGTCCGTAGGTGACACTGTGCATGTTATCGAAGGTCTCGAAGCCCGGCTGGTAGCTGTATTGCTTGATGGTTCCCGTTACTGATTGCTCGTCCACCAAGAGGTTGGCAGGACCGCCTCCCCCGCCTGGCAGCCCCGTATCTGATTCCTGCAGCCTTACCGGTAGTTGCAGTTGGGTAAGGGGAGGGACGAAGTCGCGTGTGTAGCTAAATCCACTAAGGCCGCAGTGAATGACCTCACCGTTGACAGTAGCCCCGCAGTTAGGAGTAGCGTGATAGGTGCTGAAACGTACCGTGTATTGCGAACGGTCTATCGTGATCACCATGACCGCCTTCGCAGTGGTCCAGCCGTCGGGGAAGGGAATGCTCTGCGTGGACGTACCGATGTAGTACCCAGTGAAAGAAGAGGGCGGCGTGACCGTTACTGTCGTCCGTCCGGTCACCTCGGGACCATCCGCCGCGGTCTTCGGTTCGGCATACGTCGCCGATACGGTGAGCGCCCCGTCTGCCTTGATCCCGGTCACGGTGGCCGTATTCCCATTCGGTGTAGCTGTCGCGTACTGGTTGCTCAAAGGCGACTCCCACCGCCAGGTGTCGTCCGCGACGATGACCCAATGGTTATCCGCGTCTTTCGCCGTGGCCGTAAGGGTGACCAACCCGCCGACCGACACCGTGCTGGACGGCGTCGCCGTGACCTCCACTTTCGCCACCGTGTGCGCCATCGTGATGTCCACACGGGAGTCGTACGTGGCGGGGTTGTTCTGGTCGTAGACCTTGTCGATGCGGACCCTGATCGGGCCGGTGGCTGAGCCACGCGCCTGTGCCACCCCGGTGGCCGTCGCTTCCGGGTAGGCAGTCACTGTGGCGGTGTAGTCGCCGGGCTCCAGCACCCCGATGGTTGTCTCCGTGGCCGGGCGGACGATGTAGCTGGAGGTCTCGAACTCGCCGTTCTTGTAAAGCTTGACCTCGACGACGTTGCACGCCTTGGGCACCATCCGGCCGCCGTCAGCGGTCGGCCAGTCGACGTGGAAAGTCACGCTGCCCTTCTGCGACGGCGCAGACGAGGTCACCCCGTCACCGCCGCCTCCGCAGCCGCAGAGAACGAAGGCCAGTGGGCACACTACCAGCAGGGGCTTGAGGATTCGTCGCATCTCAGTGTCCTTTCCGCGCACAGCCAAAGCTTACTTGACACCCACGATCGCGTCACCGGTGCCGGTGACCAGGAAGACTTCCTTGCTCTTGCAGTTGGAGAGGTCTTTGGCGGCTTCGATGAAGCCGACCAACTCGCTGGCCACCGAGAGGATCTTGTATGGGAGGGCGACGAGTTTGGCCACTGCCTTCGCAACCTCCCCAGCGTTCGCCACGGACCCCAACGCCAAGGCGAGCAGCCTGCCGTCGTCCGCCAGGAGCTTGTCCAACGCCCACTTGGCCACACTCAGGAAGGCTTCCTGTACCTGACCGTTCCGGAGGTAATTGGCGTACTGGCTGAGGACGGTTCCGGCATCGCCCATCTCGGCCAGGGCTTGCAGCACGCTGGAGGGTACGCTCGGGATGTTGCAGACGGTCTTTAGGACCGGGCTAACGATGTCGCCCAGGAGCGTCGCGATCCCCGCGCGCTGGTAGTAGGTCCATTCCTCGGAGGAAGGGTCAATATTCGGGCCCCCGGCCTTCAGCCCCAGGCCGTAGACGTCGACGCTGTAGTCCTCGAGACCCCACACGTCGGTGCTGAGTGTCGCTGTCTGGTAGCGGGAGCCAAAGGGGTGAAACGACAACAGCGAATCCGCGGAAGGCATCATCACCCACTCCTTGCTCGGGCGCATCACGGCGACCACCCAGCGCCGTCCGCGGTTCTTGATCTCGAAGGTCCGGCGACTTACGTTGTGTTGAACGGGTTTCTCGGCGACGCTGACGTAGCTCTGCTCGGTCGGGGGGTCCACGTAGAGTATCGCTCGCCCTTTGGTGCTGGCAGCAGCGGCCGCACGGAGGGTGGCGTTGGTCGCGTTAGTCAAGGCGGCTCGCACGCTGGCGTTGTCCAGCGGCGGGCTCCCCGGGCTGGCCGTCAGGGCGTCTTGGAGGGCCGAGGCCAGGGCCGCGGTCTCCGGGAGTCCGGTGATGAGCGACAGCATCGCCTGCTCGTCATCGGGCTCGGCCTGGGCGATGTAGGGCATCAGGTAGACCATCGCCACGGCCGTGGTTTGGGCGTTGAGCACTGGCGGCGTGGCCGCTCGGGTGGCGGCCTTCGTCGCCGGCGTGGGAGAGACAGCCATCAGCACCGGCTCGTCGTTGGCGTTCACTGCCGTCATGAGCGCAGGCGCGTCATCCCGCAGGCGGACGGAGAACGCCCCGTCCTTGACCGCCGCCGGTTCGTTGGCACCCGCCAGCACAGTCAGGTCCGACGCCTCACCGGCAGGCAGCACCACGCGGCCGTTCACGACCGTACGAGTGTCGGGAACGGCCGGGTTGTTGGGCGCGCCGCCTCCTCCGCCGCCTCCGCACCCGACGATGCCCGTCGTGACCAAGCACACGATCGTCCCGTAGCTAAGCGCACGGACCCACCTCGATCAGATGATCTTACTCACCTGTACACCTCACCCTTACCGGTTCCTGGGGAAAACCTCCCAGTTCGTGACGAGCCAGTGTAGCGCCGTCCCCGGCCGAAGGCTATAGGCAGAATTGACCGTTTTTGGTAGCAATAAATGCCCATTCTGCATGGGCGGCAACCGGAACTGCAGCGCTCGGCGACGCGAGCACCGCGGCCGGGATCGGCGGGATCCCGGTTGCTCTCCCCGTCGCAACGCCTCATTGATCGGCCGGCTTCGCCATGCCGCGCCGGAGGGCGTACAGAGCGGCCTCAGTCCGGTTACTGAGACCGAGCTTCGCCAGGATTTGGGTCACGTGCTTCGCGACGGTCGAAGGAGCCACGCAGAGGGTCTCGGCGATCTTCTGGTTGGCGTCGCCGCGTGACAGCAACTGGAGGACTTCGAGTTCGCGCCCGGAAAGTCGTCGGCCGACATCCTCTGCCAGTCGCCGCTCGGCACGTTCCACGGTACTCGCCAGCCGGGCGACGAGCGGCGCGCTGAAACAGCCCTCCCCACGGTGAACCCGGCGGATCGCCTCTGGCAACTCGTCCCGCGCTGACTGCTTCGCGACGAAGCCGTCGGCGCCAGCCGTCAGGGCAGCGAGGGCCAGGTCGTCCGTGGAGTAGCCCGTGAGTACCAGCACGCGCGTCACCGGGCAGTCCTGCTTGAGAGACCCGATGGCGTCGAGGATGTGGCGGCCATCCAGCAGCCCCTCCATGACCACCACGTGCGGGCGCTGCAGCCGGACTTGCCCCAAAGCCTCATCAACGCTCCCCGCTTCGCCCACCACCTCGATGTCGGCCTCGCGTTCCAGGAATGCCCGGACTCCCGCTCGGCACAGCGGATGGTCGAACAGCAGAACACGGATCTTGGGCTTGGGCTCGTCGCCTGACGGACGGTGTTCGCCGCGTTCCGGGGGGGCGTTGCGTGGTTCTTCCATTTGTCTTATGTCTCCACGGGTCAGACGAATTTGCCCAAACGACTTGAGTGGACGTGTCGTCGAGGCCCCAGCAGGCCCGCGCCGCAAGGGAAGGGGCGTCAATCATGCGACCACTTCTCCGCGTTCCGCAGCAGCTCCCGCGCCTCCGCTTCCGTGGCGCACCCCGTCGCAATGAAGAGACCGCGAGCAGATAGCTCCTGAAGGGCCGTCTCGACCTCACTGCAGGGGATCGAAATGTGCAGGTTCTTCCCTGCCGCTTGTACTTGCCTGAGCACGTCCAAGTAGTGCAGCGGGCTGGGTTTGCCGGCTCCAGGGAGGATCTGGAGGCACTGGAGGCGGGGGAGTTGGCAGAGCGCCGGCACGTGGGCGAACGCCGCGATGCCGTCGACGTGGTAGACGGCGTGGTCCAGATAGTCGAGCTGGCGCTCGATCACCGGGATGAAGAGATCGACGAACATCCGCGGCGAGATCGTGTAGGAGAAGTCGCACTGCGACGCGTAGAACTTGCCCGGCGACCAGAGCGGGAACCAGCAGGTCGAGCCGCCGGCTGTGGGGCTGATGATCTCGTAAAACGTCTGGTAGCACTCGATCCAAAGGTCCATGAGGTGCAGGTCGGTCTGGCGCACCAACTCGGGGCGATCCATCACATCCGTCAATAGCCGCCACGTGCCGCGGGCGGCCGCCAACGTGTCGCCGCAGCCCCCGAAGGCGCCGACGCCGGGGACGGACTTGCCCTTTGACGCCTCGGCTGCCGTCTTCAGCAACTCGAGCTGGAAGCGGTAGTAGGGGTCGTCCTTGTTCAACCGGATGTCATCGAGCGACCAGGTATCGCCGTTCAGGAACGGGTCGTGCCAGCCGGTGTGCATGTCCAACGTCAGCGGACAGCCGAGCCAGGTGGCCATGCTCGCATGGCCGGGGTAGCCGCTACTCCAGACCGGGAACGCCTCGCCGCCGTAGAAGGTGTGCCGGTGCTGGTAGTCGTTGAGTGCGGCGAGGTAGTCCAGGTCCGTCCAGCGCTGCACCGGCTCAGTCGGCATGGTTGGCGGCGGTTCGGCAGCAACGCCGTCTTTGGGAGCCGTCACCGCGAGGGCGCAGCGGCCGAGGGCCTCACCCGCCCACCAGGCGTTGAAACGTTGCTTGGTTTCCTCCCAGTCGGGCTTGTAGAGGAGAGACATGGCTGGGTCACCTCACCGGCCTGTTAGCGCCTCCCCTACCATCCTCGCCACCTGCGCGGCCTGTGCCGCGATCCCCGTCCCATTGAAGTGCACTCCGTCGGGCGAGGAGTACTCGGGGTGGGGCTCGCCCAGCGCGAACAGGTCATCTGTCGCGATGCCCGCCTCGGTCACAAACTCGGCGGCGATCCGGTTCCGGGCGCGCACCCGTTCCGTGCGGGCGTCGAGGTCCGCCAGCTTGTCGCGGGAGCGCACGGGCGTGGTCGTCGCCCAGATCAGCTTGGCGGTGGGGGCGTGCTTGCGGAGGGTTGCCAGGAGTTCGGGAAATGCCTTCCGGTACTCCTCCTCCGTGTACCCCCAGCCGTGCATGCCGTTGTTGAAATGCACCACGTCGAACTTGCACTGGCCCGCCACCAGCGCCACCTCGGCAAGATACGCGGGATCACCCAGGGACTTCGACGTGGCAAGCCGCGCCACGGACGCCTTCCCCTTGAGCGCCTCCGCCACGCCACCGTAGTACCCCTTGGTGATCGAGTCCCCGATAAGCAACACGTGCGGCATGTCAGCCGCGTTCACGTCCGGGATCCAGAGGTCGCACCATTCGATGTTCTCGCGGACGAGGCGGGCTTCCTCCGCGAAGGTAGCAGAGGAAGTGACGAGTGTCAGGAGGGCAGCGCCCAGGAGTAGGGTTGTGTTCATGCGGGGTTCCTTTGTGGTGGACGTTCCGTCCCCTGCCAGCTCGGCTGGCAGGGACGCCTGTTTGGGCTGCGACGCCAAGCCGGCTCTGGGCTGTAGGTCCCTCGCCAAACTCGCTGACCTGCCTGGCGAGCTGGCAGGGGGAGGATCGCGTCGGTCTGTTCCGGCCCGCACGCAGGCAGGACCTCTGAGCGCCCTATAGACTCCACCCCTTCCGGTACTCCGTCCGCACGTACTTGTTGGCTTCGGGCAGGTTGGTGACGTTCAGGTTGGCGGCGTCCCACTCGAGGCGGGCGTCCATGCGCTTGGCGATGTTGCCCAGCAGGCACACCTCGGTGAGCGGCCCGGAGTAGCCGAAGTGGGCGCCGGCGGGGTCACCGGTCTTGCAGGCGCGGACCCAGTCCAGCTCGTGCGAGCCGGCGACTCGGGGCAGCGTCTTCGCGGGTTGCTTGTATGCTTCCCGGAGCGACTTGGGCAGCAGCCACGGGCTGCCGCCGTAGACGCCGCACATGATGGCGCCTTTGGTTCCTCTGAAGATTGCGCCGCCCTCGCCGGGCATGTCGATGTCTGCGTCCAGCTCCTCCGGGCGAGGCGCGCGGAGGCCCTCATACCAGGTTAGCTTCAGCGGCGGGAAGCCTTCCCGCTTGGGAAAGCGGTAGGTGACGATGGCAGTGAGCGGGTGCGTGTCCGGGTTGAGTCCGCACGACGTGGCCTCGATGCTGGTGGGTTGGGTCAGCTTCAGCGCCGAGCAAACCGGGTCCAGCGTGTGCGCGCCGCGGTCGCCCATCATGCCGCAGCCGAATTCCCACCAGCACCGCCACACGGCGGGGTGATACGCCGGATGGTACGGCCGCTCAGGCGCGGGGCCGAGCCAGAGGTCCCAGTTCAGCGACGCTGGGACGGCCGGGGTGTCCGTGGGTCGGGTGCCCCACTTGGAGCTCCAGCCGGCGTGCCCCCACGGGTAGTACGACAGATCACACCAGGCGTCCACTTCGTACACGTTGCCGATGGCGCCGTCCCAGATCCACTCGCAGACCAGCCGAAGACCCTCCATCGAGTGTCCCTGGATGCCCATCTGCGTGGCGACTCCGGTCTCCTTGGCGGCTTGCGCGAGCGACCGTGCCTCGTAGACATCGTGGGTCAGCGGCTTTTGGCAGTAGACGTGCTTGCCGGCCTTCATCGCCGCCATGGAGATCACGGCATGGGTGTGGTCGGGCGTGGCGATGACGACGGCGTCGAGGTCCTTCTGCTTGTCCAGCAGCTCCCGGTAGTCGGTGTAGACCTTGGCGTCGGGGTAACGCTTGAAGGTGTTGGCGGCGTAGTCGTGGTCCACGTCGCAGAGCGCGACGATGTTCTCCGACTCGAGGTTGCGGAGGTTCGACGCTCCCATGCCGCCAAAGCCGATGCCGGCGAGGTTCAGCTTGTCGTTGGCCGACTTGCGGGCTGGTGCTGTCGAACCCAGCTTCGGCGCCGAAGCAAGCGCTGCCACCGATCCGGCGGCTCCCAGGAACCAACGACGTGTGACTCCCTGCTCTGTGGCGTTGGGGTTAGTGCTGTCACTCATTTGTCTCCTCCTCGGCGCGGGCACTTAGGACGCCCCGACTGGTCGCGGGGCAGCGGTTGCGCGTAGGTCCCGAACAAGTGCGGGCGTCCAACTTGGGGGCGCTCACGACGCCCCAACTCGTTGGGGGGCACTCGCGGCACGCGCTGAACTTGCCGGTGGGATTGTACCCCGTAGCCCAAGCGCACCGCCTGCAGCGCAGGAGGCGCGCGCGTTGCGCCTGTCCCCCGACGGTGCTACACTCGCCGCACAGGAGGAACGCCATGAAAGCCAACGACATCCTCAACCACTTCCTCTCGCTCGCCGACTGGGTGGACCCGCGCAACACAGTCGACCGGATCATCATCGGCGATGGCGACGGGGACGTCCACCGCGTGCTGGTCACCTGGATCAGCAGCTTCGCCGCGGTCCGCGCGGCCGTCGAACGCGGGTGCGAGGCGCTGATCACCCACGAACCGACGTTCTATGTCCACGCCGCGGAGCTGGCAAACCTGCCGGACAGCGACACGGCGCGGCAGAAGAGAGCCTTCCTGGAGGCCACCGGCTTGGTCGTTCTCCGGTGCCACGATGTGTGGGACCGGGTGCCGAAGATCGGCATCCCGTGGGCCTGGGCACGGTTCCTGGAGCTGGGGGCGGATCCGGTCGCCATCGGCATGGCCGGTTACCAGCACCGGTACGACCTCGCGCCTGTCACCGTGGACGAACTGGCGCGGCGAATCGCCGCCAAGACCGCCACCCTTGGCGAGCCCTTCGTACAGGTCGTCGGCGACGGCGCCCGTGAAGTCTCGAAGGTCGGCATCGGCACCGGGTGCTGCTGCAGCATTCCGGCGTACCTGGAGCTGGGCTGCGACGTTTCGGTGGTGTGCGATGACGGCTCGACGTACTGGGCCAACCTGCAGTGCGCCGCCGATAGCGATCACCCCGTCATCCGCGTGAACCACGGCACCTCCGAAGAGCCGGGCATGGTCACGCTGACGCAGTACGTCAACGACAACCTGCCCGGCGTGACCGCCGAGCACCTGCCGCACGGGTCCTCTTTTCGGTTGGTGGGAGCGCCCGAATGACGCAGCCCGCCCACAGCGCGCCGCTGGTCCTCGGCATCAGTTGTCTCCACTTCGACTGGGCGTCGTTGGGGCAGGCATTCGCGCGGGCTCAGAACGAGTTCGGTCTGCACCAGATCGAGTTCTCCACCACGCGCCTGAAGGGGGACGACTTCGACCGCTGCGGCCAGTTAGCCAGCGACACCGGGGTCGGCACCGCGCTCCACGCCTGGAAGAACCCGGCCGACCTCGGGTTCGCCGCCGCAGTCGACGAAGGCAGGCGCTTGCTCGACCTGTGTCAGCGGATGCACGCCACGCACTTGATTCTCCACTTCGGCAGTCATGCCGAGCGCGACGAAGGCATTCAACGCGTAGTGGACGTGTGCCGAGAGTTGGCACCGCTGTACGAAGCCGCCGGCGTGACGTACTGCCTGGAAAACCACTACCCCTTCACCTATCACGGACTGAACGAGTTGGGCGGCGAACCGGTAGACTTCCATTTGTTGTTCGAGCAAGTCCACTCGCCGGCGGTGCGTTTCTGCCTGGACAGCGGCCACTCCAACATGGCAGGCGCCACCAGCGAGTTCATTGACGAGCTGGCCCACAAGCTCGCCTACGCCCACCTTACCGACAACCACGGCGAGCACGACGACCACCTCGGCTTCGCAGAGGGAACACTCAACTGGAACGAAACGCTCGCCGCCATGCTCGCCAGCGGTTTCCGCGGTCCATACGTGATTGAGTACCCCGAACAAGGCGATCCCAGCCGCTTCAGGCGGCTGACCGCCCGACTGCACGAACTCGCCACCCCCGCCACGTGACACCCAACACCGGACACCTGACACCGGACACCTGACACCGGACACCTGACACCTGACACCGGACACCTGACACCTGACACCGGAGCAACCCATGCCCAACCACCCCTGCATCATCGCCATCGGCGCCCACGCAGCCGACATGGAGTTCACCGCTGGCGCCACCCTCCTCAAGCACGCGCGACACGGGTGGGCGGCGCATCTCGTCCATCTGACCCTCGGCGAGAAGGGGCACGCGCGACTGTCGCCCAGCGAATACGGCGCGCAGAAGCGTCAGGAGGCGGAGGACGCGGCCCGACTCCTCCAAGCAACGCCGCACTTCTTGCCATGGTGCGATGGTGAGCTTCGTGTGGATGACAGCACAGCCGCCGAGCTCGCGCGGTTGTTCCGCCAGTTGCGGCCCACTTGCCTCGTCACTCACTGGCGCGACAGCATCCATGGCGACCACACGGCCGCCCATCACCTGACCCATCGCGCACTGTTCATGGCGGCGAATCGCCACTTCGAGCTTGGCGGCTTGCCGCTGGTGTGGGCTCCGATCTACTACGCGGAGAACTGGGAAGACTCCGACAACTTCCGCCCGTTCGTGTACGTGGATGTCTCCGAGGAGTTGCCGGACTGGCGGAAGGCGTTCGAGTGCTTCGGCATCGGCCGGGGCGAAGGTGACTTCCCCTACTGGGACTGGTACGACGCGCGCACGCGCCTGAACGGCATCCGAATCCGCGTGGCGCACGCGCAAGCGTTCGCTGTCGATGAGGACCGCATGATCCAGCGGCGCGAGCTGCTGTCGGGCCGAATCGAGCAGCGGCAGGCGAACAGGAGACGACCAGATGGCGAACGTCACAGTGCGCGGGTATCGCGGCGAAGACGAAGGAGCACTCCTCGCGGTCTGGAACCGCGCGTTGCCCCTCGACCCCGTGGACCAAGCGACCTTTCGCCGCAAGGTGCTTCTCGACCCCAACTTCGACCCCGGCTGGCTGCTGGTCGCCGACGTGGCTGGAGATGTCGTCGGGTTCTCCCTCTGCCTGATCCGGCGGGTGCCTCTGGAGCGAGGCGACCTCGAGCCGGCCCGGGGGTGGATTGCCGCGCTGGGTGTGGATCCGGCTTGGCGCAGCCGAGGAATCGGAGCGCTTCTGCTTGACCGCTCCCTAGCTCTGTTCAGGGAGGCGAGCCGGCAGGAGGTCCTCCTCGCCCCGTACACACCCAACTACTTCGTGCCTGGGGTAGACGAAGTCCACTACGCAGACGGGCTCGCGTTCCTCCGGCAGCGCGGCTTCGAGGTGGTCTCGCGTCCGTTGAGCATGGATGCCAACCTCGTGAAGCTGGACCTGTCCTGGCTGCCGGAGCGCGAGGCGCGCCTGGGACGGGACGGCGTCGCCGTGCGGCTCCTCCTGCCCTGCGAGATCCCTGCTCTATTCGGCTTACTGCAGACCCATATGCCCGGAGACTGGGTCCGTCACGCACGCGAGGTACTGACCGACGCAACCAAGGGGCTGGCCGGCTACGACCAGTTCACTGTAGCCCTGCATGCTGAGGAGATCGTCGGCTACTGCCAGTTCGAAGGCGACCACTTCGGTCCTTTCGGCGTGCGCGATGAGCTGCAGGGCCAAGGCATCGGCACGGTCCTCCTCGCCCGCTGCCTTCAGACCATGCGACAGAAGGGGCTGCACAACGCCTGGGTTCTGTGGACCAGCGATGAGACGGCTGAGCACGTCTACGCGCGCTTCGGCTTCCGTGAGACGCGGCGCTTCGCGGTTGTGCGGAAGCGGCTCTGAGCGCAGAGCCGCCATTCGTCAGCGCGCGGGGAGCGCGCCTCGTCACCCCTTCCCCCGTTCCCCAAGTCACCCGCAGCCCCGCGCCCGGTCTCCGAACTACCGCCAGGCCTTCCCCACTCCAGTGCCTTTGAAGAATGCATCCTCGACTCCGGTGTTCGTCTTGTAGTCCGTGAGCCGCAGCGAGAACGGGCTGCTGTCACCTCGCACCGGTGAGGAGGTAAGCGCCACTGGCAGGGAGAACTCGCCAACCCTCCCGTACTCGATTGAGACGCGGCGGACCACGGCGGACTCGTCCCAGAACGACTTGGGCAGCGCCGGCAGTGGAAGGAGCTGAGGCTTCGCCGCTTTCGGGTCCGGTTCCGGCTGCTTTGGCACTACCACCGTGGTTGCGTAGTAGCCGGTGAGGAGCGCCCCGCCTTCGACTGCGCGATAGGTCAACGCGCTGTCCAACTCACGCATGGTTTCAGTCTCGTACAGGCGCCTGATCACGCGGCCGTTGGCCGCCATCCAGAGGACGCACGTTCGCAATTCCGTGCTGGGGTCGAAGGCGGTCCCGGTGATTCGGAACAGGGCGCCCTCGCGCCCGGTTGACAGGTTGAAGTCACGGGCGAAAGCAGCCACGGAAGGCTGGATCAGGTAGTGCCCTTGGCGCTCCAGCAGACCCAGCAGTTCGGCCTCGAGCGCCAGCCCCTTCTTGGTCTTGGGCAAGCCGGTGAGCTGCAACCGATAGCGTCCCGGCGCCTGCCACACGTACTGGATCTGGGCCTTGCACTTCGCCTCAGCCAGTCGCGCCGCGACCGAAGGGACTTCGACGCGAGCGCTGGCGTCGGTGAGCTTCAGCCGCTGGGGCTCGTACCGGTACGCGTCGAGCTGCTTCAGCACCTCGTCCGAGGTCTCAGTCTGGGTCCTGCCAGGGGAAGCCCCCAACACGCAGACCAGGCAACCGAGTGCCAGACCGACTTGCGGTCTCCAGCCAAGGACCGCGGCAACTTCCCGAAGGCGAGAGGTCCTGTGGGTATGCAGAAGCATGAAAGGCGAGCCTCCTCCTGACAACGCGTGTAGCAGGATAGCATCCCGCCCGGTGGGCGTCAATCGCGGAGCCCAGAAGGTTCTGGGTGGGCAGCGCCTGAAGAAGAGAAGTCGTTGACCGTATCCGTGCCTACTGCGCGCACAGAGAGCGAAGACTGATCCCATGCAACTATGCACGACGACCACTGGCCGAGCTGGTGGCAGACCGCAGATCATGGCGACGCGGGGCGTCGTCTCCTCGGGGCACTATCTCGCTACGGACATCGGCTTGGACCTCCTGAAGCAGGGCGGCAACGCAGCCGACGCGGCGGCGGCGGTCGGGTTCGCACTGACGGTGCTCAAGCCGCACCAGAACGGTATTGGCGGTGAGGTGCCGGTTCTGCTCTGGTCGAGCGCAGCGGAGCGGTCGTTCGCCGTGAGCGGCCACGGGGTGGCACCCCGGGCGGCAACCCTTGAGCACTTCGCAGAGCTTGGGTTGGCGCTGATTCCGGGCGACGGATTCCTCCCCGCGTTGGTGCCACCGGCTCCGGCAACGTGGATTCTGTTGCTGGAACGCTTCGGCACCAAGCGACTGTGCGAAGTGCTGGAGCCTGCCCTCGCGCTCGCGCGCACCGGGTTCCCGATGTACGAAAGCCTGCGAAACACAATCGCCGGCAGTGCCGAACGGTTCCGTGGCGAGTGGCCGGCCTCGGCGGAGACGTATCTCGTTGACGGGCAGCCGCCGGCCCTGGGCACCGTGTGGAAGCAATCCGAGTGGGCCGAGACGTTCGAGAAGCTGGCGGCGGCGGACCGCCGGGAGAAGGACCGGGGGGCGGGCCTGCGCCGGGCGCGGGAGCTGTTCTACGCAGGTGGCATCGCGGCCGCGCTGGTGGACTTCGCTCGGAGAACGGCCGTTCGCGACGCATCCGGAGAAGCACACACGAGTCTGCTCACCAGCGAGGACTTCGCCGACTTCCGGGCCTCGATCGAGGCGCCTATCGCCACCAGCTACCGCGACCTGCAGGTGCTCAAGTGCAGCGCCTGGACGCAAGGCCCGGTGTTGCTCCAAGCGTTGAGGCTGCTGCGCGGGTTCGACCTCCAAGCGCTGCGGCACAACTCGGCCGACTACATCCACATTGTGGTCGAGTGCATGAAGCTCGCGTTTGCCGACCGGGAGTTCTACTACGGCGACCCCGCCTTCGTGGACGTGCCGTTCGGCCGACTGCTCTCGGAGGCATACGCCGCCGAGCGCCGCCGGTTGATCGACCCGGAGCACGCCTCGCTGGCCCTGCGGCCCGGCGGGTTTCCTCCGCTGCGAGCACAGACCGTGGCGGCCGTCAACGCCGCCTTTGCTGCCGCGGCCGGCGGCGGCCACCACGGCGACACGACCAAGCTGGAGATCATCGACCGCGACGGCAACATGGTCTCAGCCACGCCCAGTGGTGGCTGGCTGCAGTCGTCGCCGGTTGTGCCCGGTCTGGGCTTCCCCTTGGGGACCCGCGGGCAGATGTTCTCGCTGGTCCCCGGTCACCCCAACTGCCTCGCCCCAGGGAAGCGGCCCCGGACAACGCTGACGCCCTCGCTGGCACTGAAGGGAGGGAAGCCCTACCTCGCCTTCGGCAGCCCCGGCGGAGACTCGCAAGATCAGTGGGCGCTGCAGTTCCTGCTCAACGTCGTCGAGTTCGGCATGTGCTTGCAGGAGGCCGTCGAGGCGCCCACATTTACCTCGCTGCACTGCCCGTCCTCGTTCTATCCCCGCGGGTGCACGCCCGGCGGGCTGGCCGTCGAGGGTCGAATAGACGACTCTGTGTGCGAGGCGCTACGGGCCCGCGGCCATCTACTCACCGTGGAAGCGTCATTCTCCGGGGGGAACACCCTTGCCGCGGGGATCGACCAGAACACGGACGTTCTGCACGCCGCCGCCTCCCCTCGCCTCGACCCGGCCTATGCTGCCGGTTGGTAAGCAGATGACCCCGGGCACCTACCAACTCCATCTTTGCCTCGACCAACCGGCGACCATTGAGGTGGGACGACTGGGCACGTTCGACTTTGCCGCCGGCCGGTACGTCTACACGGGAAGCGCGCTGGGCGGGTTGGAGGCGCGCGTCAACCGCCACCTCCGCGCCGACAAGAAGCTGCGGTGGCATATCGACTACTTGCTTGCGCACGCCCGGATCACCCGCGTCCGAAGGTTCCCCTCGCCGGATCGGCTGGAGTGCGCGCTGAACGCCCATGTCCTCGGCCGTCGCGGAGCGCGGGTGCCGGTGATTGGGTTCGGGTCCAGCGACTGCCGCTGCTCCAGCCATCTGGTCTACCTGGGCAAGTGAGTCAGCCCCACTGGCACTGCCCTGGCGACCTTAACACAACCTTAGTATTGCCTTAACGGCACCTTGTCTTCACCCCTGTACACTGGCTTGTGTATTCAGACGAGAAACCGCTCTGGCGCCAAGCTGTCAGGGCGGTACCACGAGGGAGACGCAAGATGCTCACACGAATAGGCGGGACAATCGCTGCGGTAGCAATCGGGTTGGGAGGGCTGCTCTTGGTCGGCGGTTGCAGCCGGCCGACAGAACCGGGGCCCGGCGCCAAGGCAGGAACGGGCGAGACGCAGTCGATCCAGATCAAGGGGTCGGACACGATGGTCAACTTGGGGCAAGCGTGGGCGGAGACGTTTGGGAAGAAGACGGGCACCCAAGTCGCGGTGACCGGAGGGGGCTCTGGTACCGGGATTGCGGCGCTGATCAACGGCACGTGCGACATCGCCGAAGCCTCCCGCAAGATGGAGCCGGCCGAGGTGGAGCAGGCGAAAGCAACGGGCTTCGAGCCGAAGGAGTTCCGGGTCGCCCTGGACGGGCTGGCTGTGGTCGTCAATCCTGCGAATCCGGTGAGCAAGCTCACCCGCGCACAGCTTGCGGATATCTTCACCGGGAAGACGAAGAACTGGAAGGAAGTCGGCGGCAAAGACTCGGAGATCGTCCTGCTGTCGCGCGAGGTCAACTCGGGCACCCACGTGTACTTCAAGGAGCACGTGCTCCGCGGTGGCGACAAGAACAGCAAAGCGGAGTTCGCTCCGGCCGCCCTGCTCCAGCCCTCGTCCCAGGCCATCGCCGATGAAGTGACGCAGAACCCCAAGGCCATCGGCTACTACGGCATGGGCTACCTCAGCTCGAAGCAGAAGGCCCTCGCCGTAGCCAGCACCTCCACAGATCCCTACGTCGAGCCGAGGTCCGCAAACGTGGTCGATGGCTCGTACTCCATCTCCCGGCCGCTGATGTTCTACACCAAGGGCGAGCCGACGGGTGCAGTCAAGGAGTACCTGGACTTCGTTCTCGGTCCGGAAGGGCAGAAGGTCGTGGAAGAGCAGGAGTTTGTGCCGGCTCCGCAGGGCGATCAGGCAGCCTCCAAGGGATGACGACCGATAGGACCAGTCGGCCCTATCCG
Organism: Armatimonadetes bacterium CG06_land_8_20_14_3_00_66_21; assembly: GCA_002779825.1. Lineage (GTDB taxonomy): Bacteria > Armatimonadota > Abditibacteriia > CG2-30-66-41 > CG2-30-66-41 > CG2-30-66-41. The sequence continues at coordinate 2,109 of PEVN01000544.1, read as the reverse complement.
ACCGATCAGTCATGATCACCCGCGACAAACTCGAGAAAGCCTGGGAGTTCAGCGTCGAGAAGCTGGTGGTTCTCGCTGGGCTGGCCTCCATCGTCTTCGTGATCTTGATCTTCACCTTCCTGGTAAAGGAAGGCTGGCGTACCTTCGTTGTCGTGGGCCTGAAGGACTTCCTGTTGGGCCGTCAGTGGCACCCGATCTCCAGCCCCCCCGCCTTTGGCATCCTGCCGATGATCGGCGGCTCCCTGGCGGTGACCCTCGGCGCCACGGTGCTCTCGGTGCCGTTCGGTCTCATCAGCGCGTTCTATGTCGCCGAAGTCGCGTCGCCGCGCGCCAAGGAGGTCCTGAAGACCGGCATCGAGCTGCTGGCCGCCATTCCCAGCGTCGTGATTGGCTTTGTAGGGATGGTCGTCGTAGCGCCCCTTGTGCGGGACGTCTTCCACCTGAACACCGGGCAGACAGCGCTGACCGGCTGCCTGATGCTGTCACTCATGGCAATGCCGACCATCGTCAGCATTGCCGAAGACGCCCTCACCGCGGTACCCAAACGGTACAAGGAGGCGGCGCTGGCCCTAGGCGCCACCCACTGGGAGTACCTATATCGGGTGTGCCTGCGCGCTGCCGCCCCCGGGCTGCTTGCCGCCGTCATGCTGGGCATCGGCAGGGTCATCGGTGAGACCATGACGGTCATGATGGTAACGGGCAACTCCGCGCAGATCCCGCACACGCTCCTCCAGCCGGTGCGGACGATGACGGCGACCATCGCGGCCGAGATGGGCGAGACTGTCCAGGGCAGCGAGCACTACGCCGCGCTGTTCGCCATCGGGATGGTGCTCTTTGCTGCCACGTTCGCGGTGAACTTCCTGGCAGACGCGTTCCTTCACCGGGCGGAGGCGGCTGAGCGATGAACTCCACGCTCAAACAGAGAATCGCCTTCGGCGCCATGGCGCTCACCACCATCGTGGTCCTGGTGCCGGTCTTCCTGATCCTCGGCACGATTGTGCGACACGGCGCAGGCGCCCTCTCCTGGCAGTTCCTGACCACCGCTCCCACCAACGGGATGCGCGAGGGCGGTCTCTTCCCGGCCATCGTCGGTACGCTGTGTCTGGTGGTCGGGGCGGTCGTGTTCGCCGTGCCCGTTGGTGTCTTCGCGGCCATCTGGCTCAACGAGTACGCCCGCGAAACGCTGTTGACGCGGCTGGTCCGGCTGGCGATCATCAACCTCGCCGGCGTGCCCTCAGTGGTGTATGGGCTGTTCGGGATGGGGCTGTTCGTCATCTTCCTGAACTTCGGCTCGTCGATCCTGGCGGGCTCCCTGACGTTGGCGATCATGAACCTGCCGGTCATCATCACTGCCTCGCGGGAGGCACTGAAGGCGGTGCCCCAGCCGTTCCGCGAAGTAAGCCTGTCGTTGGGCGTCAGCCGCTGGCAGACGATTCGGCACATAGTGCTTCCAAACGCCATCCCCGGCATCCTGACCGGCATCATCCTGGAAGTCAGCCGGGCCGCCGGCGAGACCGCGCCTATCCTGTTCACCGTAGCCGCGTTCTACCTGCCGGGCCTGCCCAAGTCGGTGTTCAGCCAGGTAATGGCGCTGCCCTCGCACCTGTTCGCGATCTCGACCCAGATCCCCAACATCAGCCTCCAGACCAGGTATGGCACTGCGCTGGTGTTGCTGGTGCTGGTGCTGGGCGTGAACTCCTTCGCCATCATTCTCCGCGCCAAGCTGAGGCGGGCGCGGAAATGGTAGCGGCAGCGCAATGGGAGGTATGGGAGGAATGGGAGCTATGATCTGCATTCCTCCCATAGCTCCCACAACGCCGCCCCCAGCGAGCACCACCATGCCCCCCAACCCCAACCCCGACACCCACAACCAGCAGCCTCCCAAGTTCGAGATCCAGCAACTCGCTGTCTCCTACAGCGGCAAGCCGGCGCTCAAGCCCTTCGACCTCACCATTCTGCGCCACGAGATCTTCGCGATCATCGGGCCGGCCAACAGCGGCAAGAGCACGTTCCTGCGCACGCTCAACCGCATGCTCGACCTGACGCCGCAGGCCAAAGCCACCGGCCGGGTGCTGTTGGACGGCGAGGACCTCCTGTGCATGAGAGACG
>PEVN01000393.1 GCA_002779825.1 Armatimonadetes bacterium CG06_land_8_20_14_3_00_66_21 | reverse complement strand
AGTGAGAAGAGACCGCTTTCCTTGTTCGCCATCCTCGGTCCGGGCATCGTCACTGCCGCCACCGGCGTCGGGGCGGGCGATCTGATCACTGCCAGCCTCGCCGGCTCCGAGTTGGGGGTGGCGATCCTGTGGGCGGCCGTCGCCGGCTCCGTGCTGAAGTGGACGCTCAATGAGGGCGTCGCCCGCTGGCAGATGGCCACCGGCACCACACTGCTCGAAGGCTGGGTCACCAAGTTGGGCCGGTGGATCCAGTGGGTCTTCCTCGTCTACTTTCTCTTCTGGTCCTTCGCGGTTGGCGGCGCGCTGGCGAGCGCGTGCGGCATCGCCGGCACGGGCTTTCTGCCGATCGGCGATGTGGATACCTCCAGGATCATCTGGGGGATCGTCCACTCACTGATCGGGCTGGCGCTGGTCTGGTTCGGCGGGTACGCGTTCTTCGAGAAGTCATCCCGGCGGGCGGAACGCGCTGGGTGCTGGGCGTCCTTGGCGGCGTCGGCGGCACGGTGACGCTGCTGTCCTACGGCTACTGGATTCGCGAACGCGGCCGGACCGGCATTGAGGGCGTCAAGATCTGCCGGCTGGACCTCGCGGTGGCATACGTGATGACGGCGCTGTTCGGTCTGTCGATGGTGGTCATCGGCTCGCAGATCACCGTCGAGGGGAAGGGCGCGAAGGTGGCGTTGCAGCTTGCCGACCAGCTCGGCGCGGCGTTGGGGCCGGCGGGCAGGTGGCTCTTCCTGCTCGGGTTCTGGGGCGCGGTGTTCTCCAGCCTGCTGGGCGTGTGGCAGAGCGCACCGTACCTGTTCGCCGACTTCTTGGCGATTCGGCGGGGGGCGCCTGCCGACGAGCGCCAGCACCTGGCCAAGACGCCCGCGTACCGCGCGTTCCTGGTTGCCATCGCACTCGTGCCGCTGGTGCTGCTCTGGAAGCCGGTGAAGCAGGTCCAGCTTGCCTATGCGGTGCTCGGCGCCATGTTCATGCCGTTGGCTGCGCTGACGCTCCTGGTCATGAACAACCGGGAAGCCTGGGTCGGCAAGTCGTTCCGCAGCGGCTGGCTTGTCAACGCGCTGCTGGTGGTCACGCTGCTGCTGTTCGGCTACATGGGGCTGACGGGGATTGGGGACTGAGGCGCGCAGCTTCGGCTGCGCCCCGACGAGGGAAAACGTAGCCCGATCAAACGCCGGGCGTTTGCACGCCGAGCCGAGGGGGTCCCTCCGCTGGCGCGTCGGGCTACATTATTCGAAGGAGGGCTGAGGAGGCGGACGTGCGCAAGGAACTCGCGGGCAAGCCGGGGCTCAAGCCGCAGAGCGTCAAGGTGGAGAAGAAAGACGGACAGACGCACGCCTACCAGCGCCCGACCTTTGACAGCGTCGAGTCCCCAGGGCAATCGCATGAAACCGGGAAAGCGCATGGTCCTCGCCCTGAAAGGGCAGCCGGAGAGCAGCCCAGTGGCTTCAGCCCTGGGAATGCGTTCAGCGGGGAGGAGACCGAAGTCCCGAAGGGACGACTGAAGGGGTCAGTCAGTCGTCCCTTCGGGACTTCGGAAGGTCTGCGCGCTCCAGATCCCAGGGCTGAAGCCACTGGGCTACTCTCATTGGTCCTTTCAGGACCGGGATCTGCCCAGCACGGTCTCATGCGGTTGCCCTGGCTGAGTCCCCAACCGACCGGGATCAAGCCAGCGCCCCGCCAAAACCGCACCACCTCTCCCCGCAGGCCGGCGTCTTGCACGTTCATCACGTCATCCCGCTCCATCCCTTTGCGGACGTAGCGGAAGGACACGGGTTGGCCGACGGGGAGTGTTGGCAGCGCCTCCACCAGATCGCGCAGCGTGGCGAGGGCGCGGCCAGCCAAGACTGTCACCACGTCGCCTTGGCGCACGTTGGCGTTGTCAGCCGGACCGTCGGCGGTTACGCCGACGACGTACACGCCGGCGGTGACGCCGAGTTCGGCTTTCTCGTTGGCGGTCAGATCGCGGGCGTCGAAGCCCAGCCACTTCTGTCCCTTGGCCGCTCCCGACTTGGGCACTTCCTGCGTCGCCGACGCTCCGGCTGGCGCCTCGCCGGTTTTCAAGTCGATCCACCGGGCGTTGATGACCAGGCTCTCGCCCCGGTCCGACACGCTCCCAACCAGCACCGCGTCCGCTTGCAGGAACTTGCCCAACTCCTTGGCCGAAGCGCTGTCGATCAGTCCGGTCTCGGCAATCTTGTGCTCGTCCAGAATCCGGTTGAGTTCGCCCCGCTCCACTGTGTTCACGCCGTTCTGGTTGATGGCTGTGAGCAGGTCTTCCTGGAGTGTGAGGGCGACCGGAGCGTCCGCCGTTAGTGGCGGGACGCACTTGAAGCGCGCCACTGCCCCCCGTTGCCAGTCGCGACCTTCTCCCTTCGCCTTCTCGGCGAGGGTCTTGGCCAAGGACTCGAGCGCGCGGGGTGCGATACTCACGTCCGGGCTGGCGACTCCGCCGGGGCCGCTGCCTCCGGGGCGGACGGTTGGCTGCTGTACGCCGTCACTCGTGCCCTTGATGAGCCGCGGGTCCCCCCAAGTGGCTCCTACCGGTGCGCCATCCCTGCCCCCCGCGCGTTTCGGCCCGCGCCCAAACGAGCCGCAGTCGCACGACACCGGCGACCGGCACATTGATGCTCACGGGAGCATCGTTCGCTCGCATCGGCTTGCTGGTGAACAACGCCTTCCCGTTGCCCTCCACGCGGAAGACCACCGATGCCCGCGCGTTGGCCGCTCTGTCGTCAACCCCTACCACAGCCTGGAAGGAGTCGTACTCCTTCGAGATGCTGTACACGAGGTCCAGCTCCTCATACGAAGAGGAAGAATACGTGGAATAGTTGGTGGACTTCGGCCAGGCGAGGCTGTTTGGGTACTCGACACCGTCAATGCGCGCCGATACCAATAATTCCTTATACGCATCCACCTTAACCGGGCGGTTCAACAGGGATACTGGCCCAAGATCGGCGACGTACACGGTCTCTGCCGTGTGCTGCTGCGCGCTTTGGCGAACTCCGTAGATTCCGTCTTTCAACCGCCGAAGCTGCGCATCTACCGATTGCTCCTGCGCGCTCTGTCCGCCTCCTGCGAGCGCGAGCAGCAAACCCAGAGAAACCGCCAAGCTGGCCCCTGGAATGAACTGGTGTGTTCGGTTCATGCTTTCCTCCTGTGAGAACGACGCTACCTCGTAGCCACGAGCGCCAAGCGAGTGGACGCCCCTCGCAGCGTCCCTCGGCTTGGCGCCTCGGGCTACGTTCTCAGCCGATGTGGTGCCCCACCAACGGGCGGGCATGAATGACTCCTTGGTTACTGCGTGTGCATCCCCAATCGCAACCTCGCCAAGTGATCACAGCAAGCTAGACGCATGGCGTGCAGCCCTGCCTTGTCGTCGCTGAAGAGGACAAGTCCTCCACGAGCGCCCGGGCGTCCTGGCGGACGGCGTCCACGGGCGTCCCGGTGCGTTGCCGCTCGCGGAGGCTGGCATTCCCTCGCTCGGAGGTTCGCCGTCCGACCGCCGATCCCTGCCCCGCACCCGTCCCCAGGCAGTCCCAAAGAAACCGGACCCCCCGCGCTCCATATACCCACCCTCAGGCGGATACCGGCACCGAGGCGCTGTGGCAGAATGTAGACACGTCCGGGTAATCTCTGTGACGGGCGCCGGCAGCACAACGGACTCACCCAGTTCGGTAGCGAGGAATCACTCATGCAGCCCCGGCTGCACCCCGACGAGGGAGAACGTAGCGCGACTTGGCAAGTCGCGCGGTGCGAGATGCCATCTCGCACTACGTCTTTGATGGAATCATCCATGTGCGTCTGGACACCACGTCGAGGGAGAACGTAGCGCGACTTGGCAAGTCGCGCGGTGCGAGATGCCATCTTGCACTACGTCTTTGATGGAATCATCCATGTGCGTCTGGACACCACGTCGAGGGAGAACGTAGCGCGACTTGGTAAGTCGCGCGGTGCGAGATGCCATCTCGCACTACGTCTTTGATGGAATCATCCATGTGCGTCTGGACACCACGTCGAAGGAGAATGTAGCGCGACTTGGTAAGTCGCGCGGTGCGAGATACCATCTCGCGCTACATTCTCATAGGAATCGCCCATGTTCACGCTATCGCTCGAACACCCCTACGACGGAAAACGCGCACCGGATGTAGGGGCAGACCTGCGTGTCTGCCCACGGCGGGCGGGCACGCAGGCACCGCCCCTACGCTATGCGATCGGCGTTTTCGAAGAAGAGGCAGGTGACAGTCATGGAAGCGGAACCGACCAAGCAGGAAGTTAGGTTGTCGCCGCGTTTCCTGGCGTGGCTCCGCCAGCAGATCGACGATTGGGAGCGGGCAGGCGTGGTCGAAGGGGCGGTGGCGGAGACGCTGCGTTCGCGGTATATGCCGGCTGAGACGGGGATCAACCGGCTGATCGGGTTCGTGTCGCTCTTTGGCGCGATCCTGGTTGGGGTGGGGTTGATTCTGCTGATGGCAGCCAACTGGGAGGAGTTGCCGCGGGCGTATCGAGTGTCACTGATCTTCGGCGTGGTGCTGAGCGCGTACGGGGGCGGGTACTACCTCCGCTACGAGCGGGGCGCGTCGCCGCGCGTCGGCGAAGGGCTGCTCTTCTTAGGCGCCCTGGCCTACGGGGCGGGCATCTGGCTCATCGCGCAGATGTACCACCTGCCGGCGGACTACTACACGGGAGCGTTGCTGTGGGCGTTGGGTGTTCTGCCGACGGCTTGGGTGCTCAAGTCGCCACGACTGCTGGCACTCGCGTCGCTGCTCCTGACGCTCTGGATGACCTGGGGCGCGGCGGTGACGCAGCAGGCGAACTGCTGGTACCTGGTGCTCATGCTGGGCGTAATCTGGCCGTTGTGCTATCGGCTCGCGAGCAGAGAGTGCCTGGCTACGGGCCTGCTGGGGCTGACCGTGTTCGTCGGGCTGGCGCTGTTCAAGTGGACCGGCGAGCGCCCGGACCTGATCGCACTGCTATACGTGCCCTTCGGTGCGCTGGTCTACGCCGTTGGGCTCGCCCATGCCCCGGTAGAGCGGCTTGGCCGCTACGGGCTGGTCTACCGCGGCTACGGAACGGTCGCGATCCTCGCCGCCACCTACTTCGCGAGCTTCCGTTGGCTGTGGGAGGTGTCCCATTACGGCGTTGCCAAAGAGCCGCACGCTGCGGCGCTGATTGCCTTGCTGGTAGTCGTTGGCCTCGGACTGGCGGTCGCCCATCTCTGGCAGCGTTCCCGTGCCTCAGACGAGTCGGGCACTTCCACCTGGGAGATCGTCGGCTTGGGTGGACTGTGCGGGCTGACGGTAGCGCTGTTCCTGATTGGTCTCACAGTGACGGTCGAGCGCGCGGGGTACCCCTGGGGCAGTCCCCGGCCGGCAGACCCGTGGGTGCTGCTCATGACCATCCTGTGCAACGTGCTCTTGGTCGCCGAGATCATTGGCGTCGTCTGGGTGGCGTTGCGAAACCGGCAGCGCGGTCTGCTCAACGTGGGGGTGGTCTTCTTCGCGCTGCAGGTGGTCACCCGCTACTTCGACTTCGGGTGGCAGTTGCTCGACCGCTCCCTGTTTTTCATCGTGGGCGGGCTGTTGCTGTTGGGAGGTGGCTGGCTGCTGGAACGGCAGCGGCGCCACCTGCTGCATGACATGGAGGTGAAGTGAAATGGTGAACCGGCTCAAGTTCGCTGCGGCCGTCGCGGTGCAGGTCGCGGTGCTCACGTGGCTCATGACCTCTCGACAGTGGACCCTGGCCACCGGCCAGACGATCCTGCTGGAGACCGTCCCCGTCGATCCCCGCTCGCTCTTCCAAGGCGACTACGTAGCGCTGGGCTACAAGATCTCGACGCCGGCCGCCGTAGGAGCGCAGGGCACGGCAGGGCTGCGCCCCAACCAGACGGTGTACGTTGCCCTCCGGCAGCGCGGCAAGTTCTGGGAAGCCGTGTCGGTCTCCCGGCAACGGCCGAAGGCCGCAGCGGAGGAAGTCGTGCTGAGAGGCACCACCGACTACTCCGGCCAGCGCATTCTGTACGGCATCGAGAGCTACTACGTGCCGGAGGGCAAGGGGCTCGAGATCGAGCGCCAAACCTGGACTTGGTCGCGAGCGCCCAACCAACCCTCGCGCGTGACTGTCGAGGTCGCCGTCGACGCCGCGGGTCAGGCCGCGGTCCGGCGGCTGCTATTGGACGGTAATGCCGTTGGGGAGAAGTGAGAGCCCCGGCCCGTCTGCTCCCCGACGGTGCTGCGTTGTCTCCCGCTAACGTTCTTGCTGCGGCGCATTGGCGACTCCCTCCGGGTAGGGTAGCATTCCGAAACGCTCGTCGAGGACCATAGAAGCCATCGACGAGTCCGGCTGGTTCCACGTTGACCGGATGAAGAACGCCAAGACCATCGGCAGTGCCATACTCCTCATTGCCTTGGCAGCCGTCTGGGTGTGGCAGGTGCGCGAGCAGACGCTGCTTGCCCGTCGGCCCTTCCCCAGCGCGATGGCGGCGTTGGACGCACGCGACGTCGCCGGGCTGGTCGCGCGACTCAAGGACGCGGACCCCGGTTCCCGGCGAATCGCCGCTTACGGGATCGGCATTGTAGCGAAGACGACCGGGACCGCCGCGACCCTGGAGGAGGCCATCGAGCCGCTGACTGCCGCGCTGACGGACCCTGATCCCCTGGTGCGCCGCGGGGCGGCCAATGGGATCGGCCTCATTGCACTGAAGTCCGGCGACAGAGCTCGCTTCGAGCGCGCAGTGCGGCCCCTTGGGGAGGTGACGAAGGACCCGGATGCGTTCGTCGCCGCCCACGCCGCGCGGGCATTGGAGCGCATCGGGACGCCGTCGGCGAGGGCCATTGCGGGAGCCTATCGCCGCCGAGAGAATATCCCCGCTGAGGCGCCGCTCGTCCCCGAGGAGGGAGTTGTGGAAGCCCCTCCGGAGTCCGAGTGAGGTGAGCGCCCCGCCCGGCGAGGGTCCCTCCCTGCTCGGCGAGGGTCTCCTGACCCCGGCGCAGGAGGTGCGCGCAAGCGATGACGAGAGACGCCTTCGACTTCAAGCCGCCCCGCGAGTCCCCCTGGGTCATCGCCCTTGCCAGGCTGTTGGCGCCGGTGGCGCTTCGCGTCCGGAAGATCACCGGCGTCGAGGTCTCGCCGGAAAATCGTGAGCGCCTGCGCAGACTGAGCGGTGAGCGAGTAGTTCTGACTCCGAACCACCCCAGCGACGACGAACCGATCGTCGTCTTCGGGCTCTCCGCCCTGCTGCGTCAGCACTTCAGCTTCATGGTCAGCCGCCACGTATTCGACCTGTTGGGTGGCTGGGTCGGGTGGCTGCTGCAGCGGGGCGGCTGTTTCTCGGTGTTGCGGGCCACGGCGGACCGGGAAGCCATTCGCACGACTCGACGGCTGCTGACTGCGGGCAAGCGCTGGCTGGTGCTCTTCCCGGAAGGCGAAACGGGAGGGCACAACGACCTCGTGCTTCCCTTCCACAGCGGCGTCACGCAGATGGGGTTCTGGGCCGTGGACGACATGGTGCGAGCGGGCATCCGCGCGCCGTTGTATGTGATTCCGGTGGCGATCAAGTACCTTTACACAGGCGACATGCGGCCGGCCCTCTGCCGATCGCTCTGGCGGCTGGAGCGGGAGCTTGGTCTACCCGTGGGTCAAGCGTCCCCGTACGAGCGACTGCGACGGATTGGTGATTCGGTGCTGTGCACGCTGGAACGCGCGTACCAGTTCGGCCCACCCAAGGGAGCCGACATGAGCACCCGCATTGAGGCGCTCAAGGAGCATGTGCTCTCGACAGTGGCGGCCGCGCTGGGGGTGAGAGTGCCGGCAGCGGAGCCGTTCCCTGACCGCCTCCGTGCCGTGTTCAACGCGCTGCAGCAGGTCCTCCATGCCGAGGTCTCCGGCCTGTCGGCATACGAGGGCAGGCTGCTCGCACAGCGGCAAGCCGAGGCATGGGCACTGCGAGAGGACCTGCTCCGCCTGCGCAACTTCATGGCGATCTCCGACAGCTACGTGCGGGAGGCGGCCTCGGCCGAGCGGTTCTTGGAGGTCGCGTCGCTGCTGGAGGTGGAGGTCTTCGGGCGTTGGCGGGGCCACGGGTGGCGGAGAGCGGTGTTGAAGGTGGGTGAGCCCGTCGACCTGTATGCGCTGCGCGATCAGTACAGAAAGTCGAAGCGCGACACGGTGGCGGCAGTGACGCGGGGATTGGAGAGCCAGACACGCTCCTTGCTGGAAGACCTGGGCGCTCTGGCCCCGGTCTTGCCTGAGCTGAGGAAGCGAAGCAGTGCTTCGGCACGGCCGGCGCCTCTCGGCGTGGAGGGCGACAACTGCTGATGGGGATGAAAGCCACCGCTCAGGATCGAGTCGCGCCGGAGCGTTCGCGCGTCTGGCTGTGGAGGAGACGGGTGTTGGTTGCCGTGACCGCCTACGCGGTGCTCTCCTACCTGGCAGCCTGGTTTGTGCTGCATCCCGTTACCATCTCGGTCCGACTGCCGGCGTACCTTGCCAAGAGCAAGCCTGCCGACGTGACGTTCCATTCCTCGGACGGCACCCGTCTGTCGGGCTGGTGGTTCGCCGCTCCTGACGCTGTCGCGAGCATCGTGCTGTGCCACGGAGCGTTCGAGAACCGAATGGGGGTGATTGACTGCGTGCCTCATTTGCTCGGCGCCCGGCTGAACGTCTTGTCGTTTGACTTCCGCGCCCGCGGGAGGAGTGGGGGCTCGCAAAGCACTCTCGGGAAGCGCGAGACCGAGGATGTTCTCGCCGCTGTGCAGTGGGTCAAGGTGCGGCCGGAGGCGAAGGCGCTGCCCATCGGTGGGATGGGCTTCTCACAGGGCGCAGCCGCCGTGATCATGGCAGCCGCGCAGTGCGACGATCTGACCGCCGTCGTGGCCGACAGCCCCTACGCATCGCTGGACAAGGCGATCGATCGACACTTGCGGACGTTCTTCGGTCCCTTCACCGGCACTCTCGGCTGGCCGTTCTACACGTTTGCTCGCCGAATGGCGCACTTCGACCCCAGCACCGTCCGCCCGCAGGACGACATCGACAGGATCGCCCCGCGGTCGGTGCTGCTCATCCACGGCGGCGGCGACTCCATGATTGCGCCCACCACTAGCCGGGAGCTCCGCGAAATCGCCGGGAAGAACGCAGCTCTGTGGATTGTGCCGAGGGCGCGGCACACCAAAGCGCGGAAGCGGGCACCCGAGGAGTATTGGCGTCGGGTACTCGCGTTCTGGGAGGGTGCCCTGAGTGCGGAAAGGGTGGGAGCCGCCCCAGGCTAAGCGGCTGCGCCGCTCTCCCTGCGGGGCTGCTTCATTCGGGCTGCAGGATTGCTCCCGTCCTGGTTGCATATTGCTCCCTGCAGGCACCAGTCTTGCAGTCGGTGGTTGGAGGTACTTGGCGACGGGATCGGCGGGGCTTCTCGTCGCTCGCATTCCGCGCAGACTTGCACCGTCTGCGTGAGTGTGTTATTGTTGGGTAGCTCATTATTGTGGTTCGATCTCTGCCGAGGCAGCCGACCGTTACTTCTCGGCCGGTGGACAGCGCGCTTTCTCGATAGGCGCAAAGACTCGGTGGCAGCGCCGCCCGGTGACACGCAAGTCTACGGGCGAAGCACGCCGCAAGATTACAGAGCTCGGCGACGTGCCCATGGCGCCATCCCCTCGCGAGGCACCTCGAGGCCGGAAGGCACTTGGACCGTCCGCCGGGCCGGATGGCGGTGCCGGATGAAAACGTGGCCCTTCCTCGCTGGCGTTGTGTTGGCGTGGGCGAACATGGCAGCCTCCCAGTCCCTGCTTTCCCAGCCGAGGGCAGGTTCAGCCATCCCAGCCGCAACTACGCCGAATCAGGGCATCGTCTCCGCAAAGGGCAAGTCCCGGACCGTCTTCTTTGTGAGAGGCTTTGAGTTCGCCGGGAACACCGCGTTCACCACCCAGGAACTGGCCAACGTGCTGGCCGCCTACAAAGGCAAGGGCCTCGACGCCGACCGGTTGCCTGAGGTTGCGGCGAAAGTCGCG
>PEVN01000299.1 GCA_002779825.1 Armatimonadetes bacterium CG06_land_8_20_14_3_00_66_21 | reverse complement strand
GGACTTCCTGCGGGCAATCTGCGATGCGGCGAAGACGGCGAAGGACGCGAAGCTGACGGTCAGCGCGGCCAAGCTGTTCTACGTCCTGTGCGACTTCAAGGAAGACGACCTCGCCAAAGCCACCGAGTCGGTGGCGGCGGCGCTGACTGCCAGCCAGGGGCCGGGGGCGGCGCTGCAGTTCGCCAAGTCGCAAGAGGACCCCGACACGGCCTCACCACTCAAAGACGTGCCGCTGCTGGAGTTGAGCGACCCCGAGAAGCTGCTGGCCGCCGCCGGCGAGGGCAACCGCAACGCACGGGTCAACGTGTTCCTGGCGACCGGTCAGACAGCGGAGGCGCTGGCCGAAGCGACCGAGCAGATGCGCCAGTCGGCCGGCGCCGCCCCGCAGTACCTGGCCGACGCCTTGCGCAACCTGGCCCGCTGCTTCAAGGCCCACGACCTGAACCTGCTCCGGGCGAACCGATTCCTGGAGTACCACCGGACGGGCGAGGGTGAGAACCCGCTGCCAGTGCTGGAGGCGGAGTTGGCCCAGCCCCCGGCCCGGTGAGTTGTGTCTCTCTCGTGGCGCGGGCTTGCGGCTTGCAGAGCTGTCGTCACCGCCGGGCCTTGCTGGGGGGGGCGCGCCAAGCACCTTTCGACTGTTCTGCCGGCACGGGCCATTTGTGGCGGGTGCTGAAACGTGTTACGATTACAGGTGCTTTTCATCATTAGGTGAGCACCCCGCTCCAGTGTGAACGCGGCGCAGGGCTGCAGTTGCGGGGCTCGCGCGACAGGATACCGTTCGATCGTCGATTCCCAGCAGGTCTCCGCCAGAGATAGACACGATTTTGGGTGCCGGGATATCAGCCGCAGCACACAACAGGCTGTCGGCGGGCACTGCAAGGCGCTCCGGGATAAGCCCGGCCAGCGGTCGGGATCTCCAACCGAGAGGGACTTTGGATTTGGGGCAGAGCATTGCGGCGGCGTGGGCACAGGGGGCCGGGGGAACCGGGCGGCCGGGCGACGGAGTGGTACTGCAGCGCGAGGGCTCTTTGGAGCTGTACAGTGACGAATGAAAACTGAAATCGTTGTGAATGTCACTTCCCGCGAGACCCGGGTGGCAATCTTGGAAGACGGCCAACTCGCGGAGTTGAAGATCGAGCGGGGCTCGGAGATCACCGGGAATGTGTACATGGGAAAGGTCGAGCGGGTCGTCCCCGGGCTTGACGCCGCGTTTGTCGACATCGGAGTGGACCGCAACGCGTTCCTGTATGTAGCCGATGCGGTAGACGAGGAACTCGCAGAGAAGGTGTGGCAGAACAACCGGAACGGCAAGCCGGAGCCGCCGGCCCCCCAACCTCGGGGCAGAAGAAGGGGTCGCCGGGGTCAACCGGCCGCCAAAGCCGAGCCGGAGGTGCCCACGCTTCCCCCAATCGGCAAAGTGCTGAAAGGCGGGCAGCAAGTATTGGTGCAGGTCTCCAAAGGGCCCATCGGCACCAAGGGCGCCCGGGTGACTACCCACCTCTCGCTTCCCGGCAAGTACAGCGTCCTGATGCCCCAGGGGAGCACCAAGCTCGGCATCTCCAAGAAGATCGAGAGCGAGAAAGAGCGCCTGCGCCTGCGCAAGATCGTGGAGAAGCTGAAGCCCAAAGAGATGGGGTTGATCATCCGCACGCAGGCAGAAGGCATGACCCAGCGCGACCTCACGCGCGATATTCGCTACCTCGAGCGCACCTGGCACAAGCTCCGGCGGACCGCCGAGAAGGTGACACCGCCGGCCCTGGTGCACGAGGAGCCCGGACTATCCCACGAGATTCTGCGGGATGTGTTCTCCGAGGACGTGGAGTCGTTCATCATCGACGACAAGCGCACGTACGACCAAGTCGTCGAGTTCCTGGCGATCATGGCCCCGAAGCTGCGCAAGCGCGTGCAGCTCTTCGAGGGTGACGAGGCGATCTTCGAGAAGTACGGAATTGAGGGCCAGTACCAGAACGCCCTCAAGCGCGAAGTGCCGCTGAAGAGCGGCGGCGCCATCGTCATCGACCCCACGGAAGCGCTGACGGCAATCGACGTGAACTCGGGCAAGTCCACGGCCGGCGGCTCGCTGGACGACATGGTGCTCCAGACCAATCTGCAAGCCGCCGACGAGATCTGCCGCCAGCTTCGGCTCAGGGACATCGGCGGCATCATCGTCATCGACTTCATCGACATGGAGGTTGCCTCCCACAAGCGCCAGGTCACGGAAGCCCTGAAGGGCAACCTCAAGCAGGACCGCATGAAGACCCGGGTCGTCCACCTCACCCCGCTGGGGCTGATCGAGATGACCAGGAAGCGAACCGGGGAGAATCTCCAGAGCAAAGTGTACGTGGACTGCCCCACCTGCGACGGGCGGGGGCGGGTGCTGGGACCGGACAGCGTTTGCATCAACGTCGAAGCCGAGCTACAGCGGCTGGCCAAGACGAGCAAGTTCAAGGCGCTCCGGGTCATCGCCCATCCCTCAGTGGCGCTCACGCTACTCGGGCACGAGGGGCAGATGGGCGAGCAGTTGGAGGAGGAGCTGGGCAAGCAGTTGTTCGTCCACTGCGCCAACCGGGTCCACCCGGAGACCTACCGCATCGAGGAGGGGGCCGTCAAGCAGTTCAGCCGCGACTACGACTTCCTGCAGCCCAAGAAGCGGATGATCGTTCGCCCCCACCAGTTGCTGCACACGGCCATCGGCGGCTGGGCAGCCGTCGTGAGTGGCTCGCCCATCTACCTTCCTGAGGACATCGACGAAAAGGCGAAGCACGGTCTCGAAGTGCGGCTGACGCGGCGCCGCCGCTCCTCCGCCACGGCCGTCGTCGAGGGGCCCGCGCCAGCACCCAAGGAAACAGACGACGACGATCTCGGGGGCGCGCGCGGCGACCTGTAGAGGCTCGGAGCGGCGGGTGTCGGCCAGCTACCTGCTGACCGTCTCGATCCGGAGATCGAACGTGAGGGAGTTTTCCCCCTCCGGACGCGAGAGCTGGGCCGAGAGTAGCCCGACGGCGAAGGCGGGCTCGAACTGCTCGTCTGCAAGCCGCCCGAGCCCGGGGTGGACCGGCGCGTGGAACCTGACCTTGCAATCGCGTGGGCGGGAAATCGTCACGCGCACGCCGCGACGAGGCCGCTCGAGGACGAGCGACTGCTCGATGTTGCGAGTCAGCCATTCCGGTCGCGCCAAGGGCACCGGCTGCGGAGTGCCACCGTCAGAGCCGATCCGAGTGTCGTGGATAAGCAGCAGCGGCAGTTGGCAGAACGCCGACTTGACGCCCTGCAAGTGTGTGCGGAACTCGATCCGGCAACTGCCCGCGTCGAGGGGCCGAACCTCAAGCACGACCTCCCCGTGCCCAAAGACGAGCAGTAACTGCAGGCTGGTGTCGGAGACCTCCACGGCGGCGTGCCGCGGCAGGCGGTAGGCGGTCGCTATCTGGGTGGGGTCCTGGGGCTCGAGTCGAGCGTAGCTGCGGACCTCGCCGAATGAGCAGCCCACATCGTGGTAGTCCGTGGAGAGCATAACATTGGCCAGCGGCAGCACGGAGGTGCGTCCCTGGCTGCCGCCGCCGACAAGGGCGCCCCAGCACTCATGCCACAGAGAGAGTCGAGACTGGCGTTCGAGCGCTGCCCAGTGCGGGAGGAGTAGCGCCGCGTCACCGGTCTCCCCGCAGGCGGCTGCAAACCACGGCCCGTTGCGGACCGTTGCAGAAGCCCCGAGCGTGGTCGCGGCTGCGGGTGCCAGGGCCGCGGGCTCGGCCGTCTCAGCGAAGTAGCGGTACGCGTCAACCAGGAAACAAGGCTCGATGAAAGCCTCCCAGGTAGAGGCGAAGGCGAAGCGCGGGTCCGGGGCGCGGAGGTCGTCCAGCAGGGCGCACGTCGAGGTGATCAGCCGGCGGCCTTCCCGCGAGCGAGACAAACCCGGGACGCCGCTGAGCACCGCTTCCGGAGCGAACGCGGACCGGCCGTCGAGGCAGTCCAACGGCGGTCCATCCGGGTACGCCGCGGCAACGGCGAAGCCAGCGGCCCGCTCGAGCGCGAGGTCCAGGCCCGCGTCCGGGCAATGGGTGGCGAACAGACCGAGCGCTCCCAGGTGCAGAAGGTGGTAGGTGGGTGAGGGGCCGTGGCCCGAAACCGGTTCTTCCCAGTAGCCCTCCGGATGCTGCGTCCTGTTGAGCTGCCTCATCTGGAACTTGCCGGCCTCGCTCCACTCCGGCCGAGCCAGCACCTGCCCCACCCGGTAGAGCGCCAGACACTTCCACGCTTCGTTGCTGGGTGAGGTGAAGGAGAAAGGCCGCCGGCTGGCGTGCTTGGCGTAGCGCTCCAAAGCACCCTCCCACTGCGCCCGCTGCTCCGAGGAGACGCCGTCGCCCAGCAGCAGCAGCGTTTCGGCCAGGTAGTAGGCGGGCCACTCTGCCAGGCAGTACCCGCCGGACGGCGCGTGGGGCCACTCGCCGAACTCGTTCTGCTCCTTCACGTAGAAGTCGGCACCCGCCAGAGCCGCCTGCAGGAGATGCTCCGCGCCCTGGTGCGGATTGTGGGGGGACTCGGTGCAGTAGAGATACGCCAGCGGGTAGATGGCGTTGTTGTAGCGTTCGTCCCAGTTCTCCGGGTGGAAGCAGCCCGTCGTCGGGTCGAAGTGCTCGATCAGGAACGGTACCGCCTCGGCGGCACGCCTCAGGAACCAGTCGCGGGTCTCGGAACTCATGGGGCCTCTGCCCTCGGGGTGCGGAGTTGACAGGTCACAATTCGTGACAGTAGAAGTATCCCTGCTCGATTGAGTACGCGATCACGGGCAGCTCCAGCTCGGGATCGATGGCCTGCGTGAGCCCGCGGTCGTTGGTCACCACGTAGTATCCCTCGTCGCGGGCAACTCGGGTGATCTGGTCGTCGGCGGAGGTGCCGGCGGCGACCAGGCAGATCTCTCCCCGCTCCACCAGCTCGGTCAGCTTCGCCGGCTCATCGATCTGGTACGGAAGCGAGGCATCTGCCTGGATCAGGATCGGGAAGAAACGCCGCTCGCGCAACTCGTCTCGAGCGGCCAGCAGGTTCTGCAGCTTGGCCTTGCCGGTGCGGTCGCGCTCGTAGTGGCACACGTTGGAGCCATCCACCACTACGCCCTGTGTGGGCTTGGTGAGCACGTGCGCACAGTACTCGCTTTCCCGGGCCAGGGCCTCCCGCAGCAGCTTGAAGGCCTCGCGATCGGTCTGGCCCAGACCGCGGAGGGAGTGCGCCCACTCGCGCACCAAGCTGACGTTGTTGAGGTGAACGGCCTTGACCACTTCCTGCAACGGGATCGAGAATCGCCGCGGGCCGTCCTGCCATACCAGCCCGGGAACGCGCGAGGCCGCCTTGACTCGAGCCGGCTGACGAGGCACCGACGGGGGCGGAACCACTACCTGCACTTCCGACCGAGGGGCGGACTCGGGAGGTTGGGGATGCTCCCGGCGGAGCCTGCGCACCTCCCGCTCGAGGCGCTCGTTCTCCTGCTCCAACCGCTCCAGCTTGCGCTCGCAACGGGCCAACTGACGAGCTGCCTGATGGTTCTCGTCCTGCAGTTTGCTGAGTTGGGTGCGCGCCGCCCGACATTCCCGCTGCCACTTCTCGACCTCGCTCTGCGCCTGGTCGCGGACACTTCGGTAGCGGGTCACGTCCCTGCTTAGTGCCGCGTTCCGTGTGCGCAGTTCCTCCCGCTCCTTCAGCAGAGCGGCGTCGGCTTTGGTCGGGCCTGGCAGTGGCTTCGGTTCCGGGGGCGTTCCCGACTGCGCCGGTTCCTCGCTCCCGACGGCCTTCCTCGGCCCGGGTTGCGCCCAGTCTACGCCCTTCTGCCGCAGCAGTCGCGCGGCGGTCTTGCGCGGATCGCCCGCCAGCGACAACCAAACGGCCCCGCCTCCCCACTCCTCGACAAACCCCGGCAACTGCGTGCGCAGAGAACCGACGGAAACGCCGGCAATCCGGGCGCACAGCTCGGCGGCGTGCTCACGCCAAGTTGCCAGCAGGTCGTTCCGGAGCGACTCCTCGCTCTCGATCTCCTCCGCCAAACGCTGTCGGACGAGCGGATTGGCAAGGGCGCCGCCCCCCACTTTGAACCCCCGGAAGAGACGGGAGGTGGTCTCCTTGCTTCGCTTGAGCACATCCAGCAGCGCCCGGCGGTCAACGCCTTCGAGGAGTGCCTGGATCGCTGACTGGGGTGGCTTCAGCTCGGTGTCCTCGGAGCCGAACAACTCGTCTTCGAGTTCGTCCATGACGCGGCGGAGAGACAAATCAACTCACCTCGCAGTGTAGTTCGCTCCGGGCCGAATGCAGACCAAACACGTTCCGGAAAAGCTGCACCCACTCGGGAGCCCCGTAGTGCCGAGCCTCGTGCTCGTCACCGGCGTTCCGGGCGACAGCCACAGGACCCTACGCTACCCATTTATTGTTAGCCCGGCGGCAACCGCTGCGCAGTGCGCCCCGCAGCTCTCGTTTGTAGCGTTTGGTCCCGGAGAGAGCTCATTGTAACGTGTCCCGCAACGGCCTGCACCACCTCCAGCTTGGCACCGAGGCTCGGCTCAGGAGCGCGCCAGCGGGGAGCGGACGTCGCCGGCGGCATCGAATGCAAGTGAGCCCAAGTCGCCGGTCGGCTCCAGGTCCGGGCGCGCTTCCACCGCCTCGGCAAAGGCCTCGCTGACTGCAACCTCGCTCACCTGCTTCGTGTTCTTGATCCACACCACCTTCGCGGCTGGAGGGTCGGGCAGCCCGATGGTGGCCAGCGCGGCGTCCAGGCACTCCCGATCAGTGGCCAAATGCAGCGGCGTCGCCACCGAATCGGGGTAGCCGCTGGTGAGGGCATTGAGGTAGGTCCCGGCTACGTCTGTCCTATCGACAACCCGCTGGTGGCAGAAATCCGCCCACCCGACGCCGGAAGCGTTCCCATGGCTCTCCGGGGTGAGGTCGCGGATGTAGATCCGCGTTATGCGGCCCTCGATGGGCTTCCCCCTCCCGACGAGGTTGCTGTCCATCCCGGACCCGCTGATGTTCTTGCCAACTTCGTCGATAACGAGCAGGTCGATCTCGTCAAACGGCAGGCGGGGCATCAATCCAGCGGCCCGCAGGAGGAGCCGCTCTTCTTGCTCGATCAGCTCCTCGGGACGCACAGCAACGAGGTCCGCCGTCTGGTCGTAGGCGTTTTCGAGAACCGCCAATCCGCAGAGAATTGGGCACGTCCGGAGCACTTCGCGGGCGGTGGCGTAGACCAGCGGGGTGAACCCGTGGGTGATGATCGCCCGGTGGTACAGGGAGGCGCCCCGGTGGTTCCCAAGGCCGATCATCATCATCTTCATCAAGCCGCTCTGGACCGGCCCCCCGTAGCACGGGTGGGGCTTCACCCGGTTGACCACGACAACGTGGTCGGCTTCCGCGGCGTAGGTGTTGAGCATCACCGGGGTGTCGTAGTCCTGCAGCCGCCCAACTTCCACCGCCTCCATTGTGGCGCGGATCGGAGCGCCGACAGCGGCCTCCGTGATCCCGTAGTCCCGCAGCACCTCCTCCTGCCCTTCGGCCGTCGCCCCTCCGTGACTGCCCATGCAGGGGAAGAGAAAGGGCTCCAAACCCAGCCCTCGCAATGCCTCCACCACGTGCCCGAGAATTCGGTCGATGTTCTTGATGCCGCGACTGCCCGCGGTGATGGCGACCGACTGCCCCGAACGGACGCGGCCCGCTAAGTCCAGCTCGGCGAGTCGATCGCGAACCGCTCCCGCAAGGTCTGTGCAAACAGGGGCGTCGAACAGTTGCCGGACGCGCAGGAACTTCGGATACGGCTGATTCACAGGATTCCCCCACGGTGCTTGATTGGCGACGATTGTACCCGACGGCGGCCGCTGCCCGGTAGTCGTCGGGCGCTATGCCGTCGAGCGGGGCAGCCTGGCCGCTCGCCCCTCGGCGTGTTCTGCCCCGGAGGAGGGGCGTGCGCGGGCAGGCTGCCCCGCTTGACGTGGTCTTCACTGGAGCCTGATCAAGACCCCTTGCCCTGCCACCAGCCAGAAGGCGTTTGGCTCCGGCATTTCCAGCTCTGTGCCTTCTTCAGCGGAGACGATCCTCCCCGTCTTGCCCGGGCTCGCCAGGTGGAGAGTGAGCTTGGCGGACCGTTCCAGGCTGAGGTTGACGGGCAGGACATACCGAGTGCCCTCTTCGGAGGCGAACTCGCCCACCATCACCGGCACGTCGGTGTCGACAGCCTGGACCAGTTGGCCGGGCCGTTCTGGGAGCGAACCAAATGGCGTTGAGGAGGTGAAGTAGACGCCGGTCGAGGTCAGGCGGTTCATGATCGGCCCGAGGGTCTTGAGTTGCCGGTTGACCATTTGGAGGTACTGCCAGGTGACCGTCTTGTTGCCGTGCCTATCGAGGGGCGCGTAGCCGTAGCCGTGGGAGTTGTAGGTGTACCAACTCACTCCGCGGCCGCCTGCCGCCAGCGTGGTGTACGCCTGGAACTGGAGGTTGGCCGGCGAAGGAATGGTCGTCTGCGGCCGGATCTGGTTGGCGGACACGATGTTCCAGAACGGCAGCCCGTGCTTCAGCGCGACGCGTCGCACGGTCAGCAGGTCCCTGAAGTAGCGCGCGGCTCGGGCGCCGTCCGTCAAGTCCATCGAGTACTGCGTCATGTAGTCGTCGTATACTCGCGAAGGGTAGGAATACACCGAAGCTATTGCACAAGTTCGACGCCTCTGCGTGCACAGCAGTGTGTTGGGTGCTCACCACACGCC
>PEVN01000355.1 GCA_002779825.1 Armatimonadetes bacterium CG06_land_8_20_14_3_00_66_21 | reverse complement strand
TCATTCCGGTGAGTGCGCCGAGGATGGTGCTGGAGGCGCTCATCGCCGCTGGCGACATGCCGGTCACCGTCGGCGTGTTCATCCGCCCCGGCGACCCGCCGGCGCCGCTGCCGAACACAATGGGCCGCCGCAATCGCTGCTTCGAGTACGACGCCGTGGGCGACGCGTATGTGCGGTTCCTCGTCGACGAGTTGCTGCCCTTTGTGGCGAGGGAGTTCGACCTGAAGCTCTCGGACAGCGGCAATGACCGCTGTATTGCCGGCGGGAGCAGCGGCGGGATTGCGGTCTTCAATGCCGCCTGGCAGCGCCCCGACGCCTTCTCCCGGGTCTACGCCAACAGCGGCAGCTTCGTCGCCTTCCGCGGCGGGCACGAGTTCCCGACGCTCATCCGCAAGTTCGAAGCCAGACCCCTCCGCGCCTACCTCACCACCGGGATGCACGACATGGAGAACTGCGCGGGCGACTGGTACCTGCTGGATCAGGAGATGGACAAGGCGCTCAAGTGCTCCGGCTACGACTACTTCTTTCGCGCCCTCGACGGGCCGCACGTGGCGGGGTGGAACGAGTTCTTCCCGGTAGCGATGCGTTTCCTCTGGCAGGGATGGCCGGAGCCGGTCAAAGCCGGCTCCAGCGCGCCGCGCGTGCAGGAGGTCCTCGTTCCGGGCGCAGGGTGGACACTGGCCGGCGAGGGGTTCCGCGACGCGCGGGGACCGGCCAACAACGCCCAAGGGGAGGTGTTCTTTGCCGATCCGGCCGCGAACAAGATCCACCGAATCGGTCTCGACGGCAAGGTCAGAGTGTTCGTTGAAGAGGCCGGCGAAGCCAACGCGCTCTCCGTCGGCCCGCAGGGCGAGCTGTACGCGGTCTCCCAGACGACTGGCAAACTCACCAGCTATGCCCGCGAAGGTTGGGAACACACCGAAGTGGAAGTTCGCGGAACTTCCCCGGCAGGCGTGCAGCAGACGTAGGACAGAGGGTATTCTCCCAGACGGAGCCGAAGTCGCACCGGGACTTCGGTGTGTTCCCAACCTTCGCGGGTATACGAGGCCTCCGGGCGAGGTCGGGTTTGCGTAGAAGGTGTCCCCGGCCGCTACGTCCTGGCGCGGCCGGACGGCGCCCTCTTCCTGAACGGGAGGACCGCTCGATGAGAAGACACAGATACGCCCTCAGCAGCCGCGGCTCGACCTGGCGGGCCGGTCCACTAAGCATCCTCGGCGAAGTGACGATGTTCGTCGGTGCGACCATGAGTATGAGCGCGGCAGAACCGGTGTTCCCGGGCGTGACCTGGGCCGTACGCACGCCGGACGAAGTCGGCATGAGCGTCACCGGACTGGAGCGCTTCTGCGAGGCTGTAGGCGGTCGCGGCTGCGTGGTGCGGCACGGATACCTCGTCTACACGTGGGGAGACGCCACGAAGCGAGGCGACGTGGCGTCGGCGGCGAAGCCCCTCTACACCCACTTCCTGCTCAAGGCGCTTGAGGAGAGGAAGATCCGGAGCCTCGACGACACGGTCCTGCCGCTCGAGCCCCGCCTCGGCGAACTGAACGCCGCCCTTGGTCACAAGGACCGCGGGATCACTTGGCGCCACCTTGCCAACCAGACTTCCTGCTACGGGGTAGCGGAAGCGCCCGGCACAGCATTCTGCTACAACGACTGGCAGATGGCGCTGTTCTGGGACCTGCTGTTCCTGAAGGTGTACCAGACGACGTATGAGAGGGTAGACGGAGACGTCCTGCATCCGCTGTTGACGGATCCGCTTGGCTGCGAAGACGACCCCACGTTCATGGCCTTCGGCACCGGCGACCGCCCGGGGCGGTTGGGAATATCGCCGCGTGACTTCGCCCGGTTCGGGTGGCTCTACCTGCGTCGCGGGAACTGGGGCGGGCAGCAACTGCTCGGCGAACGGCTGGCGCGGATGGCAGTGGCGAGCTCGTTGTCCAACGACATCCCTCAGTCGGCCGGTCATGCCGCAGAGTTGCTTCCCGGCCAACGCACCCTGGGCTCGCAAACCGTGCCCGACAACCAGACGGACCACTTCGGCAGCTACTCGTGGCTATGGTGGACTAACGGGATCGACCGGCAGGCCAAACGGCACTGGGCGGACGCCCCGCGCGACGTGTTCGGCTGCTTCGGACACGGCGGCCCTCGGGTGATGGCGGTGATGCCAAGCCTCGACTTGGTTGTGAGCTGGAACGACGCCGACGTGAAGAGCCGCGACGCGGAGAACGAAGCGTTTCGGCGGCTGGGCGCGGCGGTGGTGGACGGGCCGAACTGATCCCACTGCGGGCAGGCCGGCGCCTGGTGCGCACGTGTCCGCTCCGACCCTCCGCCCATTTGTTGCCGCCGTCGTTTGTTGGTAGAATTGCTCCTTCCGCCCGGAAGCCAGCCAACCTCCTCGGTAGTGTTGTCGTGCGAGGCACCGGTGCGGCTTATTCCGGCGAATGCGAAGGGCAAGGAAGCGTTAGATGGCACTGAACCGCAAAGTACTCATTGTTGTGTTGGACGGCGTGGGTGATTTCCTGCTGCCGCCTCAGGGGCTGGAGCCGAAGGACTACTTTGGCGAGGGCGTGGTCACGCCTTGTCAGCGGGCGAACAAGCCCGTGTTGGACGGCTACGCCAAAAAGGGACAGCTCGGGACCCTTCAGCCGATCCCGCGGGCGCCGTGGAGCGGCCAGTACATCGCGCCACAGTCCGACGCGGCAGTGCTTTCGCTGTTGGGTGTGGACGTGTTCCGGGAGAGCCAGTACACCGGCCGCGGCCCGGTGGAGTGCTTTGCTGAAGGGCTATACCTGCAAGACGGCGACCTGATGCTGCGGGGTAACTTCGCGACGCTCAACGCGGCTCTGCAGATCAGCGACCGTCGCGCCGGGCGGGTGATGGATCCGCAGACGGCCAAGTCATTGTGCGACGCCGTGAATCTCCACCTGCAGATGCTCGGCTTCCCCGCGCACGTGAAGCCCACCTCCGGCCACCGCTGCCTCGCGGTGATCCGGGACCCCGAGGGCAAGCCGCTGTCGGGGAAGATCACCGCTCCCGATCCGGCCTACGTCCGTCAGCAGGGCTACTACGTCGGTGAAGCAGTCTCGCTGCCTGCGAACCCGCCGCCGGCCATTGCCTTGACTTGCCCGATGGACGACTCTCCCGAGGCAAGACGGTCGGCTGAGCTGGTCAATCGATTCGTGTACGAGACCCACGTCGCGCTCCGCAACCACCCGGCAAACCAGAGCCGGGCCGCTCGCGGCATCAACCCGGCCAACGTGGTCTTGGTTCGCGACGCCGGCGCTACGGTGCCGAGGCTGCCTTCTACCGACATCCGCTACGGCGCGAAGATGGCGGTCCTCGCCGAGATGCCGGTGGAATGCGGCATCGCCCTCATGATCGGCATGGGCGTCGTGCCCGTCGACACCGGCCAGGGCAAGATGACCGAAGAGAAGATGATCTCCGACTACACCAAGTTCCGGGAAGCCGTCGAGGCGTCCATCGAGGAGTACGACGGGCTGTACGTTCACATCAAGGGACCCG
This sequence comes from Armatimonadetes bacterium CG06_land_8_20_14_3_00_66_21, assembly GCA_002779825.1. Lineage (GTDB taxonomy): Bacteria > Armatimonadota > Abditibacteriia > CG2-30-66-41 > CG2-30-66-41 > CG2-30-66-41. Next base: position 5,780 of record PEVN01000355.1, on the reverse strand, counting down.
ACCTCCCCGGACACGATGGCGAGGCGGACCTGAAGACCCGCTGTATCGAGCTGATCGACACCCACTTCTTCCAGCCGCTCAAAGAGAAGCTCATCGACCAGTGCCTGCTGGCCGTAACCGGCGACCACTCGACCCCTTGCCCGATGAAGGGACACAGCAGCGGCCCGGTCCCGCTGCTCGTGTGGCACCCGGGGATCACCGCTGACGCGGCGACTGCGTTCGACGAAGTCCAGGCGTTGGCCGGCTCGTTGGCGGCGACTGCGGATGCAACCCTCGCGGGCAGACAGGTGGAGAAGGGCGCCCTGCACGGCCCGGACCTGCTGGCACTGGTGACGACCCTCGCGGCGAAGTAGCAGAGCAGGGGAGAGGGGCGAGCTCCGGACGCCGACTCAGACCCGCTTGGTTGCGCCCGAAGGGCCGATCACGGTCTTCACTGCAGCCCGCACGGTCGCGGTTGCGAAGGGCTTCGGGATAAAGTCGGCGACATGGTAAACCCGCGAGGCTGCGCGACTGAGCAGACCTGTGTGCGCCGTGACGACGATTATCGGGAGACCGGCTACGCGCGCGTCCTCCCGCAGGCGTCGGGCGAACTCCCACCCATTCGCGCCTGGAAGCCCGACGTCCAACAGGAGCAGGTCGGCGCCCTTCGTGTGGAGGGTACGCCATGCCTCGTCTCCGTGGTAGGCATAGTCGACGGCATAGCCGTCGCGGGTGAGGGCGGTCTTGAGAAGGTTGCAGGTGTCGGGGTCGGCGTCCAGTATCAGGATGCGTTTGACCAGCGGAATCACCTTCTTGGGGGAGTCTCTACGGCTGCGCAGGCAAGCGCAACCATATCACACGCACCTGCCTCCGTCAACAGCTACGCCCCCACCTCCACCGCCTCACTAACCGCCTCCCCACCCATCGTATCCACCGCCACCACGCGGAAGTGCCTCGGGAACGGCACGGGCATCGGGGCGCCAGTCCAGTTCTGGGTGGTGGGGTCGGAGAGGGTGACGCGGGTTTGCCAGGTGCCCATGCCGTCCATCTGTTGGACCAGGAAGTGGTCGAAGGGCGGCTCGGGGGAGTTGTTCTCCCAACTCCAGACGATGTAGAGGTCGCCGCCGGACTCGTAGATCTCGGCGTGCAGGATCACGGGGGCTTGGAGGGTGCCGGGGCCTGCGAGGGTGATGGGGAGTTCGTCGCTGGCTTGCGACTCTTCGCTCATGTTGAAGACGACCACGCGGACGGTTTGGGCGGGGTCCATGCTCAGGGCGGGACCGGTCCACTCCTGCGTCGCCGGGTCGAAGCTGGTGGCGAGGACTGTCCAGTCGCCCAGACTGTCCCGCTGCTGCACCTCGAACCGGTGGAAGCCCTCGGGGCCGGTCCAGGCCCAGGCGACGGTGATGTTCTCGGCGCCGACTTGGGTCACCGACTGGAGCGTTGGCGCCAGGAGCAGCGGCGGGCTGTCGGGGACCGCCAGTTCGTTGCTTGCGGCGCTCTCGTCGGCCAGGTTGTAGACGACCACGCGGAAGGGGGTGGACTCTGTCGTGTCGGCGGCGCTGCCGGTCCACTGGCGGGCGGCGGAGTCGTAGACGAAGCCTAACGGCTGCCACTCCTGCGTCAGGTTCTCCCGCTCGATGACGAAGCGCTGGAAGTCGGTGCAGCCGACGAACTCCCAGGTGAGGGTGACTGTCGTCTCCGACGCCCACGCGACGGACACGAGCGTCGGCGCGGTGAGCGGTTCGGGCGGCGGGGGTTCGCCGCCGCCGTCGCCGTCTCCTTCGCCCTCGCCGCCCGGTTCCGTCGGCTGGTAGACGAGGCGGAACTTCTCGCTGGTGGCAATGGCCTGACCGGCGGAGTAGGCGCGCACGGCCACGTACAGTTCCGTTCCCTCCGGCACCGCCGGGGTGACGAAGGCTTCGCGCTCGGTCGGCGCCACCGAGGGTCCCATGGTCGCCCCGGCGAGGCTCCCATCGGTTGCCGCGACGGCTGCGAAGGCGTCCACACCGGTGGTGAGGTTCACGTCGAAGGTGGCCCGGATCTGCGCACCCACCGGGGTGACCGTCAGCAGGGCGATCTCCACCGCCCCCTGCCCGTCGGGCGGCGGGACCTCGGCCAGCGGCTTCGAGACGTTCCACAGTTCGCGGAAGTAACGCGACACCCGGCTGACCATCTCGCGGTTGGGGGAGTAGACGGTCAGTTCGCGGTTGAAGCTGAGCGCGCCGCGGGTCAAGTTGTGGCTGCCGACGAACACCCGCGCCAAGTCCATCAGCGCCATCTTCGTGTGGAGCGTCTGGTTGGGCGGCCCCATCCGCACCTCGCACCCGGCGGCGGCCAGGTCGAGCGCCGTCGCGTAGTTCTCCTCCGCCACGTCCGGCTCGAACCGCGAGCAGTTCAGGATGACAATCACCCGCACCCCCCGCGCCGCCGCCGCCTTCAACGCCTCCGCGATCTGCTCCGCCCGCGTCTCGCTGGCGTACCCCGTGCGGAACAGGAACGACGCAATCTCAATCAGCGACTGCGCCCCGTCAATCGCCTCCTTCAACGCTGGGAAGAACAAGCTATCGGGGTAGGTGGTTGTGCGGGTTGGGAGCATGATCGGTTCCTGGGGGGGAGTGATGAGTGGTGAGTGGTGGAGTGGGGAAGGGGCGGGAGGTGCGCCGTTCGCCTCGTCCCCCCTTCCCCTTGTCCCCCTGTCTCCTTGTCAAGCCGCCTGTCTACACCGTCGGCGGCGGAACGCCCGTGCCGCCTGCGTCCGGCGCACCGTTGCCGCCGGAGCTGCTGGAGGCGTGGCTGCGGTGGTGCTCAGAGCCGGGCCGGGTGGGAAGGGTGCGAACTTGCTGCGAGTCGCGTTCGTGGTCGGACTTCATCCGGTCGACGTACCGGTCGCACAGCGTCAACAGCGCCTCAACGCTCTCGTCTCGCGTCGCTCTCAGGTTCGCGCCCTCGATCTCGTTCTGTAGGACCGCGTCCACCGTCACCTGGGCCGCGGCGACGTCTGCGTCGAACTGCTCTTCGGTCTGTTCGGCAATTGTCTGCCCCGCGGCGTTCAGCTTCCGGTGCGCGCTGATCGCCTTTGCATAGCTGACGACATTCTGGGGGATACGATTGGGCATTTCCTTTCCTCCTTCGGGAGCTTCCCGGGTGATGCGAAACGGAGATTAGCAGTCGGTTGCCGGCCTACGGCGGCCGGGCGGGAGAAGGCGGTGCTCGGTCCGCGGATGCGAGCGACCTGCGTGCGAACAGGCGCGTTCGGCCGCAGGAGGCGCTTGTTCGGTGGCCGAACATGCTTGTTCGGCCGGAGGAGGTGCGTGTTCGGCGGCCGAACATGCCTGTTCGGCCGGAGGAGGTGCGTGTTCGGCGGCCGAACATGCTTGTTCGGCCGGAGGAGGTACGTGTTCGGCGGCCGAACATGCTTGTTCGGCCGGAGGAGGCGCGTGTTCGGCGTGAGGAGGCAAGCGGCCGGGCGCAGAAGGGCGTTCGGGAGAACGCGGACTCAGACTGTCTCTGGGAGCGCGGCGAAGCGCTCGAAGGTGATCTCATCGGCCGGGTCTCCAGCCACAGGACTCGTAGACCACACCTACAACAGTGAACGCGATTCTCTACCAGACTCCCGCACCCAGGGCAAGCCGGCGAGGGGGCGGAGCCTGCAGAGCGCTCCCCGGCTACGGCTTCTCCCAGAGCACCTTCCCGTCCTTGTCCGTGAGCTCCACACGAGGCGTGCCGTCAGACTCAAACCCGAGAACAGCGGCCGCATTGCCGTCCTTGTCCCAAAGCCCCAGCCCTGCGCCGTTGTCAGGGGTCGAGCCGAGAGTGCAGCGCACTTTCCCGTCCTGACCCAGTAGCGACAGGCCGGTGGTGGTGCCGTCGGGCGTCACACCGAGAGTACCGAGAGTAATGCCAGCCTTTCCGTCCTTGCCCAACAGGGCGAGGCCGGCCACATCATCCGAGACCGTCAAGCCGGCGCGCACCTTCCCGTCCTTGCCGACAACACGGAACTCCCTTGCCTCAACCAAGTCGGCGACCTTTTTCGTCTGCTTCGCCTGCCCCGCCTGCGCCGCTCTCCCCATCAGCAGCACATTCACAATCCGCCCCCAACCAACCCCGTCACCCCAGCAACTGCTACCAGCCCTGCGTACTGCCTGCGAGTCAACATCTCTCCACACCTTTCCGTCCGCGTCTGTGTCCGCATCGGCTTTCGGACCGCGTGGAGTATAGCCGGAAAGGCCGCCGCTGCAAATGCCGCGCTGTGTCACGGTCAGCAGACTTGCGCCGGGCGCCCGGGGGTCGCGTCTGCAGACCGCAATCGAAGGGCACTGCCGGGTGAGCTACGGAACGGGCGTCTGGCGCGTTCTCGGCAACGTGCTGGAAGGCTCTTCCTGCGCGCCTCGCTGGCGGCCCCTGGCACTCGCCGACCTCTGCTGTCACTGCCCAGTCGTGGCGGGAGGGAGGAGCGGGCCAGCCGGGTCGCCGTGTTCCGCGTTGGCGAGAAGCGCGAGGACCTGAGCGGGGTCGCAGACGGGGATCGCGGATGACCCGTAGTCGCGCACGTTCCGGGTCGCAATGGCTTCGCCTCCGTTGTTGACTGCGACGAAATGCTGGATGCCGTCTTCTACGTCGGCGAAGTCGGACGCCAGCGCCTCGCCAAACTCACGGTCCCCCACAGGGCAAACTGTGAGGAGGGTACGCAGGCGCCCGACGACGTCACGAGCGCTTGAGGCATCGGCCTGTCGGCAGAAGACGTAGTAGCAGTTGGCGAGAACCAACGTCGACGTGATTCCCTCCAGATGCCCAAGCTCACAGGCACTGAGGAGGGCGCTCGACTCCGCGGAGAACGGTACCCGGTTGAGTACGCAATCGAGGATCACGTCGCTGTCAATGAAGACCCGTCTCACAGGAAGCGCTCCTGCTTCGCCTCACGGATCAACTCCTGGGTCGTCTTGCTCTCGTCCCCGGAGCGGAGGGGAATGGCCCCAGTGAGCGACGCGGTGATTGGACCGAGTTGGCCCAGTTCGGAAGGAACCGGTCTGGGCTCTGCCGACAGGAGCCGCAGAAGGTTCTCGACCACCTTCGAGACCGACGTGTGCCGCGCGTGCGCATACGTCTTGGCGGAGGAGATGACATTGGGATCCATGACGAGGGTGAGCTTTGTGGTCATCGTTTGGCTCCGATGTCCGCCCCGATCTGCACGTGCTGGGCTGCCGATTGTAGCACGCGCTCCCGCTGGCGGCAATTGCCCGGCAGACGGGGCCGGGACCGAAGGATACCGGCTACGAAAACCGACGAACTCAGAACCGAATCCCCGTTAACTCCGCAAGCTGCCGCTCATCGGTCAGGTGGTGGCAGGGGACGTTGTGGACGCTGAGGGCGCTGACGGCCTGCTCCCACGCTGGGAGGGCGGTGACGACGAAGGCGGCGAGGGTGAAGCCGGAACGCTTCGGCTCGCCCTGCGCTGGCGGTTCCCCTTCGGGTGGTCGGTCTCGCGGCGCAGGCCCTCGTCATCGGGCTGCTGTGGGAAGCGGGCTTGGCGTCGAGGCGGACCTGGAACACGCCGCCGCCGCCTCAGTCGGGGGTGATCTACGCCGCCTAAGCCGCGGCTGCCTCGCGCTCTGCCAGGTGCGCCTGTGCCGCCTGCGTCCAGTGGGCGTCGGGGACGTGCAGGAATGCCTCGACCAGGCTGGGGTCCAACTGCGTCCCCGACTCCTTCACGATGATTGAGACCGCTTTGGCGGCGGGCATGCCTTTGCGGTAGGGGCGGTCGGAGGTCATTGCGTCGTAGGCGTCGGTGACGGCCAGGA
>PEVN01000038.1 GCA_002779825.1 Armatimonadetes bacterium CG06_land_8_20_14_3_00_66_21 | reverse complement strand
TTGGCGTACGTCTCTTGACCACCCTCCCGCTCGCAACCCGCGTTATGAAGCTTCCGCAACACGAACTACATAGTAACTGAAAGGACGGCTGAACACCGATGGATCAGCCGTCCCTTCGGGACTGGGCACGGAGGCGGGTTCCGTTGCGGTCCCAGGAGTGAACTCCTTCGCTATTCTCGGTCAGTCCCTTCGGGATGCAGGGCGGGCGGCGACGGGCGACGGAATATGCAACGCCTCGTTGGGGGCGCCGATGGCTGGCGACGGCGTTATCGACGTTCCGCTGTTCCTGCACGGCGCGGCTGAGGTGGCCGGGGTGCAGGTGGAGGTGCGGTTCGATTCGGCGCAGGTTGAGGTGACGGGGGTGCGCACGGGGGCGCTTTTCACCGGCGATTGGGAAGTGCAGTCGAACCTGCGGGCGCCGAGACGGTTGGTGGTGTTGGCGCATTGCGGACTGAATGGGACTCCAGTTCGTGGCGGTGACGCGGGGGTGCGGGCGTGGGTTCAGGTGCGGACGGTGGAACGGGCGCGGGCGCCGGTGTCGCGGGCGTTGGCGGGAAATGCGAAGGCGGTGACAGGAGGGGGAGGCGATTGCGTTGGGGGCGCAGGAGAGCGCGGGGTTGACGGCGGCCACGACGCGGTTGTGTGGTGGGTGGCATTTGTTGGCGCCGCCGTTGGCGTCGGTGACGGGGGAGTTGGCGGACCTGTTTGGACCGCTCGGTTACCCTCGCGGTTCGGATTCCGCCCGAGGGCTCGTGACCTATGGCTAAACGGGGACGCAGTATGTGCTCAACCCGGCGGCGGAGTTGGGGCGCACGTACTGGGCGTTTGTTGCGCAATCGACGGGCCTGACGGCCGTCGGCCGGCTGCCCGGGTCGGAGGCGGCTGGCGGCATCCGGCTGCGACAGGGCTGGAACTTGGTCGGCTTGCCGCGTCCCGGTGCGGCGGTCCAATGGTTCGACTGCCAGGTGTTGGCCGGCGCGCGGCCGGCGGCGTCGTTGCTCGACACCGACAGCCTCGTCGCCCCATGCCTGTGGCGCTGGCGGCCCGAGTCGACGGAGTACGTCGCCGAATGGACCGACGCCGGCACGCTCACTTCGTGGGACGGGCGGTGGGTGTTGGCGTTGGAGGACTGCACGGTGGTGGTGCCGGCTGCGGCGGGCAGTGGTGGAGACCTCCCGTCGGGAGTAGGGCGCGGTCGGACACCTGCGCCCTGCGAAGCCCGATCCGAGCCGCGAACGTCAGAGAGCGGAGCTGAGGTGGGAGCCGGTCGCTCTGTTACCGTCGCGGCTCAGTCGTGGTCGGTCCCTTTGATCCTCCAATCCGGTCGCTCTCGTTCCACCGCCACCGCCCTCGTCTCCGCCGGCGCCACCGACAGCTTCGACGGGTTCCGGGCAGAGGCTCCGTTTCCACCTCCGTCGCCGGGCGGGGTGTCGCTGCACTTCGTGCATCCTGAGTGGCGGTCGCGGACGGCGGGGGCGACGGAGTGGTGCGCCACCGACATGCGCGGACTGCCGGGTGTTCCGCCGATGGGGTGGAACCTGGAAGCCACGTCCGAGACCGAGACGACGGCGACTCTGTCGTGGGCGGATCTGTCTGCGGCGCCCACGGACATGTCGCTGACGCTGGTGGACCTCGATACCGGACAGCGGCGCTACATGCGCACGACACGGGCGTACGAGGTCTCCTTGAGGCCTGGCAAACCGCGGCGGTTCCAGTTGGTGGCCGAGCGTGGCGCCGGCGCGCCGTTGCGGATCAGCGGCGTGGCCGTTCAGCCGGGGCGAGCCGGCGGCGTCGCCGTACGGTATGCGCTCAGCAAGCCGGCGCTGGTCCGGGTGCGCGTGCTGTCGTCTGCAGGCCGCGTGGTCGCGGTGATGGCTGCGGAGTCGGCCGGGGCGGCTGGTGTGAACGGCCAGAACTGGGATGACCGAGCGGCTGCGGGCGGCGCGCTGCCACGGGGTCTGTATGTGATGGAGGTGACGGCGCGGACCGAGGAGGGGCAGTTTGCTCGGGCGCTGCGGACGTTCAGCAGGCGTTGGAGTTGGCGGGTCCAAGTGCTGGCGCACGCGGCTGCGGTGGGGGTGCCGGATGGGGCTGAACCCGGCAACGCAGGAATCGGCTGCCTCAGCGGCTGCGGTCTTGCCCGTTCACGGCTCCAGTTCGACGTCCAGAACCACCATCCCCTTGCCGGGCACGCGGAGGTTGCAGATTCGGGTGTCGCTCAGGGGCGGGAGCGTCCCTGGGAATGCCGTCGCGACGCGAACGCTCTTGAGCGTGCGTTGTACGTCCAGCTCGGTGATGGCGTAGTAGTGGCTGTCGTTGCCAACCAGCAGCCGGAGGCTTGTGGGGCCCATGTCCAGGGCGCGCACGGTGATCACGTCGGCTCGGTAGCTAATCTTGACCTGGCCGCTGACCTGAGCGAGGAGGCCGGCGCAGGCCTTCAGGAAGCTGTCGGACACTTTGCGGAAGTAGAGTTCGCGGAAGTAGTAGGGAGGCTCCGGCAGGTCTGTCAGATCAGGGGGGATATCCTCCGTCTCGTCCTCGATGGCGAACTCGTAGGGCGAGGTCTCTCCGTAGACTGCACAGGAGAGGTTGCCCGGTTCGTGGCAGTCGGCGAACCGCAGTGCCGGCTCGGGCAGGTGCTCCGGCAGGTCGCCCACCAGGACGACGGAACCGTGCTCATAGGCAAGCACGGACTCCAGCTCCTGCCGCGGGAAGAGGTGTGGGTTGAGTACCACCAGCGGGCCCTTTGCCGCGGCCACGTCTGCCACACCCACCACGCTGTGGACGGGTGCTCCTCGCGCCATCAGTTCGTACAGCAGCTTGTGCGTGCTGAAGCGCCGGGTGGTCAGGTAGTCGTCGAGCTGGTTGGCGAGCGCCGCGTCCGACCACACCAGTGTGGCGCCGACGATCCCACGCGGTACTGCTCCGTAGCCCAGGCCCCACCAGCGCTGCAGCCACTGCCACTCGTGGGCGCGGATGCCGTCGGCAAGGCACACCAACGGCCCGGTGACGCACCGGCGCAGCGTGCCATCTCCTTTCCGGTGAAACAGGCTGGTCTCGCAGTAGATCTCCCTTTCCAGCAGCGTCGGCCCGTGCAGCAGCACGTCCCACTGTTCGTTGACATCATGCGCGTTGTTGAGGCACCACAGCTTGCGGTCGGGCAAGGCGGCCGCAATGAGGAGCAGCATCGCTTGGAAGTCGTGGTGCGGGTCTGCCTCCTGGCCGCTCTCACCGCCCAGGATGACCCCTGGAGCGACTGTCTCGACGATGAACCCATCGGCGCCTGCCGCGGCGATCCGTTGGTAGTCCACGCCATGGCGGTACAGCGCCTGGAAGGGGTCGCGGGTCAACGCGTTGTTCAGGACAACCCGCTTGCCCTCGCCGTGAGCCGCTTGGATGACCTTTTCGCAGAACTGCACCATGCGGTCGGCGTGGAAGCGGATCCACTCGCCCCGGACGCTACGCCAGATCCAGGCGGCGCGCCGTGTCACGACGGCCGCCTCATCGCCTTGCTCGGGACCGATCTCGTCTGGCAAGGCGGCACCGGTGTGGGCAGTGAACTGACCGGCCATGTCGGCGGAGTAGTCGGCCTTGTCCAGGGAATAGCGAGGATGGCAGTAGCCGTCCGCTTGGTGGTACCCGTCGAAGCCGTAGTCGCCTAGCACGGCGGCCAACTGCCGCACGAAGAAGTCCTCGTAGAGCGTCCCGTCGGAGAGATGCTTGAAAGGGGAGATCGACCGGCTGCGAGTGCCGTCGTGGAGGAGGTTGAGGATCTCTGAATGACCGCCGATCCACGGGTCGCTGGCGAAGATGTCGAAGATCGAGAAGAAGACCGCGACGCCGTGGCCCTGCAGCTCCCGGACGAGACCCAGGAGCTGGGAGCGCGTCCAGTTCTGCCGAGAGCGTTCGTAGCTGGTGGGGTGTCCCCCATAGGAGCCGCAGTCGAACGGCAGCGGGCGATCGTCGCCGCCGCCGTCGTGGGTGTGGACGAAGTCGGGGTTGAAGACAAACAGCGAGACGGCGTCGGGCGTGAAGCCGGCGTTGCGCAGGTACGCACCGACGCCGAAGTCCGGCAATTCGTTGTCGAACCCGATCAATTCAACCCACAGGAACGTGTTGTAGGGCTGGCTGTGCTCGTGCGTGTGCGTTCAACTCCCGTGTTGTGGGGCGGCTCGCCGCTTTGTATCTGCGCAAGCTGTGCGTGTCAAGTTCGGCGGTTGCGGGGTGGTTCCTCTGCGGGCAGCCGTGTGCTATAATGCCGCACGCGTTCTGGCGTGGAACATGCAGGCAGGATGCCTGCGATACGCATTTCTCGAAGGAGCCTCCCTATCGCGTCCGGTCTCACAGTCCAGCAGGAAGCCGAAGTCTCCGGTGTGGGGCTGCACTCGGGTGAGGAAGTCATCGTGCGACTGGTGCCTCGGCCGGAGGAACCGGGGATCGTCTTCCGGCGACTCGACCTGTCCGGCTCGCCGGAGGTGTCGGTTGCGCCCGGGTGCGCCGAGCCCACCGGTTGGTGCACCACCCTTCGCGGTGGCGACACGGTGATTCGGACGCCCGAGCACCTATTGGCTACGTTGTCGGCGCTGGGACTCACCTCGGTGACGGTGGAGTTGACCGGCGCGGAACTCCCGATCCTCGATGGCAGCGCCTTGGCGTACGTCGATCTCGTTCACGAGGCGGGAACACAACCCGCTGTCGCGGGCCCACCCGAGTTAGTCGTGCGCGAGTGGCATTGGGTGGACAACGGCGAAGCACATGTCCTGGCGTGCCCCGCGCCGGAGTTCCGCGTGACCTACGGCGTCGACTACCGAAAACCGCTGGCCCCGAAGCAGGTGTACGAAGGCTGCCCCCGCGGTCAAGTCTTTGCGGAGCAAGTCGCGCCGGCCCGGACGTTTGCTCTGGCGGAGTGGATCGACGGGCTGAGGCAGCAAGGGATGGCTGCCGGTGGCTCCCTTGACAACGCGGTTGTCATCTGGGAGGACCGCCTCTCCGCGGAGCTTCGTTTCCCCGACGAGTTCGTCCGCCACAAGGTGCTGGACCTGCTGGGAGACTTGGCTGTATTGGGGCGACCCGTGCGAGCGCACCTATTTGCGCTAAAATCAAGTCACGCGCTCAACGCCAGGCTCGTGGACTCGCTTCGGCGCGAGAAGGACCAGAAGGACCAAGAAGACCGATAGGACCGATAGGACGCATGGGACCGACGGCACGGACTTGGCACCTGACACCCATTCCCCGAGGAGACCAATCATGGTGATGGACATCGAGCAGATCCGCAAGACGCTGCCACATCGCTACCCATTCCTGCTGGTGGATCGCATCCTGGAGTTGGAGAACGGCGTCCGCGCTCTGGGACTGAAGAACGTCACGGCGAACGAGGCGCACTTCCAGGGGCACTTCCCCGGCCACGCGGTCATGCCCGGGGTGCTGGTGGTGGAGTCCATGGCGCAGGTGGGGGGCATCCTGCTGCTTACCATTGCAGATGATCCCAGCCGTCAGCCCTACTTTGTGGGAATGGACAGAGTTCGGTTCCGGAGACTGGTGGTACCGGGCGACCAGCTCTTCACGGAGGCGACCTTCCTCAAGCGGAAGGGCGACCTCGGCAAGGTGGAACTGGTTGGTCGCGTGGACGGCGAGGTCGTGGCCGAAGGAACGTTCTCGTTTGTGCTCACCAGCGAGCCCATGGACCCCGTAGCCCAGCGAACGAGCGACTGATAGGGACGCTCCCAGGGGCTGAGCGGGGTCGCGGCGGCGCAGTTGAGAAGGTGAGAAATGCAGATCCATGAGACGGCGATCGTCCATCCCGACGCGCAGTTGGGGGTAGACGTGAGGATCGGCCCGTTCTGCGTGATCGACGAAGACACCGTGGTTGGCGACCGCTGCGATCTGAAGTCGCATGTTTGCCTGCGAGCCGGGACACGCCTCGGAGACGACTGCTCCGTCGAAGCGCATGCCGTCTTGGGTGGAGCGCCGCAGGACCTCAAATACTCGGGCGAACGCAGTTTCGCGATCCTCGGCAACCGCAACATCATCCGCGAGTACGCCACCGTCCACCGGGCGACCGGCGAGGGCGCGGCCACCTCGCTGGGCGATGACAACATGCTCATGGCCTATGCCCACGTCGGGCACAACTCCCGCCTGGGGAGCCGGATCATGATCTCGAGCTACGTCGGGATCAGTGGCCACGTGGTCATCGAGGATCGCGTAGTGGTGGGTGGGCTTACCGGCATTCACCAGTTCGTAACCATCGGCAAGATGGCCATGATCGGTGGCTACAGCTCCGTGATGCAGGATGTGCCGCCCTTCATGACGGCCGAGGGGGCTCCGGCCAAGCCTCGCGGGGTCAACGTGGTGGGGTTGCGCCGGGCAGACGTGGCTGCCGAGGGCCGCGAGGTCGTCAAACAGGCCTTCCGCCTGCTGTACCGAGCGGACCTCAACATCTCGCAAGCGCTGGAGCGCCTCGAAGCCGAGTTGGAGCGTACTGTCGAGATCGACTACCTGGTGAAGTTCCTGTACAAGATCCGCGAAGGGACGAAGGGCCGGCAGGAACAGCGGGCACATTGAGGCGAGGATCGGGGGCGCAGAGCTGCCCGTGATTGCCGGTTGTCGATTGAAGGAACGCTCGTCGCGACGGTGGCACGGTGACACTCCAGGACCGCAAGTCCGAAAGCCGGAATCCGGAATCCGAGATCTCCAGCCCTCCCCGGCTCATGATCGTCGCCGGCGAGGCCTCGGGGGACGCTGCCGGCGCGGCGTTGGCTCGCGAGCTTCAGGAGACACACGGCTTTCAGCTCTACGGGATCGGCGGCCCTCGCATGCGAGCCGCCGGGGTGTGGCTGCTGTTCGACAGCTCCACCTGGAGCTGTCTGGGTCTGAGTGAGAGTCTGCGGATGGTGCCGCGGATGCTGACTGTTTTCGACCGTCTGAAGGAGCTTCTGCGGGACGACCGGCCGGCGGCGCTCATTACCATTGACTTCGGCGCCTTCAACGTGCCCTTGGCCCGTGCCGCGACGACGTTGGACATCCCCGTGCTGTACTTCATGCCTCCCCGCTCGTGGGATCGCGATCCCCGGCGTCACCACTCTGTGGCGCAGGTGGCGACCAAGCTCGCCACGCCGTTCCCGTGGTCTGCGGAGCTACTGAGGCGGGATGGTGGCGACGCGGTGTTTGTAGGGCATCCGCTTGTCGATTTCTGCGCCCAGCGCCGGGGTCGGGACGCGGCGCGCGTGGCGCTGGGGCTGGAAGTCGCCCGACCCGTTGTCGGGCTGCTGCCCGGAAGTCGCCTGCAGGAGATGCGGTACGTGCTGCCCCTTTGCCTCGCCGGAGCGCGTCAGCTTAAGGCGCGTCGGCCCGACGTGCAACTCGTGCTGGGACCGGCGCCGAACCTGCCGCGCGCCGTGGTGGAACACCAACTCCGCCGGTTCGGCCTCGACGTACCGCTGGTTCAGGATATGGCGTATGATATTATGTCTGCCGCCGACGCGCTGATTGTGGCTTCCGGGACGGCGACCCTCGAGGCGACGTGCTTCGAAACACCGATGGTTGTCGTCTACGACGGGCCGGCGACCGGCCGGCTGGAGTTCAAGCTGACGCGAAGGAACGTGCGCCAGGTGTCGCTGCCGAATATCATCGCCGGCAGAACTGTCGTCCCGGAACTCCTGGGGAAGGCAGTGGCCACGCCGGAGCGGCTGACCGCTCATGTGCTCGAGCTCCTGACCGACACTCCTGCTCGCCGGCAGATGCTCAGTGGACTGCGGCAGGTCAAGGCTGCTCTCGGCCCCGGCGGAGCCATCCGGTGTACCGCCCAGCTTGTGAGCGAACTGGTTGGGCGCTCACCGCGCGCGGCTCCTGCGGGAGGCTCAACACCACGGAAGAGCTGAGCGTCAAGACGGGTATGCCCTGGCCGGCGCGGCACCGGACGGCACTGACCGTCGCCCTGCCGGGAGTGCTCGTGGCGGCTGCGTTCCTGCACCCGGCCCAGTTCCACTTGCTCTGGCCGGGCGCTGCAGTAGCCCTGCTGGGGCAGTCGCTGAGGCTGTGGGCTGCAGGGTGTCTGCACAAGGACTCCGAGATCACCACCCGCGGCCCCTTTGCCTTCACGCGCAACCCGCTGTACCTGGGGAGCTTTGTGATCGGTCTCGGACACTGCCTGATGTCTGGGCTTCTCTGGTCGGCTGTGCTGCTGCCGCTTTTCTGGGCGGTCTACCATCCCACGATTCGGCACGAAGAGGGATTCCTGCGCCGGAAGTTCGGCGAGGCGTACGACGCCTATTGCCACCAGACGCCACGCCTCTTCCCCCGCGTGCCGCCGAGAGAGTTGCTGCGAACGGGGTTCTCATGGTCGCAGCTTCGGAGGAATCGCGAGTACGAAGCACTGATCGCGAACGCGGTTGCCGCGCTGCTGTTCGCCTTGGCCGCGAGAGGCGGCTGAAGCCCCGTTGTTGGGGAGGCAAATCTCCAACAACGTTCCTCGCAGGAATCAACCATGTTCGCGCTTCGCTTGAACACCCCGGCGAGTGAAGAGGCGAGCCAAACCGAGCCGCGAAGGGGACAGAGCGGCAACGCTGCGGGGCCGCTCTGTCCCCTTCGCGGCTCGGCTTGACGGCGCACGTTCGAAGGAGCAGTATTGCCTACCCCCGCCAGCGAATCCGACACGACCCGCCAGGGCCGCGGGCTCCGCGCCCGACTCCAGCGGCTGGACACCAACGCGCTGATCCGCCTCAGCAGGTACTTCCGCCCTCACCTCAGGGCAGGGCTCGTTGCGGTTGTCACGATGATCGCCGCAAGCCTGTTGAGTTTGACCCTCTACTGGATGATCAAGTCGTTCTTCCAGCCGATCCTCCACGGGGGGACCGTTCGAGCACTGACCCGCGTGACGCTCATCGTCCTGGGGGTCGCGCTGGCTAGAAGCCTCGCCATGTGCGGGCAGATCTACTTCACCAACCTGGTGGGGCAGCGGCTGGTTGCGGACTTGCGGCAACAGGTCTACGCGCACCTCATGCGCCTGTCGGTGGGGTTCTTCGACAGCGCCAAGACCGGTGAACTGATGTCGCGGCTGACCAATGACATGGCGGCGCTTCAGGTGATGCTGGTCAACACCGTCATCGAGATGCTCAGCGCCCCGCTCATGATCGTGGGCGGCACCGTAGCGCTCTTCTGTCTCAGTTGGCGGCTGAGTCTGCTGGCGTGCCTCTGCCTGCCGCTCACCGTGTTCCTGATCCGGCGAGCCGGCATGCGGATGAACTGGGCGGCCGCTCAGTCGCTGATCAAGCTTGCCGACCTCTCCGAGGTGATGCAGGAACGCCTCTCTGCCATCCGAATCATCAACACCTTCGGGACGCAGGACGTGGAGATCGCCACGTTCCGCGACCGCAACACCGAGGCGTTCCGGGCGCGCATGCGCGAGGCTCGCGTGCAGACGGGGCTCCTGCCGTCCGTCGAGTTACTGGCCGCGCTCGGCCTCATCTTGGCGCTGTGGTTTGGCGGGCGGGAAGCCCTCGCCGGACGGGTTCCGGCGGAGTCCATCCTCACTTTTGCAGCCATGGTCCAGCAGGTCTACTCCAACGTCAGAAAACTGGGCAACGTGGTGCTTGTCCTGCAGCAAGTGTCCGCGGCCGCCAGTCGCCTCTTCACCCTCTTGGATGAGGTTCCGGCGATCCAGGACCTACCCGACGCCGAGCGACTCGAGCGGGTGGAGGGCGCCGTTCGCTTCGACCATGTTCACTTCAACTACACCGGTGGCGAGCCGGTGTTGCGTGACATCTCGTTCGACGTTCGGCCTGGCGAGGTCGTGGCGCTGGTCGGCTCCAGCGGCGCCGGGAAGACGACCGTGGCCAGCCTGGTGCCGCGGCTCTACGATGTCAGCGCCGGCTCGATTCTGGTGGACGGGCACGATGTGCGCCGGGTCGAGCTGCTGTCGCTGCGAAGCCAGATGGGCGTAGTGCCTCAGGAGACGACGCTGTTCAGCGGGACCATCGCGGATAACATTCTGTACGGTCGGCCGGAGGCCACACCGGAGGAAATGCAGGAAGCGGCGCGGAAGGCCAACGCCGCTGAGTTCATTGAGGGCATGCCGGAGAGCTACAATACCCTTGTCGGCGAGCGCGGCGTCAAGCTGTCCGGCGGGCAGCGGCAACGGATCGCCATCGCCCGAGCGCTTCTGCGCGACCCGCGGATCCTCATTCTCGACGAAGCCACGTCGTCGCTCGACGCCGAGTCGGAATCCCTGGTGCAGGAGGCGCTGGAGATCCTGATGGAGAACCGGACTACGCTGGTCATTGCGCACCGCCTGTCGACCATCCGGAAAGCGGACCGGATCTTGGTCCTCCAGCAGGGCCGGGTGGTGGAAGAGGGCGCGCACGACGAGTTGATGGCGCGCGAGGGGCATTACGCCAAGCTATACTCCATCCAGACAGGCCGCAAGTCGGCGGAAGAGCTGGCGCGGCCGCCGGCGGCAGCGCCCGCGTAGCCGACCTGACCACTGCCATGTCTGCTGAGAACCTACCCGAAAAGCGCCTGGCCGCGCCGCGGAAACTGCCGTTTCCGCCGGAGACGACCGCGCGGCCAGGCGCTTTTCGGGTAGGTTCTAAGACCCGGGAAGACCGAATCCTCGATTGGCAAGCCCTCGGTTCGTGGGCAGTCATCGCGGCGCTCAACCGGACGTTGCGGTTCCGGACGGAGGGCACCCAGCATCTGCACGACGCGCGAAGCAGCGGGTGCGGCGGAATCATCCTCGCCTGGCATGGCACCACCATCGTCCCGGTTGACTTCCTGCGAGGCCTGGATGTTCACGCCATGGCCAGTCTCAGCCGCGACGGCGAGTACGTGCACCGGCTGTTCACGCGGTTTGGCTGGAAGTCCATCCGAGGCTCCACCAACGAAGGCGGCAGTCGGGTGGTCCGCGAGGCAATGCGGAAGCTGCGTGCGGGCGCGCTGATCGGGATCACCCCCGACGGGCCGCGCGGCCCGGCGGGGACGATCTCGGCCGGCACCATCTACCTTGCATCGCGGACGCAGGCGCCGGTGCTGCCCATGGGCGTAGCAGCCCTGCGACGGCACCACCTGCGGACGTGGGACCGGTACGTCATTCCGTACCCGTTCACCGCCGCCGCCGTGGTATTCGGCCAGCCGGTGTTCCTGCCGAAAAAGCTGGAGCGCCAGCAGATGCCCGAGCTGAAGCAGCTCGTCCGCGAGTGCCTGGTCGCGGCCGGCCGGCGGGCTGAGCACCTTCTGTTGGAGGCTTCGTAGTTGACCCCTTACCTGCTGTACAACGTGTTGCTGTGCCTGGCGTCGCCGCTGCTACTGCTCTACTATCTGTACAAAGCAGTAGTGCTTGGCAAGGCGCGCCGCGGGCTCGTACAGCAACTCGGCTTCTACAACCGCGAGGAGCTTGCCGGGCGCCTGGTCGGCGAGCCCCGGATCTGGGTCCACGCTGTTTCGGTGGGTGAGGTCATGGCGGCCGCCGGCCTGGTCGAGGCGCTCCGCCAGGAGTTGCCCGAGGCGAGCCTCATCGTGTCCACCACGACCGACACCGGACAGGAGACGGCCGCCAAGCAACTCAAGTCGGCTAACGCTCTGGTGTATTTCCCTCTGGACTTCGCCTTTGCCGTGCGCGGCGCAATGAAGGCGCTGCGGCCCGACGTCTTCGTCATGATCGAGACCGAGCTGTGGCCCAATGTGCTTCACGCGATGCGACGGGCCGATGTCGGCGCGCTGCTTGCCAATGGGCGCGTCTCGGACCGCAACCTGAAATCGTGGCGCTACCTGACTCCGTTTATGCGCTGGCTGTACGACCACGTGGATGCGTTCGCCATGCGCGCGGAGTTCGATGCCAACCGGCTGCTGGAGCAGGGCGTTGCGCCGGGGCGAGTCTACGTCACCGGCGAGATGAAGATGGATCAGCCGCTCCAGAAACTGGCACCGGAGGAGCGGGCGGAACTCCGTGCCGACCTGCGCCTACCTGACGACGGGCGGCTGCTGCTGGTTGGCAGCACCCACCCGGGCGAAGAGAAGCTGGTGTTAGATGCCTACTGGCGCATCCGCATGAAGCACCCCGAGACGCGGCTGATGCTGGCGCCCCGCCACTTGGACCGGCTCGAGGAAGTGGAAGCGGCGATTCAGTCCCACGGGTTCCGGCCGCTGCGACGCACCGAACTGCAACGGCTGGCACCGGAAGAGGAGTCGGTGGCCGACCGGCCCGCCAGCGTCGAGGAGCCGGTGCTGCTGTTGGACACCATGGGTGAGTTGGCGCGGCTGTACGGCGCGTGCGATATCGCCTACATCGGCGGCAGCCTGGTGCCGCGTGGCGGGCACAACGTGTTGGAGCCGGCGATCCAGGGCTGTCCCGTGCTCTTCGGGCCCCACATGCAGAACTTCCGCAGCTTGGCTGAACTGCTCCAGAGCAAAGGGGTCGCTTGGGAGGTTGCCACCCCGGAGGACTTGGCCGAACGAGTGTGCCTGCTGTTGGGCGACCCAGCCGAACTGCTGGCTGTCGAAGAGAGGGCGGCTGCCACCATCGCCGAGAACCGCGGTGCGTCGCGCCGGAATGCGCGGCTGATCGCGAAGCTTGCGGGCGGGTGGCGGCCGTGACTTCTGCGGTGTCCTGCCTCGGCCGCCCCGGCGGACCGGAGAGAGCAGTCGCTGCGGTCCGTCGCGGTGACGTTGAGCCGCGCTCGCGGAGGTTCGAGGATACCGAGTTGGCGGCCTACCTGCTGAGGGTCGTTCGCGGGGAGGAGCGCGACGCGTTGGCGGCCGGCGTCCGGTTTGGGCTGTCGGCGCTCTCGCTCGGCTACACCGGCGCCACGGCTGCCCTGCAGGCTGCGTACCGCTGCGGTCTCCGGACCCGGGAACGCCTCCCGGTGCCGGTCATCAGCGTGGGCAACATCGCCCTTGGCGGCTCCGGCAAAACGCCGTTGACTCGGTGGATTGCGCAGCGGCTCACGGCTGCCGGCCTGCGCGTCGGTCTCTTGCTGCGCGGGCACGGCGGCACCCTCGTCCGCGAAGGGGGAATCGTCTCCGTCGGCTCAGGCGTGCTCCTAAGCGCCTCCGAGGCGGGCGACGAGGCGGTCATGCACGCGCGCGCGCTGCCCGCCGTTTCGGTGGCTGTTGGGCGCGACCGGGTGCGGATGGGGAGGCTGCTGATCGGACAGGCGGGCGCCGAGGTGTTGGTGCTCGATGACGGCTTTCAGTATTGGCGCCTTCAGCGCGACCTCGACGTGGCGTTGGTGCCGGCGGACGATCCATTCGGGAACGGCCGGGCGTTGCCGCGCGGTCTGCTTCGGGAGCCGCCCTCGCGGCTGCGTCGAGCGGACGCGCTCTTTGTGACCCACACAGAGCGCGTGTCGGCCGGAGAGGTTGGCTGCACGATCCAGCGGCTGGAGCGTATGGCCCCCGTTGGCACGCCGATCTTCACCTGCCAACTGCGCGCTACTTGTTTCGCGTCTCTGTCCACGGGCACCACTGTGCCGCTTGACGAACTGCGAGACCGGCGCGTCTACCTGTTTTCCGCCATCGCAGCCAACGAGCAGTTTGCCTGCACAGCGGCAAGCCTGGGGCTGACGGTCGTCGGCCACCGTCAGTTGCCGGACCACTTCGCCTACGACCGACAGGCGCTGCCGGGCGTGGACGACGACGCGCGGCGGCTGGACGCCGACGCCCTCGTTACGACCGAGAAGGACGCAGCCAAGCTGAAGCCTGACTGCGTGCGGACGCCGACCTACGTCCTGCGCATGGAACTGGACATTTGTGGGCAGAGCGCCTTCGAGGCCTGCCTGCTGTCCGCGGCAAGGAGCCTCGTGGTCTGAGCATCGAACCAACGACAACCGAACCTAACAGCGAGTGGAGCGACACTCACTTTGGAGCCGAAGCGGCCTTGGTGCGCTTTGCCCGAAGTGTCGTGCCGCGCCTTCCTTGGGCTACACTGTACGCGCTCGGCGACCTGGCCGGAGCGGCGCTCTACCATGCAGCCGGGGGGCGCCGACAAGTGGCGATGCACAATCTCGCGGTGGCCCTCGGTGACCGCTTCACCCCGTCTCAGCGGCAGGTACTGGCTCGGCGGTCGTGTCAGCATCTGCTCAAGACGTTACTCGAGTTCGTCCGCCTGCCGGAGTTGACCGCCGACGAGTTGAGAGCGCGGGTGCCGTTGGTCGGCGCCGAACATCTCTCTGCCGGGTTGGCTGCGGGGCGCGGGCTGATTCTGGTGACCCCACACCTGGGGAACTGGGAGTACATGGCCGCCCGCGTGGCGCTGGAGGGCTTCCCCTTGAGCGTCATCGGGCGCGACTCGGCCAATCCAGCCGTGGCGCGCGAGGTGACGACGCTGCGCAGAAGCGGCGGCGTCGAGGTGCTCTCCAAGGCCCGCTCGCTGCGCCAGGCACTGAACGCGCTGCAGGAGAACCGGATCCTCGGGATCCTGCCCGATCAGCACGCCGGCGTCAGCGGCATGCCTCTTGAGTTCTTCGGGCGACGCACGCCCATGCACCCGATCCCTGCCCTGCTGGCAAGGCGCACCGGCGCTTCCCTCCTCGCCGGTTGCGCCACCCGAAACGCGAAGAACGAGCTTTGCGCCGTCATCGGGCCGCCGCTGAGGGTGTCGCGCACCGCCGACCGCAAGACCGATGTGGCGGTAGGTATGCGGGAACTGGTCGACGCGATGGAACGCCAGATCCGGCGGCATCCGGACCAGTGGCTGTGGATGCACAAGCGCTTCCGCGACTCGGACGAATCCCTCGCGGCCCGCTGAGGGGGGCCCACTCGGACCCGCAATGCGCCTGAACCTCGAATGCGACAACGCCGCCTTCAGCCGCTCTCCGGTGGCACAGAGGCTGCGGGCCAGGATCTCCGAGCGCCCCAATGTTCTTCTTGTGCGGCTGACCTCCATCGGGGACTGCGTGCTGGCCTCCTCCGTCAGCCAGGCGCTCAAACGGGCGCTTCCCGAGGCGCGCCTGTCCTGGGTGGTTCAGGACAGGTGCCGGGCCGTCGTGGAGGGGAACCGCCACTTGGAGCGCGTGTTCGTTGCACCGCTCAGCCACTCGCCCTATTTGGGCTACCTGCGGACGCTCACCGCCTTGCGGCGGCACCGGTTCGACCTGGCCCTGGACCTGCACGGGATGCTCCGGGCCAGCCTGCTGGGGAAGCTGTCCGGGGCGACGGTGTGCGCGACGCTGTCCAGCTCCCGCAGGGCCTCGCGCCTGTTGGCGGATGTCGTGGTGGATCCGGGGATAGCGCGGCAGCCGGAGCTGCACCTCGTGGAGCGCTATCAGCGGCTGCTGTGGGCGCTGGGCATCGAGGGGGCTGAGCCGGAGCTGGTGTTGCCGGTCAGCGACGAGGAGCGCGCGTGGGCCGCGCGGACGCTCGCGGAAGCCGGGCTCGGGAGCGACCGCCCGGCAGTGGCTCTGGTCCTCGGGACGTCAGACCCCAAGCGCGTCTGGCCGCTCGCTCACTTCGCCCGAGTGCTGGAATGGGTGTCGGCAGATCTGCGCACGCCGCCCCTCCTCATTGGCGGCCCGCTCGAACGCGCGGCTGCCGAGGAGCTTGTCCGGTTGACGCCGGCCAACGCCGTCAACCTCGTCGGTCGCACAACACTGCCCCAACTGGGCGCCCTGCTGTCGCGCTGCGCGGCTGCCGTCACGGGCAACACAGGTCCCATGCACCTAGCCGTGGCGGCCAAGTGCCCGGTGGTGGCCGTGATGAACCGCGACCGCTACTGGCACCTGCGCCCGTACGGAGCGGCGCACACCATCCTGCTCCCCGATCCTCGGGAAGCCGCTGGGCTGCCCGACGCGCAGGCGTTGGCAACGATCTCGCCGGACCGGGTCATCGCCTCGTTGCGGGAGGTTGTGTCGCCCCGCGGGGTTGCCTTCCCCGCGCCAGCAGCGCTTCCGCCGCCTCAACCACCGCCTCCACGGTGATCTCGTCCATGCATGGTCTTCCCTCTCCGCGTTTACATTTCTCGGCGGGCTGGCAGTGGCGGAACTTGCAGGGCGAGGCGAGCGTGACGGCTGTGTCCGCCTTCGGCCCGTTCCGCAACGGACTGGGACCCAACAGGCAGACTAGGGGCACCCCCAAAGCGAGAGAGTAGTGGATCAGCCCGGTGTCCGCGCCGATCGCCAGGTCGCACCGGCTAAGCAGTGCCGCAGCTTCCCCCAGCGTGGTCCGGCCGGCAAGAGAGCGCGGCCGGCACTGCATCCGCGCGATGAGCGCCTCGGCGCGCGAAACCTCGGCCTTGCTGCCGGGCACCAGACACGTGGCGCCCACCCGCTCGCTCAGCAGGTCGCCCACCTGGGCGAACCGGTCCGCGCTCCACTCGCGGGTGGGTTCGGCCGAAAAGGCGATGAGCGCGACGACGGGCTTGCGGCCCTCCAGCCCCAGTTCCTGCCACAGGGCGGCGGCGCGTTGGTGGTCGTCGGCTGCCAGGTGCAACTCCGGCACGTAGTCGTCAACGTCAAGCCCCAGGTCCGCGCATTGCTCGAGGTACTGCTGAGAGATGTACGTCTGGTTCATGTGTGTCGGCATCAGCCGGGTGTAGCACCGGCGGCTGCCGCCGCGGGCATCCTGCCTGCCAATGCGCACGGGCGCGGCCGTGAGGCGCGTGAGTAAGCCGCTCTTCAGCAGGCACTGCGCGTCGACAACTATGTCGAAGCGCTTGCGCAGCCGCCGGATCGCCGCCAGCCAGGCGCGAGGTTCGGGCGAGTCGATGGTGACAATCTCATCCACGTGGGGGTTGTGCGCGATGCCGGGAAGCGCCTTCCGCTCAATGACCCACGCCAGGTGGCAGTCGGGGTGCTGGCGACGGATTTGGCGGGCGATCGGAGTGGTCTGGATCACGTCCCCGGCTGCAGACAGGCGGACGATCAGGATCTTTGACAAGGAGGGTTCTCCGTAGTACGATATACCCGCGGGGACCTGACCTCCGGGTGACGAGCTTCGGGTTCGTGCGGGGCCTGCATGCGTGCGCGTGCGGTGGCTCCATTCTCACACAAATCCGGCAGTCGAACAACGTGCCCCCGCTACCCCATGTGCCAACAGCCGCTCCGTGTTCTGCAGGTCATCACTCAGTCCAGAGTGTCCGGCGCCGAGATTAACATGATCCGGCTGTGCCGGGGGCTGCTGGACCGCGGGCACGCAGTTCTGGTCGTGACCAGACCCGGATCGCTCATGCGCGAGTCCCTGGCTCGGCAAGGCGTCCCGTCTCGTGAGTTGTCGATTCACGGCAAGGCGAACTTGGTGGCGCCGAGGCGGCTGGCAGCAGTCATCCGCGAGTGGCAGCCCGACCTCGTGAACACCCACAACTCGACGGCAAGCCTGTGGGGCGGGCTGGCGGCACGGCTGGCGCGGACGCCGGTGGTGGCGCACGTGCAGGGCCTCCACTACAGTTGCACCCTCTGGTCGTGCTACGGGGCCGCGGACGGTCTGATCGCCTGCTCCGACGCGGTGCGGCGCTATACCGTCGGGGTCGGGTTTGCGCCGCACCGGGTGCGCCGCGTATACAACGCCGTCGACCCTGCCGAGTTCGTGCCGAAGCGCCCCCGCGAGGCCGTGCGGCAGGCACTGGGTCTGGCTCGCGACGAGTTGGCCGTGGGGGCCTTCGCCCACCTCTCGCGGAAGAAGGGCCACGCCGACTTGCTCGAGGCTGTGGCGAAGGTGCCGATTGACGTGCCATTCCGGCTCTTCTGCGTCGGCAACGGCCCGTGCCGGGACGCGCTGCAGCGGCAGGCGAGCGGGTTGGGGATCGCGGGCCGAGTCCACTTCCTTGACTACCGCCGTGACGTTGCAAACCTGATGTGCGCGATGGATGCCATGGCGCTGCCCTCTCACCGCGAGCCCTTTGGGATCGTCTATGTGGAGGCTATGCTGGCACGTCTCCCGGTGATTGCCTGCAACGCCGGAGGCGCGCCGGAGGTTGTCGAGGAGGGGGTGACGGGTTACCTCGTGCCGCCGCACGATCCGGACCGCTTGGCCGCAGCCCTGACCGCATTGCTCACGTCGCCCGCGCGGAGGCGGCGGATGGGCGAAGCCGGCAGGAACCGCGCAGTGGAGCGGTTCAGCCTGGACAGGATGGTGACAGAGACGGAGTCCATGTACAGAGAGGTCATCCGCAGTCGGCCGCTCCCGAGACGGACGCCGAGGAGCTGACCCGTGGCACTGAACCTGACCCGAGACCAATTGACCGCGGCAACGGTTCGCGTTGTGCACTCGGCGAAGGGGCTTCGGCCCGAAGTGCGCGTCATCCGGTGCAACGGCGGGCTGGCTGTGTTGAAGGACTACTTTGGGTGTCCTGGTCTGCAGCGCGAGGTCGTCGGCCGATGGCTGGCACGACGCGAGTACTGGGCCTACCGCCAGGTGGATGGTGTGGAGGGCGTTCCGAGACCACTGGGTATGCTCGACCCCTATGCGTTTGCTTGCGAGTACATCGAAGCCACCTGCGGCAGCCTGTTCGAACCCGGCGAACTGTCAGCGGAGTTCTTTGCCCGGTTCCGGGCGCTGGTCGAGACCATCCACCAGCACGGCATCGCCCACGGCGACCTCAAACGCCGCCGGAACATCCTGGTGGACGGCGAGCTGCGGCCCTACCTGATCGACTTCGCCTCCGCTGTCTCCCGGCGGCCCGGCTGGGACGTGTTCGGCAACGGGCTCTTCCGGCAACTGTGCCAGATCGACCTCAACGCCATCGCAAAACTGAAGCGCCGCCTCTCCCCGCAGTGGCTGACCGAGGACGAAGAACGGAACCTGCTGTTCCCCACCTTCTTGGAGCGCTGGGCCAAGCGGGTGTTGGGACGATGAAGCGGATTGCAGATTGCGGATTACGGATTGCGGATTTGGGGACTCGACCCGCGGCGGGGGGGGGCGCGCCTCGGCTGCTGATCGTCCGCCTCAGCTCTCTCGGCGATGTCGTCAACGCTCTGCCAGCAGCCCACGCCTTGCGCGGCACCTTCCCCCACGCCTTTCTCGCCTGGGTGGTCGATGGTCCCCTTGCGCCGCTGCTTCGCCGGTCAAACCTGCTGGATGAAGTCCTCCCACTGCCAGTTCCCAACGGCCAGACCGTCCGCTGGGATGACCTCCTCCGCGCTCCGGCGCTCTACACCGACTTCCGCCGGTTCGTCCGGTGTCTCCAGCGTCTCCGGTTCGACACCGCGCTGGAACTCCAGGGGCTCCTCCGGAGCGCCGCCACGGCCTACCTCAGCAAGGCGCCGGAACGGCTCGGCTTCGTCGACGAGCTTCGCGAGCTGAACCACGTCTTCGTCAATCGGCGAGTGCCCCCCGCCGGCCGGCATGCCGTCGACCGCTTCCGGTCCATGGCCGAAGCTGCTGGCGCGCACAAGGCGCCACCCTCCTGGGGCGCGCTTACCTGGCCCGAAGACGAGACCGCCGTCGCTCAACTGCTGGAGCCGCTTCCCCCTCGCTACCCGCTGATCGCCCTCAACCCCGGCGCCTCGGCAGCCTACAAACGCTGGCCGGCCGAACGGTACGCCCGCGCCGCGGACGAGATCCGTCGCCAGGGAGAGGCGGCATTCGTCGTCATTGGCTCGCCCCCCGAACGCGCCCTCGCCCAGACCATCTGTGACGCCACCTCCGCCCCGACCCTCAACCTTGCCGGCCGCACCACGCTCCCTCAACTGGCCGCTCTGCTCAAACGCTGCACCTGCGTCGTCACTGGCGACACAGGACCGATGCACTTGGCGGTAGCAGTCGGCACCACCGTCGTGGCCATCATGGGCCCCACCGACGCCTCCATCACCGGCCCCTACGGCGTCCGGGCCGTCGTGATCCAGGCCGAGGGAATGCGGCGGGCGGCATGGGGCCAGAGCAAGTTACGGGACCCGAAGCTGATGCTGGAGATAAGTCCGGCAATGGTGGCGGAGGCGAGCTGCCGGGCCTTGGCGCTGACTCCGGATGCGTGGGCTCTGAGAGCGGGGTCTCTGCATGCCGAGATTCCTCGCGGGGGCACCCCTATTCGACGAGCAGAGTCGCGTCGACCCGGTTCGCCTCCCCTTCGCCCAGTACCATCAGCGGGGCAGACGACAGCTTCACGCCAGGCGCTCCGTTGGCGGTGGCGACCTCGACGCGGTATTCGCCTTCCCAGACTCCGCTGAATGGGGCCGCTCCGTCGTCGCCGACGGACTGCGGGGCGGGACGAGGCGCCGGGTTCTCGGCAAGCACTCCTCGCCAGTCGCCGACGCCGGCCTCCTGCAGGCGCTTCAGTGCCTGGACGGCAAGCGGCTCCGCCGTAGGCGCCAGGCTGAGAACGGTCCCGCCCGCCAGCAGCTCCGGTTGACCGTCCCCTCGACGCATTGCCTTGACGGATACCTCGAAGGTGCGAATGGCGCGCAGCACCTGGCGCGCCGTTAGCAGCGACCGCAGGTGCACGACGGCGTCTCCGGTACCGTCACTCAAGGGGATACGGGCCTTGATGGGCGTGAGTCCGGGCAGGTGGACCGCCAAGTCGTACGTCCCCACCGGGAGATCCCGACAGACGAGGCAGTTCCCCTCGCGGGTAGCGGCGAATAGCCTGGGCTCTCCCCCTCCGCGGTCGCAGTGGGGCACCCGCCCCCGCACCGGTCTGAGTGTGCACACCAACCCCTCCACGGCGGGCGCTACGCGGAGCGTCCTCCGCAGGAATCCGTCCGGGGAGTCTGCGGGACGCACCACGTCCTTGATCAGCCGACCGTGCCAGAACTCCAGGTCGCCCTGCCGAACGACGACTTCCTCCCCTTTGCCGAGGGAGTCGTTGAGCGGAAGTCGCCCCGCCCACAGCTCCGCCTCTGTGCCATCCACGAGTACTTGAGCGCCTGATCCTGCCGGCACTGTGAAGGGGAGCGTGGCGAATCGCCCATTGGACTGGAAGGCGTGCCCGGCCGGGCCGGCAAGAGGCGGCAGCGCCAGTGGCTCATGCGGCATTCCTGTGGCCCTTGTCGTGAGCGCTCTCTCGGCGGTCGGCGCTGGCGGGGCGGCCTCGCTGGCGCCGGTGGTGCCCGGCGTCGGCACGAGGGCCGGCAAAGTCAACGGCACCGTCAGTCGCGGCAGGGCGTAGCGGTGGTCCGGGGTCTGGGCAGGGAGCTTGGCGAAGCCGTCGGCATCGGCGGGAAGGAGCGGCGGGCGAGTCGTGGCAGGAGTGGTGGTTTGCGGCCCACCCTCGGGCAAGAGCAGGGCAGCGCCCACCGTGAGTTGGTCGGGATTCGCCAGCCTGTTGCAGCGGACCAGCTCCGCCGTGGACACACCGAGCCGCCGGGAGATCAGCGTCAGGTTGTCGCCTCGCTGCACGGTGTACACGGGAGGCACTCCCCGGGAGGGGGCCGCAGGGGGGGCGAGACTGCGCCCTCGATCCGCAGGGATTGTGCACCAGCCCTCCTGGACTGTAGGTGGTGCCGCCGCCGGCAACTCAGTGGGGAAGGCAGCCCAAATGTCGGCCGGCTGCGACACCACCCGGCCGGCTGTTGCGGCTGACCGGGCGTGCGGCGGCGGCGTCTCGAGGCCGGCTGTCCGCGCGCGACCGGCGGGTCGGGCTGCGTCCGTAATGCAGGGCGGCAGGGAACGGGCCGGCGTCGGCCCAACTGCTGACCCCTGAGCGGGGATCGGCGTGACAACCGGAGGACCGCTCGGCAACGCTGGCGCGGGAGGACCCGGCTCGACTGTGGCCAGGACGACTCGGGCGTACTCTCCGGCGGAGTACTGCCTCACCGACTGGAACGTAAGTGTCTGCTGCTTCCCGAGGGCCAGGGCGCGCTTGCCGACGTGATCCACCAAGTACTCGATGAGGTTGTGGACCGTGACCTCCGTCTGACCTCCGCCCAGCCCCTTGCCGTGAAGCGCCTCGATCACGCACTCCCCGAAGAGGCTCTGCGCCTTCCCCGGCCCAATCCAGGACTGCTCGTCCCGCGCGCACGACGGGATCACGCAGCGGTAGCCGTGGCGTTGGCTGAGCGGCCGCTCGAGGTACGCCTCGCTCGCGCTGCCGGTGCTGCCGCCAGCGTCACAGGCGTTCAGGAGGAACACGACTTGTGCCTTGACGCCTTGGAGCGAGCCGGCAAGCTGGTCGAAGGTGAGGAACGTGCTCGGAGTGTCGGGCTGGTAGCCAGGCAGCAGGAAGCGGAGCTGTTGGCCCGGTTCTGCCTCCGCGAGCAGTCCGTGAGTGGCGAGGTAGACAAGAACGAGATCGTCGGCACGCGTCGCCTTCTCTGCCACCTCTGACAGGGCAGCCAGCACGGGCGCACTGCCGTCGTCGAAGCCGACATGCACCTTCGCATTGAGGACCTCTGCCGGCCGAACGCCCGGCTCCCCAGACCGCGGCGCCAGGAAGACATGGACGCGCGTCTCTCCCGGGGGAGCTGTGTAGAGCGCCTGCGTAGCCAACGCCGCGGCGATCCCCAGGGCGTCGTTCACACAGGCGGGGAGATCGTCGAAACCAGCGGCCCGGGAGAAGTCATCTACGCCGATGAGCACCGCGAAGCCGCGGCCCGCCTCGCCCGCGTGCCCGGCTGGCGCACCTGCGGCGAGCAGCATTGCGGTCGCCAGCAGCGCGACAGGCGCTCCGGCGCAGAGCCTGCAAGCAGCTCGCAGCATCCGTGCGCGGAAGCTTCCCCGCCACACCCGCGCGCCCTCCTGTCGCGCTACTCGATTGCCGTGCCGTCCATCCATTGAATGGCGTGCCAACTCCATGACGAGCGCGGGAAGCCTCACCCACATGAAGCAGCCCGCTCCGAGTATACACTCAGTTGGCAGGATAGCCAATGCCCTCGCGCAACCCGGCGGCCGGCGCTCTGCCGATCAGGTACACTTGCCAGAGACGCCTCCCTTGCCTGGTGGAGTGACCCATGACCCAGCAGATCCGGCCAAGCGCCGCGAGGACCTTTGTCATCACGCCGGTCCTCAACGAAGAGGAGTCGCTCGGAAAGGTGCTGAGCGAGATCCCCGCCGAGCTGAGTGCCACGCTGATCGTCGCCGACAACGGCAGCACCGACGCTACGCCCCAAGTTGCGGCCGCCCACGGCGCCCATGTCGTGCACGAGCCACGGCGCGGCTACGGCGCAGCCTGCTGGCGCGGCATGGAGGAGGTGGCGAAGCTGGCGAAGCCGGCAGATGCGGTGGTCTTCCTCGATGGCGACTACAGCGACTACCCCGAGGAGATGACCGCCCTGGTTCGCCCGATCCTGGATGGAGACGCGGACCTGGTCATTGGTTCGCGGATGCTGGGCGAGCGGGAGAAAGGCGCGCTGCCGCCGCACTCCGCGTTCGGCAACCGGCTGGCCGGGAAGCTTCTGCTCTGGCTGTACGGTCAGCAAGCCACGGACCTGGGACCGTTCCGCGCCATCCGCTGGGACAAACTGCAGGCGCTCGACATGCAGGACCGCCGCTTCGGCTGGACCGTCGAGATGCAGGCGAAGGCAGCGCGGTTTGGCTACCGCGTCACTGAGGTGCCGGTACGCTACCGTAAGCGGATCGGGCAATCCAAGATCACCGGATCGCTGATTGGTTCCGCCCGCGCGGCCTACTGGATCCTCGGGACGCTGCTGAGGTATACCCGCGAAGGTTGGGAACACACCGAAGTGGAAGTTCGCGGAACTTCCCCGGCAGGCGTGCAGCAGACGTAGGACAGAGGGTATTCTCCCAGACGGAGCCGAAGTCGCACCGGGACTTCGGTGTGTTCCCAACCTTCGCGGGTATACCACACCGCCTGGACTTGGCTGCACAAGCTCCGTCGCGCCCTGGTTCGTCCCGGTCGGGACCGAC
The DNA here is from genome assembly GCA_002779825.1 of Armatimonadetes bacterium CG06_land_8_20_14_3_00_66_21. GTDB lineage: Bacteria > Armatimonadota > Abditibacteriia > CG2-30-66-41 > CG2-30-66-41 > CG2-30-66-41. Next base: position 214 of record PEVN01000038.1, on the reverse strand, counting down.
TGGCGGGAGTGGTGGAGGTGGACGAGACCTACGTTGGCGGGGAACGAGCCGGGAAGCGAGGTCGCGGAGCCGCCGGGAAGGCACTGGTGGTCATGTCCGCGGAGGTCGCCGGTGCCGGCATCGGTCGCATTCGGTTGAGTCAGGGGGTCGCTGCGTCTGCCGCCAGTCTGACCGCTGCACTGGAGACGGCAGTGACCCCGGGAAGCACTGTACT